>CALEYZ010000163.1 GCA_937928195.1 uncultured Limnohabitans sp.
GGCCACTTGGGCCATGGTTTTGCCTGCGTTCAAAGGTGCAAGTCGCTGCGCCACAAACTGCTGCTGAAAGTCGCCATCTTGTTGGCCAAATGCAGGGCTGCTGGCGGCAATCACCAGACCTTCAATTCGTTCTGGGCAATGGGTCCAGGCTTGCAAGGCCACCATGCCGCCCATGCTGTGGCCCACCAGCACCGCCTTTTGAACATTGGCTTTGTTCAGTAACAGTTCCAGCGATTTGGCCAGGCTGTTAAAACTGAGAGCACCCGTTAAAGGGCTGTCGCCATAACCGGGCATGTCCCAAGCCAGCGCGCGATAGCCCTTGCTTGCAAAGCAATCGACAGACGACTGAAAGCCTTTTTTTCCGCCACCGATGCCATGCAAAAAAACCAATGTGGTTTTGGCATCGGCAGGGCCTGCCTCAATCCAAGAGGGCAAGTCGGCCATCATGGCGCAGGACTTTCAAACACGCCCGGCACCAGCGCACCTTCGTTCACCACGCACTGGCCATCCAGTTGGATGGTGCAGCCACGCATAGGCAAATCAAAGTGGCCCAGCGTGTGACGGCCAGCCACTTCGTTGGCGCCGGTGGAATACAAAAAGTTACCGGCAAAGGCACGCAACTCGGTGCCATTGCAATCACGCTTGTCATAAAAAGTCATGGCATCCCAGCGCGCTGCGGGGTTCAAACCAAAACCCACATGCGACACGGCGCACGCATCGCGATGGCCCTCTTTGTCAATCCAGGTTTGGTAGTACGTCCGCATCATGTCCACATCCACACCCTCGCCTTCAATGCGAGTGATGGTGTCGTTTTCAATGGTGAGGCGAATGGTGTCACGCAAATAGCGCTTGAAGGTTAAGTTGACATCGCCTGGCGCCATGACCAAAGTGCCATTGACACTGCCCGCAGCAGGAAAGGCCAAGGCCAAACCACCCGGCCAGTGCGACACCATGCCCGGCTTGCTGCAAAAACCCCAGACACCACCCACCACAGCCGACTTCAATTGGATGTTCAAATCAGTGCCCGCTTTGGATGTCACGTGCATGTGTTGCGTGCCGCGCAATTTTTTCATGGCATTGCGCACAACCGACTCCAGCGCAGGGTCGGGCACGGTGCGCTCTAAAATTTCTGGATGTTCATTGGAAATCATGAACAAGCGCGGCACCACGCCATCAGCGCCTTTCAAAATCGCTGGCAATTCAGGCGCATGCAACATGCCCTCCACCGTGCAATCAATCACCACGTTGGCACGTTGCAGTGCGGCAACCACAGGCGCCAAGTTTTGAATCACATCGGTGGCACCGGTAGAACGCACTGGCGCAGGCGCAGTCAACGCAGGTGTTGGCAAACACACCTCAAAGATTTTGGCGCCCATGCGCTGCAAGGTGATGCGTGCCAAATCCACATTGACACGGCGCGACTGACTTTCGGTCAGCAAGGCCACCACATCGCCCTCATTAATTTTGCACAGGGCAAAGGTGCGCTCAAACGCGTCCAACCAGCGGTGTTCAATTTGCTCAATCAGCATGTCAGCTCCTTGCGATGCCACTCTTGTCAAAGTGGTTTTGAAATAGTTCAACCAGTTTATATGAAATTTCATACAATGGCCTCATGAATTCCCCTAGCACGCCCTTCGACATCCCCCAATTCAAGCAAGCCTTGTCTCGCTTTCCAACCGGGGTGTCTGTCATCACCACCCACCAAGGTGGCGAGGCCAATCCCGCCGATTGGGGGCATTCATTCGTGGGGCTGACGGCCAGCTCGTTCAACAGTGTGTCGCTCACGCCGCCCTTGGTGGTGTGGAGTTTGGGCTTAAGCTCTCGCACCGTACCGTCTTTTCAAAAAGCGTCTCACTACGTCATCAACATTCTGAGTGACCAGCAACTGCCCATCTGTCAGCAATTTGCATTCGGCCAAGGCGATCGGTTCAAAGGCGTGGACTATGAATTGGGTGCCACGGGTTTGCCGGTTCTCAAGGGCGCTTTGGCTTGGTTTGAATGCCGCAACCGCAGCCAATATCCCGAAGGCGATCACATCATTTTTGTGGGCGAGGTAGAGCGTTGCGGCTTTGCCGATGGTTCGCCATTGGTGTATCAGCAAGGTGGCTTCCACATCGCTCAAAAACTGCCCGCCTGATCTGCACCCACCGCCACCATGAACGACAAAGAATTCGTCGACAGCTACTTGCCCTATTTGCTCGCGCGCGCAAGCTTCATGATTTCTTCAGAATTTCACGCCGAAGTAGAGGCGGCAGGCCTGACAGTTTCAGAATGGCGGATACTGGCTTCGCTGTCAGGCGTCCAGAGACGCACCGTCGGTGAATTGGCAGACATCGTTTTGGCAAAACAACCCACACTGACCAAAATGGTGATGCGCATGGCGTCAGAAAATTTGGTGAAGCGTACGCCTTGCACACAAGATAAACGGCAAGCGTGGGTGAGTCTTACGGCAGCTGGCCAGAAGGTGGTCAAACCGCTTCTCAAAAAGGCCGCAAGTCATGAACAAAAAATTCTTCAAAGCCTAGGCCAGTCTCACAGTCAGTCTTTAATTTCAAACTTGCAGCGATTGATTTCTCTGAGCACACAAGCGGAAAAGTAAGTCATTGAAAGTTTGGTCAGGGTCAAGACACGGTGTATCGCCTCATGATACACTGATGATCAAAAGCTTTCGCCATAAAGGCATTGGTCGATTTCAGTCAATGGCAATTGGCGACTTACTTTCACGTTCGACAATCAGGATGCCGTACTGGTTGACTATCAAGACTACCACTGAACACCATGACGCAAATGCACAACCCGCCACACCCAGGTGAAAGCCTTCTAGAAGATGTGTTGCCAGCCCTAGGATTGACTGTGACCAGTGCAGCCGAACAACTGGGTGTCTCGCGCGTCCAGCTCTCACGAGTGCTCCATGGTCACTCGCCTATCACACCACAACTTGCACTGAGGTTGGAGCGTTGGTTAGAAGGCACGACCGCAGAAGTCTGGCTCAATTTACAGTTGGCTCACGACATTTGGCAAGCCCGGAAAAACAAGCCCATCAAGTCAGTGAAGCCAGCAAAAATCCCCAGCAATCTGAGATTTCAATTTCAAGGCTTAACAGCCGTCACCTCAATCTCCACCAAAGCACGTTCTTCCACCAAATCGGCCACCTGAACCAAGGTCATGGCGGGGTAGTTTTTGCCCATCACCTCTTGGT
Source organism: uncultured Limnohabitans sp. (assembly GCA_937928195.1). Lineage (GTDB taxonomy): Bacteria > Pseudomonadota > Gammaproteobacteria > Burkholderiales > Burkholderiaceae_C > Limnohabitans_A. The sequence goes on from CALEYZ010000163.1 coordinate 3,200, forward strand.
ACACCTTGCCCAATTCGCGCCCCCGGGCCACGTACTCTTTTTTGTCTTTGACATACCAGGTCATGCGGGCCATGTGCTCAGGCCCAGCACCCGCACAGGCCAGCGTGGCCACAATGTTTTGCAGTGCTTGTTTGCACTGCGCAACAAAGTCATCGGTTTCAAATTGACACTGGCCATTCCAGCCAATCATGCCGGCGACAAAAATCATTTCACCACGGGCGGCAATGCCGTTGGCATAGCCCTTGGCGGGTGCCCATCCTTCGGGCTGAAGGACTCGCAAAATTCCTTGTGACATCTTCTGCTCCTTATTTTTCTGAATTGAAGGCAGGCGCTTGCTGGCGTAATTTGAAGCGCTGCAGTTTGCCCGTCTCGGTGCGTGGCAAGGTGTCGCAAAACACCACACGCCTTGGGTATTTAAAAGGCGCAATGGTTTGTTTCACAAACTCTTGAATTTCTTTTTCCAAAGCAGGCGCGCCTGTGTGGCCGGGCTTGAGCACCACAAAGGCCATCACCACTTGTCCGCGCTCGATGTCACTGGCGCCCACCACACCACATTCCGCCACCGCGGGGTGTTGCATCAAGGCGCCTTCCACCTCGGGGCCCGCAATGTTGTAGCCCGCTGAAATGATCATGTCGTCATTGCGCGCTTGGTAACTGAAATAGCCATCGGCATCCATCACAAAGGTATCGCCTGGTAAGTTCCAGCCACCTTTGACGTAGTCCTTTTGGCGAGGATCGTCTAAATACCGGCAACCCGTTGGACCTCTGACCGCCAATCGACCGACAACACCCGGTGGGACCGGCTGCATGTCCTCGTCCACAATTTGCGCTTGGTAGCCGGGCACCACTTTGCCAATGCTGCCAGCGCGCACATCGTGTCCTGCACTGGAGATGTAGATGTGAATCACTTCGGTCCCGCCAATGCCATCGGTCATCTCCAGACCTGTGGCTTTTTTCCACAATTGGCGCGTGGCATCGGGCAAGGCTTCTCCGGCGGACACCGTGTGCTTGAGTGTTTTCAAATCAAAGGCTTGCGGCTTGTCAATCACCATCATGGCCATCTGGCGGTACATGGTGGGCGCCGTGTAGCACTGCGTGACGCCATACTTCGCCACCGCTTGCAGCAAAGATTCTGGTGTGTATTTTTCAAGCAGCACGGCACAGGCACCGTAGCGCATCGGGAAGGCCAGCAAGCCGCCCAAACCAAACGTGAATGCGATGGGCGGCGTGCCGCACACAATGTCGGACGCGTCCATCTTCAACACATGGCGTGGGAACAAATCGCACATGGCCAAAATGTCGCGGTGAAAATGCATCGTGCCTTTGGGCTGACCCGTGGTGCCACTGGTGAACGCAATCAGACACACATCATCACGGCTGGTGGGATGCGCTTCAAATGCAGGGGCATGCTGAGCCATGCGTGCTTCGACGCCCTCGGCATCCTCCGATCGGAACCAGCGCACTTGTTTCAATGCAGGTGCATGGTGTGCATGCGCAGCATCTGTGCAATGGCCCAGCTCTTCGGCCAACAAGCTGTCGCACAGGGCGGCACTCACTTGGGCTTTGTCAATGATTTGCTTCAACTCTGCGGCTCGCAGCAAGGGCATGGTGGGCACGACCACCAAACCGGCTTTGAGGGCGGCCAAAAAGCAAGCGGCCATCATGGGGCTGTTGCCACCGCGCAGCAGCAAACGCTGCCCAGACTTCATGCCCATGTCGGTCACCAAGACGTGAGCAATTTGATTCACCTTGGCTTGCAATTGGGCGTACGTCCAGCCAATCTCGCCGGCGCTGTCCATGCCGCGCACCGCCACGCGGTCACCTCGACCATTGGCCACATGCGCATCCAACAAGCCTTGCACGCAATTGAGTTGCTCGGGGTACTGAACTTCGGGTCGGTCAAATACAAACACCGGCCACTGATCTTGGGGTGGCAAGCGATCGCGCGTGAAGGTGTCAAAGTGCGACGAAGGTGCCAGCGCCGCAGAAGAAGTTGAGAGTGTCATGCCAGGCCTCACTTGAGTAAATCGCGACCAATGATCAGTTGCTGTACTTCGGTTGCGCCTTCATAAATGCGCAACGCCCGAATTTCTCGGTACAAAGACTCGACGATGCACCCTTTTTTCACCCCCATGCCGCCATGCATTTGCACCGCCATGTCAATGATTTGCTGTGCGTTTTCGGTGGCGGTCATTTTGGCCATGGCCGCCTCTTGCGTGATGCGCTGACCTTGATCTCGCAGCCATGCGGCGCGATAAGTCAGCAAGGTGGCGGCATCCAACAACGTGGCCATTTGCGCCAGCTTGCTTTGTGTGATTTGAAAATCGCCCAAGGACTGACCAAACATCTTGCGTTGTTTGGCCCATGCAATGGACTCGTCCAGTGCACGGCGCGCAAAGCCCAAGGATGCGGCAGCCACCGATGTTCTGAACACATCGAGGGTCGCCATCGCAACCTTGAAACCTTCGCCGGCCGCACCAATGCGCTTGGCATATGGCACCAGCACATTGTTGAAATGCAATTTGGCCAAGGGGTGCGGTGCCACCACATCAATGCGCTCGGCAATTTCCAAACCAGGCGTGTTCGCATCCACAATGAAGGCACTGATGCCACGCGCTCCTGGCGCTTCACCGGTACGGGCAAACACCACATAAAAATCAGCAATGCCGCCGTTGGAAATCCAAGTCTTGAAACCGTTCAAGCGGTAGCCTTCTGCAGTTTCTACCGCACTGCATTGCATGGCTGCCACATCAGATCCGGCATCCGGCTCACTCAACGCAAAGGCCGCCAAGGCGTCGCCCTTGGCCACACGCGGCAAGTAAGCAGCTTGCTGTTCTGGCGTGCCCTTCAAACTGATGGCGCCAGAACCCAAGCCTTGCATGGCAAATGCAAAATCGGCCAGACCGTGATGCCACGCCAGCTCTTCACGCAACATGCAAATGGTGCGTGTGTCGATCACATCGGCCGCGCCGCCATGCGCTTTGCCAGCAATGGCCGGCTTGAGCCAGCCGCCTTGGCCCAAAGCCCTGACCAAACTCACGCATTCGCGGTCAATCGCTTCGCGCGATTCATCGTGACCGTGCAAGCCCGCAAACTGTTGGTTTGTCCAAGTTTGCAATTGGTTTTTGAAGGTGCGGTGCGATTCGTCAAAAAATGGCCACGCCAAGTGTGCATTGGAATTCATGCTCAATCTCCTTGGAACACTGGCGTTTGCTTGGCCACAAAAGCGTGATACGCCCGGTGGAAATCGTTGGTGGCCATGCAGATGGCTTGGGCTTGCGCTTCCGCTTCAATGGCCTCGTCTACGCCCATGTTCCACTCTTGCTGCAACATCTTTTTGGTCATGCCGTTGGCAAACGTGGGGCCACTGACCAACACTTGCGCCATGGCTTGTGCTTCGGCCAAAACACTTTCGGGTGTGCACACGCGGTTGTAAAAACCCCAACGCTCGGCCTCCTCGCCAGGCAGGCCACGGCCGGTGTACAGCAACTCCGAAGCGCGGCCTTGACCAATCACGCGCGGCAGCAAAGCGCAGGCACCCATGTCACAGCCGGCCAAGCCCACTTTGTTGAACAAGAAGTAAGTTTTGCTGCGGGCCGTACCGTAACGCATGTCAGAGGCCAGCGCCAACAGCGCGCCAGCACCTGCGCAAATGCCATCGATGGCCGAGATGATCGGTTGCGGGCAAGCGCGCATGGCTTTGACCAAATCACCGGTCATGCGTGTGAACGTTAACAGCCCAGGCATGTCCAACTTGGTGAGTGGGCCAATGATTTCATGCACATCACCGCCCGAGCAAAAGTTACCACCGGCGCCGGTGACGACCACGGCATGTACATCGTCGGCATAAGACAAGGCGCGAAACAAATCTCGCATCTCGGCGTACGACTCAAATGACAAAGGATTTTTGCGCTCGGGTCGATTGAGCGTGAGTGTGGCCACCCCGTCTTTCACTTCAAACAGCACATGCTCGGCTTTGTAGTTGGCCAACTTGTTGCCATGACGTGGCAACTGGTGGGGTTCACCGGGTAAATATTTGGGGCTCATGCCATCTCCTCCTGTTTTTGTAAATTCTTTTTCAGCGCACCCAGCAAGGTGTAGAGCTGACTTTGTTGGTTCTCGGACAGACCCGCAAACATGCCGGCCACCCATGCTTCGTGGGCCACGGCCATCTCGGCAAAAGCATCGCGACCTGCTTTGGTCAATTTGACAGTGAACGAGCGGCGATCATGCGCGCCCACTTGCCTTTGAACCAGCTTCTCTTTTTCCAATTGGTCCACAATGGCCGTGATGTTGCCGCCTGTCACCATCATGCGGCGCGACAACTCGCCCATGGTGAGCCCTTCAGGATGACGTTCTAGTTGCGCCATCAAATCAAAGCGTGGCAAGGTGATGTCAAAAGACTCGCGCAATTTTTGGCGAATCTTGTCTTCTACGCGTGTGGTGCATGACAACAGCCGCAACCACAATCGCAAGGAGGCATGCTGATCGGCATGCGCCCGAAACTCATGGTCGGCATTGATTTTCAAACTTTCAAAGTCTGCCATCACATCGTCTCCCCGCCATCCACGGCAATTGATTGGCCATTGACCGATGCCGCTGCTTCGCTGCAAAGCCACATCACGGCTTGCGCCACTTCATCGGGCTGAATCATTTTTTTCTGCGGGTTGTGAGCCACCAAAGCCTCGCGCGCTTGCGCTTCGGTTTGCCCAGTTTTGGCCACGATGTTGGCAATCGAATCCCGCACAATGTCGGTCTCGGTAAAGCCAGGGCACACCGCATTCACAGTCACCCCTTTGCGCGCCAGCTCCAACGCCAAACTTCTCGTCAAGCCAATTACACCGTGCTTGGCTGCCGCATAGGCAGACACATAGGCATAGCCTTTCAAGCCCGCCGTGCTGGCAATGTTCACAATGCGCGCAGCTTGCCCCTTGGCGCCTTCGGCCAGCAAATCAGGCAAGGCTGCTTGTATGCACAAATAAGTGCCCGTTAAATTCACATTCAACATTTGCTGCCAAAGCTGCAAATCGGTTTTGACAAAGGGCTGACTGAGCGCTTGCCCTGCGTTGTTCACCAACACGGTGACAGGCCCTAAAGCGGTTTGGTTTGAGCGATGCGCCGTCATCACAGATTCAGGGTCACTCAAATCCATGGCACTCAGATGCAACTTGACGCCCGGGTAGGCCTTGCGCAATTCAGCAGCTTGCGCTTCCAAGGTCTGCAGGTTGCGACCTGACAAGCTCAGCGCAGCACCCTCACGTGCAAACGCATGCGCCACGGCCGCGCCAATGCCACGGCCTGCGCCCGTGATCCACACGTGCCGCATCAATTTTCTCCTTTGGCTGCAGCCGGTGATGCACTCATGGCTGCCATCGCGGCAGCACGTTCAAAGTTGGTTTCCATCTGACGCTTGCCAGACACATAGGCTTTGTGCCAATTCAAATCGGTGTAGCCAATGCGCGCGGCTTCTTGCATCGTCCATGAGGGGTTGGCCAGGTGCGGCCGGGCCACGGCACACAAATCAGCACGACCAGCCGCAATGATGCTGTTCACATGATCGGCTTCTGAGATCGCGCCTACCGCGATGGTGCGCACACCTGCTTCGTTGCGGATGCGATCGGCAAACGGCGTTTGGAACATGCGCCCATACACCGGCTTCTCGCGCTTGTCGACTTGACCTGATGAGCAGTCCACAAAGTCCACTCCGGCGACTTTGAATTGTTTGGCAATCTCGATGGCGTCGTCTGGCGTGATGCCGCCTTCCACCCAATCGTGAGCAGAAATGCGCACCGACATCGGCTTGTCTTCAGGCCATACTTTGCGCAGCGCGGCAAACACCGCCAAGGGGAAGCGCAAACGATTTTCCAGCGAGCCGCCGAATTCATCCGTACGGTGGTTGGTGAGAGGCGAAATGAAACCCGACAGCAAGTAGCCGTGCGCGCAGTGCAATTCCAGCCAGTCAAATCCAGCTTTGGCACCGCGCTCGGCAGCCGACACAAACGCGGCCAAGATCGCGTCCATGTCAGCGCGCGTCATTTCGTGCGGCACTTGGCTCACGCCGTCCATATAGGGCAATGCAGAGGGCGCCATCAAGGGCCAATTGCTGCCATCGCGCGCCGCATCGTTCAAGGGCATGTCAATGCCATCCCATGCGCGGCGTGTTGAGCCTTTGCGACCTGCGTGGCCCAACTGCAAAGCAATCTTGGCATCGGACTGCGCATGCACAAAATTCACAATGCGCGCCCATGCGTGTTGTTGCGCGTCATTCCAAAGGCCTGGGCAGCCTGGCGTGATCCGACCTTCGGGTGTGACACAGGTCATCTCGGTGAACACAATGGCCGCACCGCCGACGGCACGCGCGCCGTAGTGCATCAAATGGAAATCACCTGGCAAGCCATCCACCGCTGAATAAGTGGCCATGGGCGACACCATCACGCGGTTTTTCAAAGTGACACCGCGTGCTTGCAAAGGCAAGAACATGGGCGGTGTGGACTTGGCCCGCGCACTGTCATCAAAGTTGGCCAATGACGCCATGAAGCGTTCGTAAGCGGCTACAAATTTGTCATCGCGCAGGCGCAAGTTTTCATGCGAAATGCGCTGACTGCGTGTGAGCAAAGAATAGGCAAATTGCTGCGGCGGCAAATTCACATAGCGCGCCACATTCTCAAACCACTCAGTGGAGTTGCGCGCAGCATTTTGAATTTTCAAAACCTCAATAGAACGCGTGGCCTGATAAGCCGTCATCACCTCTTTCATGCCGCGCACATCGTGGCCCACACGCTCAAAGGTGTCGGCCAATTCGATGGCGTCTTCCAGCGCCAGCTTGGTGCCCGAGCCAATCGAAAAGTGCGCGGTGTGCGCGGCATCACCCATCAACACATACGGCACTTCACGACCGTCCGCTGACGTGTCCCAGTGCACCCACTGGTCACAAATGACGCGCGGGAATTTGATCCAATGGGCCGAACCGCGCAAATGCTTGGCATTGGTCATGAGCGCGTTGCCGTCTAAATACTTGGCAAACAACTTTTCACAAAATGCCACCGACTCTTCCTGCGTCATGGTTTCAAAACCAGCAGCCTTCCAAACGGGCTCGGGCGTTTCCACAATGAAGGTGGAGGTGTCACCATCAAACTGGTAGGCATGCGCCTGAAACCAGCCGTGTTCTGTTTCTTCAATGGCAAAGGTGAATGCATCAAACAATTTGCGTGTGCCCAACCAAACAAAGCGGCATTGGCGCTCATCGATGTCCGGCTTGTAGGTCTTCGCAAAGCGTGTGCGGACTTTGGAGTTGATGCCGTCACACGCAATTACCAAGTCGGCGTTGTAACGGGCAGCCAGGTCTTCGTTGGCATCGACTTCTGCTTCAAACACCAACTCAACACCCAGTTCTTCACAGCGTTTTTGCAAAATGTTCAGCAAGCGCTTGCGACCAATGCCGCAAAAACCATGGCCACCAGAGCGCATGGTTTCGCCTTTGAAATGCACCGCAATGTCATCCCAGTGGTTGAACGAGCCCAAAATTTCAGAAGCCGTCACCGGATCGGCCACCTGCAGTTTGGACATGGTGGCATCTGAAAACACCACGCCCCAACCGAAGGTGTCATAGGGCTTGTTGCGTTCGAGCACCGTGATCTTGTGCTCGGGATGACGCAACTTCATCAGCAAGCCGAAATACAAACCGGCGGGGCCGCCCCCTAGGCAAACGATGTTCATGGCGATGCTCCTTGTCTCACGTGGCCATTTGTTGCAACTTAAATAGTTGAAGCTTAAAATAATTATGACCAAAGCAGCCCGAAGGGTCAAGACAATCAAAAAGCAGCTTGAAAAAGCTGCTTTTGAGGGAGGTTACTGGTTCATGACCGTGATGCTGATCCGCCGGTTTCGGGGGTCTTTGGGGTCATTCGGGTTGTAGGGCGCCGTATCGGCCACGCCTTCAATCTTGGCAAACCGACTATTGGGAATGCCCTTCTTCTCGATGATCTTGCGCGTTTCTTCCGCCCGTTCTGCCGACAAAGACCAATTGTTGCGGTCGTCGGTGTTGGCAAACTGCACGCTGTCGGTGTGCCCCCTGATGGCCACCTTGTTGGGCATGGCCTGCAGCGTTTTGGCCACTTCGTTCAACAAGGCCTGTGCTTTGGGCGTCATGTTGGTGGTGCCCAAGCCAAACATGGCGAAGTCGGCTTTGTCGATGATCTCAATCCGCAGACCCTCTTTGTCGCGCGCAAACGAGACCTGGTCTTTCAATTTGTCCAGCTTGGGGTTCTTGGCCATGGCCTCTTTGATCTCTTTTTCCATCTTGTCAAAGTTGGCTTTGTCGGCCGCTTCAGCTGCTTTTTTGCCTGGATCGCCATCTTGCCCCGACTCTTTGCTGTCCGAGCCTTTGGGCGAGGGGTCGTTTTCGGTGGGTCCACCTTGCGAACGCGGCGTCACCATGTTCAGTGCGCTGGTTTGCTTGGCTGAGAACGGGAAGCCATCGGGATCAATCACGGAACGACCGCCCAACAAACCGTCAGAGCCCGCCAATTTGCCCATGGTCACGTTGCTGTGGGACGTCGGCTTGAAATAATCGGCAATGCTTTTGCGTTGGTCGGCGTTGGATGCACCCAGCAGCCACATCAACAAGAAGAAGGCCATCATGGCGGTCATCATGTCGGCCAGCGCAATTTTCCAAGCACCGCCGTGCGCACCACCGTGCCCATCGTCCATGATTTTTTTGATGGTGATGGACGGCGCCACCACCACAGGGGCATCAGGATCGGCCTCTTCTGGAATGAGCGGCGCAGCCTCAGCTTCAGGCGTGACTTCGGCAGCAGCGCCTGCGTCTGCGCCAGCTTCAACTGGCGCGTCGGCAACGATCGCTTCTGCTTCGGGTGGCGCTTCTAAAACCGCTTCAGCCATGGTGCTTAGCCTCGCAAGCCGTCAAACACTTCAGCAAAACTGGGCTGATTGTGGTGACTGATACTGGCCCGGGCGGCCTCAATGATCAAAGGCATGGGATGACCATGCAGTGTGCCAATGATGATTTGCTTGACCACTTTGAAAATTTGACCTTCGTCTTCAATGATCTGTGCCAAACGCGAAGCCATGGGCTCCACAAAACCGTAGGCCATGAACACACCCAAGAAGGTACCCACCAAGGCGCCACCAATCATGCCGCCCAACACGGCTGGCGGCTGGTCAATCGCACCCATGGTTTTCACCACACCCAACACGCAAGCCACAATACCCAGCGCAGGCAAAGCGCCCGCCAAAGTGGCCAGCGCAGCTTGCGGCATCAAGGCATCGTGGTGGTGAGTTTTGATCGAGGCATCCATCACGTCTTCGACCGCATAGGGACTCAATGGACTGGTGGACACCACCATCAAACGAACCGTGTTGCAAACCAAATCCAACAAGGCATGGTCATGCAAAATTTTAGGGTACTCGGCAAAAATGGCACTTGATTCGGGATTCTCAATGTGCGCCTCAAGGGCCACGGGACCCTCTGTTTTCAGCGTCTTCATGATTTTGGAGACCACAAAGATGGTGCTCAAATAATCTTCTTTGTGATAGGCCGGGCCTTTGAACACTTTGCCCATGCCGGCCATGGCACCTTTGAAAATGTCCATGCTGTTGCCGACCAACATACCGCCAATGCCGGCGCCCAAAATACACATGATTTCAAGCGGCGCCGCTTTGATAATCGGATGCATATCGCCGCCGTGCAGGATGTAACTCCCGAACACCGCAACCATCAAAACCACGATACCAATAATCGCAACCATATTTCTCTCCAAAAACGACCAAACGGGCGGCTGGCTTCCCAGCTGCGCCCGTCATTGTTCCTTCATCGCTTTGCCCTTTCAGGCATCCGCTCAATGCATTGAAGACATTGCAACGCCTGAAGCAGGCGCTGTTTTAGGCAACAAGTTAGGAACATCACGCCAGGCTTGGCGAATCTCATTCAACAAGGTGTGAACTTCTTGCAATGCATCAAGGTCATTGCGCGCGTTCACGTGAACCAGGCGGCGTGTCACGTAGCTGTACAACTCGTACAGATTGCGTGCCAAATCGCCACCTTTGTCTAAATCCAAAGCGCCTTGTAAGCCCAAGACGATGCGTCCGGCGCGAACCAAGCTCTTGTTTTTGTCTTCAATCGAGCCACGCTGAATGTGACCCTTGGCTGTGACCAGGCTGTCAATCAGACCGTCAAAGAGCATCTGAATGAGCTCGACCTTGTCGGCCACCATGGCTTGGGATGCATGATTGCCTTCGCCGTAGCTCTCCATCGCTTTGAAATGTACTCGCATGATGTCTTGTTCCTTTTGATCCTGACACAGCAGGAATCGGAGGGACATCGGGAAACTTGAGCCTTCAGATGCAAAAGAAGGCATAAAAGCCATTCGCGCAGCAGGAACTCTGGAAAAAGCGGCATGCATTGGCATCAGGCCCCCTTTCCAGCCCTGGGCTTGGCCACGTTGGCCGGTTCAACCTTGAGCGTGCCGCGGAGTTTTTTAACCACGGCCGACAGCAGTTGGCTGACGCGCGACTCGGTCACACCCAGCACTTCGCCAATCTCTTTGAGGTTGAGCTCTTCAACGTAATACAAATTCATTAACAATTGATCACGTTCGGGCAATTCGGCAATGGCGTCCGTGAGTGCGCCCATGAATTGCTCGTGCTCCACAATGGCCTCGGGCTGTTGCGAGGTGTCGGTGGCAATGTTCATCACCTCTTCCGTCACCACCTCCATCGAGTAGGTCTCAAAACGACGGGCCTGGGTGCGCTCCTTGTGGAACAGATCAATGTCTTTGCCCATGTAGTCGGCCAATTCGGCCTGGGTGGGCGTGCGGCCCAACTCGGCACCCAACTCGTGGGTGGCCTCGCTGTGCGATTTGTTGATGGCCACGGCCGATCGCGGCAAAAACGACAGCCTGCGCACCTCGTCCAAAATGGCGCCGCGCACCCGGCTGTGTGCAAAATTTTCAAACTCAATGCCCTTGCCAGGGTTGTAGGCACGTGCAGCCTCCAAGAGGCCAATCATGCCCACTTGAATCAACTCGTCCAACTCCATGAAAGGCGGCAACCTCACCTTCAGGTGCAAAGCCACGCGTTTGACCATGCCCAAATGGGCCATGACCAGCGCTTCGCTGTTGTTTTGAACCTGTTCGTAAAGGCGAGTGGAGGTGGCCATGTTCTTAGGTGCTGGATTTCACCAGCCGCTCCACAAAAAACTGCAAGCCGCCCGAGGCCTCATCGATGGGCTCGAGCTGACGAATGGCTTCGGCCAAACGTCGGAAATCACGCGCACCACTGCTGCCAGGGGCAAACTCGGCCACAGGCTGGTATTTTTTGAGCGCGGCCAAAATGAGTTCGTCATTTTCGATCGAGCCCAAATACCGAATGGTGCGGTTCAAAAAGCGGGCGCAAACTTGGTTGATGCGCTCAAACAATTGATAGCCCTCTTGTGCACTGAACACACCATTGGGAACGAGGTAGATCTCATCGAGGCCATGGTCTTGAATCAAGACCTTGATGGTGGCGTAAGCGTCGGCAATGGAAGAGGGGTCATCGCGCACCACCACAAAGCGACGCGAGCAAGCCGACATAAAGGCCAACACCTCAGGGGAAATGCCAGCGGCCATGTCGACGATCAAATAATCGATGTCCTCGGTGAGCGCGCTGAAGGCGCGCACGATGTTGGCCGCCTGAATGTCGCCCAAGGCCGCCATCTCCTGAATGCCAGAAGCACCCGGCACCAGCTTGATGCCTTGTCGGGTGGTCACAATGATTTCGGACAGGGTTTTCTCACCACTGATAAAGTGGCTGAGGTTGTAAGGGCAACGGCAGCCCAACGCAATTTGGGCATTGGCCAAACTCATGTCGGCGTCAAACAACATGACGCGGTGACCCATGGCCTGCAGTGCAACGGCCAGGTTCACAGAGACCGTGGTTTTACCCACGCCTCCTTTGCCACTGGCAATGCCAATGACTTGGGTACTTTTTGCTTTATCCATGAAGCTCACTTTGAGGAATTTCGACCGACCAATGTGGACGGCTCAAACCCAGCGTATGGGTGAGCGGTTCATTGGCAGCCTCTACCTCGTTAACCTGATGGTCTAGTGTCGCAGGTTTTGCGGCAGCTTCAAGCAGGACCTCCCCCAATGTCTCTGGGCTGGGGGTCAATTGGGTCATGGCAATGTTGATGAGTTTTTGCAAACCGGACGATTTCAGGCCATCCGCAACCCGATCCGAACCGCCGCCTGCCGACACCACGCACTGGGCACCCTCGGCAATTAAAAATTGGATCAAGGGCCAGGGCGAGTGCGATTCGTCCAACTTGCTGATCATGAGGCTTTGCCAGTTCAGGCCCGATTTCAACATGATGCGTGACAAGCTCACGCCGGACGAATCGGCGGGGACCACCGCATGCAAGCCCGCTGCGGGGCAAACCTGCTGAATTTCAGCCAAGCGCTCGTTCATTTGCACACCTGGGGTGTCAATCAAAATGAGGCGACGGGGTGAGAGCTCCGTCAATAACAATTCCAATGTTTCCGGGTTGGCAGCGCGGAAACAATCCACACCCAACTGGGCGCAAAGCATCTGGGTTTGTGCCCAAGCGCCAGCGCGCATGTCGTGATAGCTCACCACGGCCACATATTCCACACCGTAGTGCAGGGCCACTTGCTGTGCAGCCTTGGCCACCATCAAGCTTTTGCCTGAACCCGACAAACCAGCCATGACCTGCACACCTCGGTTGGGGAAGCCTTCTTGCGGCCGCTCCAAGTTGTGGGTCAGCTGGCTGCGGATGCTGGCCAGGGCACTGTCCAAGCTAGGCTGCTCACGCAAACCTTCTTGCAGCAAAGCGCGCAAAGCGGTTGGCACGGCGGCATCCGTCATGGCTTGCACCAGCGGCTGAATGTGGGCTGGCCAGTATTGGTTCATTTGCCAACTGGCAGTCTGCTGGCTTAAGCGAAACTCTTGGCGCAAGGCAGCCAACTCTTCACGCACCAAAGACACAATCTCTTGGCTGCGCACTTGTTCACGGCTTTGTGTCAGTAAATGCTCAATGGGTGAGGCTTCTTTGGCAGACGCCGCCACCTTGGCGTCTTGCTTGACGCCAGACTGCATCAAGTGATGCAAATGGTCGCTGAAGGGGCTGTTCACAGAAGATGGCGTGCTAGAAATTCGCGGCGAACTGGCGGTGGCAACTTGGGTGGTGGCCGATGCTGTTTCGTCTTCGTCCATCAAAGCTTCAGCGCTGACTTCTGCCACTTCCAAAGCCACGATCAATTCAGTTTGTCCTTCAACGCGTTGATTCGAGATGATCAACACATCGGGGCCATACAAAGCCATCGCCTTTTCGGTGGCGCTGCGCGTGTCGCGGGCTAAGATGCGTTTGAGTTCCATGGTGCTATCTCTTCATCAATCTAAGGGTTGAATCTGTGGGGGTGTGTCTGTCGTGTTTCAGCGCGTTTCGGCGTGCACGGTGTGGACCACTTTGACGGTCTGATCGTCTGGAATTTCGCTGTATGACAGCAAGGTCAAATCGTTCACGCGATACCGCACCGCCTTTGACAACCAAGGGCGAATCACAGGCGATACCACCAACACGGCAGGGTGACCCATTTCTTCGACGGCACGTGCGCCATCGCGCAAAGCACCAAATAAACGCTCGGCCAATCCAGGCTCCATGGCAATGCTTTGGCCAGGCGCGGTTTGTTGCAAGATGTTGTGAATCAATTGCTCAAGGCTGGGGTCCAAGGTCATGACCGACAAGCCATTGGTTTCGTCAACCAAGCTTTGAACAATCATGCGGCCCAACTTCGGACGCACCAGCGCCGTCAATTGCTCCGGCTCTTGTGTGCGGCTGGCCACTTCAGACAAGGTCTCGGCAATGGTGCGCATGTCACGAATCGACACCGATTCGTTCAGCAAGTTTTGCAAGGTGCGGGTCACCACGCCCAAAGACAACTTACCGGGCACCAAGTCTTCTACCAACTTGGGTGACTTGGCAGCCAATTTGTCGAGCAGTTGCTGAACTTCATCGTGGCTGAGCAGGTCTGACGCGTTGTCGCGCAACACTTTGTTCAAGTGCGTGGCCACGGCCGTGCTGGCATCCACCACGGTGTAGCCCAACGTACGGGCCAGGTCGCGCTGCGAAGGATCGATCCACACAGCCTCCAAACCAAAGGCGGGCTCTTGGGTGGCCTGACCTTCCAAGGGACCATAAACCTGACCTGGATTGATGGCCAACTCTTTGCCCACCTTGATCTGACCTTTACCGCGAACCACACCTTTTAAAACAATGTGATACGCATCGGGATCAATGGTGAGGGCGTCACGAATGCGCACAGGTTGCACCAAGAAGCCCAGCTCAGCGGACAATTTTTTGCGCACACCCTTCACACGGTTCATCAATTGACCGCCTGTTTCGGGGTTCACCAAAGGAATCAAACCATAACCAATTTCAAGACCGATCAAGTCCACTTGATCAACGTCGTCCCAATCCAATTCTTTGGGCTCTTCCAAGGCCGCTTGAGCGGCTTGTTCTGCAGGGGTACTGACAGGTGCCGCTTGCTTTTGCGTGATGCGATAAGCCAAACCTGCACTGGCCAATGCCAAGGTAATGAAGACCAAATGCGGCATGCCAGGCACCAAGCCCAGAACAGCCAAAATGCCGGCACTCATGTAAAGCGCGGTGGGGTTGGACAGCTGCGTGGTGGCCTGCTCGGTCATGGACTCTGAGGTTGTCACGCGGGTCACAATGATGGCGGTGGCCAAAGACAAGAACAAAGAGGGAATCTGCGCCACCAAGCCATCACCGATGGTGAGCAAGGTGTAGATGCGGCCCGCGTCAGACAATGACAAACCGTGTTGGCCCACACCGATGGTCAAACCACCGATCAAGTTGATGACCAAAATCAGCAAACCTGCGACCGCGTCACCCGATACAAACTTAGAGGCACCGTCCATGGAGCCGAAAAAGTCAGATTCTTGCGAGAGTTCTTCGCGGCGCTTTTTGGCAGTTTCTTGGTCAATCACACCAGCGTTCAAGTCGGCGTCAATCGACATTTGTTTGCCAGGCATGGCGTCCAAGGTGAAACGTGCGTTCACTTCAGACACACGGCCCGCGCCTTTGGTCACCACGATGAAGTTGATGATCATCAAAATCGCGAAGATGATGAAACCGACCACGTAGTTGCCGCCGATCACAAACTCACCGAAAGCCGCCACCACTTTGCCAGCGGCTTCGTGGCCTTCGTGGCCATTGACCAAAATGACCCGAGTGGATGCCACGTTCAAGCCCAAACGGAGCATGGTGGCGAACAACAACACAGATGGGAAGGATGAAAACTCGAGCGGCTTGCGGGTGCCAATGGCGATCATGATGATCAGCAAGCTGCACGCAATGTTGAATGTAAACAGAATGTCCAAAAGCAGCGCGGGCAGGGGCACCACCAACATGGCCATGATCAACAACACCAGCGCGGGCAAGCCAAGGCCGGTGTAATCAAATTTGGACAGGTTCTGTCGAACCGTTGACAGGGTCAAGGTGCTCATGGGCGGCCTAAGTGGCTGTTCACAGGGTTAAAGCATTCAAACTGCATGGTTTTCTTCCATAGTCCAGCAGGTTGAGCAAAGACCATGCCACCTGAAATCCCGACACCCAGGGGCATTTCTCAGGACGGCCCCAAAGCGGCAAGGCCTGACCTGTCACGGTTTTTGCTAATACAAGGCGTACCCGGCCTCAAAACCGGGGTTGAAACATCAAACGGAAGATGGAAATACCATGGACGCCAACCTCAACTTTTTGACCGCACCAGTCTCGAACCCCACGTCAGTCGGGGCTTCCAGCGGTTCGGGGGGGCTTGACCCCAACCTCGCAAAGCCCATGAATGGGCAGGAATTTGCGGGGGTCATGCGCGACCTGATGGCCAAAGGCGAGCGGCAAGAGCTTGCCGGAACAAACCCTGGCGAGGCCACGGATGCCACGGCGGCAGCCCTGCAAACGCTCAATTTAGGCAACCAGTTTTCAGTCATCACTGCGGCCTCCCCTCTGCCCGACCCCAACAGCCTGGCGCAATTTGCCCGGGCGCAAGGCTTGAGCGAGTCCGCTGTTCAGGCGCTGTTTGGCGATCTCAGCACCAGCCCCGCATCGGCCATCACCGATGCCGCAACAAGCTTGGCCACAGACCCCGCCGCGTTGAATGCAGCCAACATGGGCTTATCGGGCTTTCCAAGCAACCCCCTGATGACCCTGCCCGTCACAGCGGCGCCCACGGTCCCCACGCCCGCGACGGGCGACGCCAACACCCTGACCTTGCTGCCCAGTGCCGCCACTTTGGGCTGGATTCAAGCCCACCCCAACAGCTTGACCATTTCCGACCAAGTGGCCACGCCCGTTTGGGCACAAGCCCCCCATCTGACCGCCGCAACCCCCAAGGCGTCTGACCTCAATGCCCTGATGCAAACCGCAGGTGCCACCGGTGTGCTGCAAGCCTTGGGCGGCATGACTGCGGCACCGTCACAAGCTTTGGGCAGCGCCAATCAATTGGCTGAAATGTCGCCTGAGATGGGACCGCTCGATGCCATGCGCATGCGCATGGTGCCGGCCTGGGAAAACATGACCCGTCAATTGGCCCAGCTCAATGGCACCGACCAAGCGGCCGCTTGGGGCCAACTCACCGCCAACTTGCTCAACAGCAAAGGACAAGGCGGCGATGGCAAAGAAGTCTTGCTGGACTTGGGCGCGGACGACCCCAACACCTTGTCAGCCTTGGATGCACTTCAGGACCAAGCCAACAACGGCGTTGTCAACATGGACTCGGGCCGTAACACGGCCAGCACGGGCGCCTTGGGTGCCGCCGCCACCAGCGCGGCCCTGGCCAACCCTGAAATGACCGACCGCGCTGCTCAAATTCAAGACATGGCCGACAAACTTGGAAAAGCCATGGCCGAGCGACTGCAAGACCAGTTGGAAAAAGGTGAATGGAAGTTGCAGCTCAAACTCAACCCCGCCCACCTGGGCAAAATTGACGTGGAGTTGGACATGAACGCCAGCGGTTTGGACGCCGTCTTCAAAACCGACAACCTGCTCACCCGTGAATTGATTGCCCAAGGCATGCCCAAGCTCAAAGACAGCTTGTCGCAATCAGGCATGACTGTTGCTAATGTCTGGGTGAACAGTGAAAACCAGAGAGAATCTGGCGGAAACTCGACACCTCGTCACAACGCAGCGTCTGACAATACAGTCAACGCCTCGGTGACCGAAGTGGCGGCCACAGAAACTCGCATCAAAGATCTCCGATCCAATGATGCTTGGGACACACTGGCTTGATCAGTTAATTGAATCTCTGCCGTATGCAGAGTGAATTTGTTTATAGATAGAGGTGACCTATGGCCACAGCAGCCCCGGAAGAAGAAGTCGTCGCGGAAGAGCCGAAAAAGAAGAAGCCGATCGTTCTGATCATTGGGGGCGTCGTCGGTTTGATCGTCCTGATTGTGGGCATTGTGCTCGGCACGCTGTTTTTCACAGGTTATTTCAACCCCAAACCGCCAGTCGATCCTGAAGCCGCTGAAGCGGCTGCTGGCGGCCATGGTGATGGTCATGGCGACAAAAAAGGCGATGGCAAGCCCAGCAAGAAAGCCAAAGATTCCCCAGAGCTCACTCGCTTTGAATACACCTACATGCAAATTGAGCGTGAATTTTTGGTGAACGTGAGTGGCTCTAAAAAAGTCATGTCCGTGCAACTTGCGGTCATGACACATTACGACGATCGCGTCTTTGAAAACGTGAAGAAGCACGACTTTGCCATTCGCTCTGCGGTGATGGACGTCATGCGCCTCACCACCGATGCCGATTTGGTGAAACCCGATTTCCGCAAAGAGCTGGCCGTCAAGATTCGTGACAGCATCAACACTTTGCTGGAAAAGTACGAAGACTTTGGCGGCATTGAAGAAGTGCACTTCACCAACTTCATCGTGCAATAAGTTGCTCAGACCTCGTTCGCATCAACTGATTTAATAGTTAGAGTTTCATGGCAACTTCTTTACTAACACCCGACGAACTTTCTGCCTTGGCAGAAGGCGTGATGGATGGTTCGATTCCAGTCGACACTGGCTTCAACACCACCGCACGGGTGAAGAAGCACGACCTGGCCAGCGAAGACAGCAGCTTGGGGGTGAACATCACCTCGATCGACATGATCAACGAGCGCTTCATTCGAACCTTTCGTTTGGGCCTGGTCGAAATGCTGCGCACCAGCCCCAAGGTCAATCCCAACCAAGTTGAAATTGTTCGCTTTGGTGACTATCTCAAAAGTTTGAAGGCGCCCTTGTCCGTCAATGTGGTTCGCATGAACCCATTGCGCGGCAACGCCATTGTGGTGATTGACCCCACCGTGGTGTTCAGCTCGCTCGACAGTTTCTTTGGTGGCTTTGGCAAAGGCGTGGGCAATTTGCCGCCCGGCCGCTTGTTCACACCCACCGAGTCACGCATCATCCACATGATCTTGGAAGTCTTCTTCCGCTCACTCAAAGATGCATGGTCTGCCGTCCTGCCCGTTGACTTTGAATTGGTCAGCTCTGAGATCAACCCTCAGTTTGCACAAATCGCCGACGAAAATGACTTGGTCATCTTGACGCGCTTTGAAGCCGAAGGCAACTTGGACGCACAAGGCTTCATTGACCTCGTGTACCCCTACGCCTCGCTCAAACCCATTCGCGAGTTGCTGCGCAGCCGCGTGCAATCGGGTGATGGCAACGACGAGTCAGACAAACAATGGCGCATCGAGTTGGAAGAAGCAGTGGACAGCGCCAGCTTGGAAGCACGTGTGCTGCTGGGCAGCATCGAGTCCTCGATTGGCGACATTGAAACCATGAAAGAAGGCGATGTGCTCTTCTTCAAAAAACCAGAATTGGCCCGATTGCTCGTGAACGGCTTGCCCGCTTTCGACGTTCAGGTAGGCAGCATTGGCGCCCAAACCGCTGTGCAAATTGAGCGGGCTTGTATTCCCGGTATGCAATAAATTTTCAGGAAACCGACATGACCGATACCCAAACAGACGCCGCCATCGAAAACGAAGCGGCCCAACGCCAAATCAATCCTGAAGTGTTGCAAAACATCAGCGTGACGCTGTCCATTGAGGTGGGCCGCGCCATGATCAAAATTCGCGATTTGATGCGCCTGACCCAAGGCAGCGTGGTCGAACTCGACCGCATCGCAGGCGAGCCTTTGGACTTGTTGGTCAACAACACCGTGGTGGCACAAGGCGAAATCGTGTTGGTCAATGACCGTTATGGTGTTCGCCTGACGCGTGTGGCCCCTGCGTCCGAGCGCATGAAAAACCTGTAAAGAGAGTTCACCATGGCACCCGGATTTGCAGGCGCCGACCTGTTTCGAATGCTCGGCAGCTTTGCCCTGGTGCTGGCTTTGATGGCCGCACTCTTGTGGGCCTTGCGTCGATTGCAGTCACGCATGAACAGCCAAAACGCTGGCCGTCGATTGCACATTGTTGAATCGGTGAGTGTCGGTCCTCGACAAAAAATAGCATTGCTGCGCGTCGGCGATCGCGAAGTCATGGTGGGCATCACCGCTTCGCAAATCACGGCCTTGGCCCAGTGGCCAGAAGGCGCACCCCCAACCACTTCATCCCTGCAGAGTGAACTGAGCCAACTCAGCGCAAGCTTGTCTGCCAACGGAGACGCTCATGTTGCGTAAATTTCTCAAGCAGCCCGTGATCTTGGCCAGCGCCATCATCGCACTGGCCCTGTTCGCATTTCCTTTTGCAGCTTCTGCGCAGGGCATCCCCATGCTCAACGTCACCGGCGGCCCCAAAGGCCAACAACAGTACAGCTTGTCGCTGCAACTGTTGGCCTTGA
>CALEYZ010000164.1 GCA_937928195.1 uncultured Limnohabitans sp.
AAGTGCGCCTGATAGTTTGACGATGGCTAAATAGCCAAATCTCAACATCAAACTTCCTGCGAAAGGTGCGATTGCGCCAAACAATACCAATCTCACGCCAATGGGTGAAGATAAATCACCAATGCGCCATTGCAGTTCTGTTGAGATCGATGGAATGAGGATACTCAATACACCTAGTGCTGCAGAAGCAAAAAATGTGTAGGTGAAAGTGAGCATCACCATGACCCATCCAAAATGAATGCCCAAATGATGTGTCTTTTTAAGAACGATGTGGCGAAGGAGGTTCATTGAGAATGCGTGGTTCAGCATCGCCACAAATTAGGGTCGTAATTATCTTGTCGTTTAATGACACTTGTCTTTGACGATGTCATAGATCAGTGGTACCACATTGAACAGTCCCAAACCGTGATCATTCTTTAAGCAGTCAGGTTTCGCTGAATTCTTCACATCGTTGGCAAATTTTTCGTTTTGCTTATTAGACGCTTTGATGGATTCTTCTTCGATAAGTTGTTTGATGGGTGATTGACTTAACTTATTGCTTGAATTTCTAGTTTGAGGTGAAATATTTAAGTTCAAATTTTGTTGCTGAACAACTTCAGATGGCAAAAGTGGCAGCGTTATCGCTGTTTCACTTTGATTGCTTTGAATGTGGTCCGAGACAGAGTTTGACAATGAAACAACATTTGGAAAAACAAGTTGCTTAGGTTGATTGGGTAATGGGATTTGCTGATTCCAATTTTCAAGTAATCGCATTTCCACAACTTGATGCGAAGTAATCTGCCGATCTAACTTGAATGATTGATTCGCAAAGAAAATGAAAGGCGCGAAAGTTATCAGCGCAGATAGCGCTAAAGAAAATAACTTAGATGATTTATTGGTAGTAGTAAGAAAATAAATGCTACTCATACATCCATGATATTGCATTTCTGCAATCTTTCAGACACTCACATCACTGCGCACAAAGTGATGTGAGGTCTTAGCCTGCTGTCAATTATTTATTGGGTGCTTTGTATTTTGCTGCTTTGGCACCTGCGTTCGTCATAGCGGTTTTCATCGCTTTGGTAGAAATCAATTCTTCAGCATGAATTTCACTGAAGGCGCCACTGGACATTGTGATCATTTGAGTTTCAGCCATTTGTTCGGCACTGCCCTCCACCAAACAAACGATGCTGCCACTGGAGATTGAAAACATGACATCGTGTGTTTTCAGGCCCAATGATTTGAAAAGTGTTTTTGCAGCATCGCCCCTGTCGCTGGGTGATGCGAGCATGCCTTGAAACGCAGTAGGTGTGTAACGTGAGCGAACCAGATATAAAGCCATAACTTGTCTCCTTTCGGTTTGTCAAAAATGCAAAGTGTTAAATCGGCAGTTGGCGCGCTAAATTACTGCGCACCCAACTGCTGAAGCCGCTTGCGGTTCCTTTGGCTTGCCATGCTTGAAACGCAGGGTCTGCGTACACAGCATCTGTGCATTTTCCATAGGCTTCATAGCTTGGGTAGCGGGTTGCGAAGACCATATTGCCAACTTCGCCTGCGGAGACGGCCCAAATTGAAACTTCCGCTCCATGCTTTCGCCAGATTGCTGCACTTTCTGCGACCAACTCCATTAACTTTGCCATGTCTGCACCAGGGTTGGGTTTGAAAACTACTTGAGAAATCATTTCCGCCATTTTGAGCTCCTAAAGTTACGAGGTCGTACTTCTTGATGAAGTACGAAATTGGATTGGACGCCGTTGATCAAAAAAATGAAATAGTTGCGCTCATTTTTTTGGTTGGGGTTTACCCAAGTAGTTGGAATGACAGGCGGATTGGGACAGCTCGCTTCTAGAACTTTTGTTCTGCCATTTTTAAATTCACATCGTCTATCGCTTTTTGGTGGCGTCGTATTTGCGCCAGTATTGAAACGGATCCTCGTTCACCTCAAGGTCGATTTCCATCACGCGGGTTTGAATTCGCTCTTGCACTTCGGCAACCGCCATGTTGTAAATTACCGGGCCAATTTCGTCGACAAAGAACCCCAGCAAAGCACCTGCAGCGATGTTGCCTATCTTCTCGTCCATGTTCTCTAGAAAATAGCGCTCAATGGACGCGATGGCTTGCTGGCGGACTTCTTTGGACAGTTCAATGGTCATGCTGGTTGTTTCATTCTATAAAGCACAATGGCGAAGATGCGCTCAATTTAAAGGTCTGGAGCGTAACGCTTCAGCATGTCCGCACGTGGTTCCAAAGGTGCGTCACTCTTTGTCTGGTCGCGAATGATTTCATTCAAGGAGGGCATTGCGTCCACGCTCTGCTGCTGCTCTACTGCCCAGAGTTTGGAGCGCATCATGGCTTTAGGGCAATGCATGTAAGCGGCTTCTACCGTGACTTTGATGACCAATTTGGGTGGGTTGGTCATGGCTTCAAAATGTTGAAGCAGATCGGCATCTGTTTGCAGCGTGGCACTGCCGTTAATGCGGACCACTTCGTCAATGCCCGGTATGAAAAACAGCAAGCCAACTTTGGACGTCGCGATGATGTTGGTCAGTGTGTCCAACCTGTTGTTACCAGGTGAGTCTGGAATGAGGAGGGTTTGTGCGTCGATGACTTTGACAAAACCAGCATCGCCACCCCTTGGCGATGCATCCATTTGATGGTGCTGATCGCCGCTGCCAATTACGAGAAATGGCGACAGTGAAATGAACTTTTGGATGTGCGAGTCAACAAACGTCAATTCTTTTAAGACTGCACGTTCGGTTGGCGCTTTGTACAAAGCGCGTAGCGCGTTTAAGTTTTGAATTTGCATGGTCAATCGGGCAATGTACTGGCAAGGACGCCGTGTCACATATCGGCTTGGCTGGTTACAACAACTTGCCCATGCTCAAGCGAGGCTCTACAGCGTAGCCGACGGATTGATAGAAGGCGGCAGTGGCTTCGTTTGTGTCAAGCAATTGCAGGTTGACTTTCATGCACCCTAAATCGGCCAGCGCTTTTTCAGCATGGCGAACCAGCAAGGTGCCCAAACCACCCAGCCGTTTGTTTGGATGCACTGCAACCGAATACAACCAACCTCGATGCCCATCGTAGCCAGCCATGATCGTGCCGACGATTTCTGTCGTGTCCACTGCAACAAAAAACAAACCATCTTGGACGGCTGTTTTTTTTGAAATCGCCAGGTTCGGTTCGTTGTGCGCGGTCTCATAGCCAAACACGTTGCGCCATAGTTCCACAACTTGGATTCGGTCGGTGTCGTCTTTGTATTGGCGGATTGTTGTCATAGGTTTGAAAGTTGCGTAAGAATATGCGCTTTGATCAGAAATTAAAACACCATGTCATCGATTAATCAATCCAATGTCATTGCCATTAACCGCGTTTACGACGCGCCGCTGCGTGAGGTCTGGGATGCATGGTCAGTTCCTGAGCAAATCTGCCAATGGTGGGGGCCTCGTGGTTTTACTTTGACTGTGCACGATCGGGATCTCAAATCGGGTGGCCACTGGCATTACACAATGCATGGCCCCGACGGTACAGATTACGAAAATACCACGCAATACCTTGAGGTACTGCCCATGCAAAAACTGGTTTATGACCACGGCGGGCATCAAGACCGTCCCCCTTTATTCCGTGTCACAGCGCAGTTCAAAGAGCACCAGGGGCGCACCCAACTTTCAATGGAAATGGCTTTTGCATCAGCAGAAGTGGCTCAAGCAATGCGTGGTCACATTCGTCAAGCGGGGGGCGAGACAACTTGGGATCGATTGGGTGAATTTCTTGCCAAAAAGACATCCGGCAAGGAAATATTTTTAATCGCCAGATCATTCAATGCGTCAGTCGATCGTCTCTTTCAAATGTGTTCGAGCCCAGACTTGCTGGCGCAATGGTTGCCGCCCACGGGTGCCACGATGCAATTCTTAAGGTACTCGCCGCCACTGTCAGGGTCCTCTTTTTATGAAATGTCATTCAACGAGGGCTTTGCTATGCACGGACTCATTAACTATCTGGAATTGAGTTCACCCCATCGCATCGTTTACACGCAGCAATTTTGTGATGCCGCTGAAAAAGTCATTCGCCCTGCATTTTTTCCGCATTGGCCTTTGCAAATGCATACGCGCATTGAGTTGTTTCAAGAAGATGCAACGACAAGCCGCTTGGCACTGTGCTGGACACCCGAGCAAGCCACGCAAGAAGACCTCTTGCAATTCGTCAATGAACGAAGTGGCATGACCATGGGCTGGACAGGCAGCTTTGACAAACTGGAAGCGCTTTTAAGTTAAATCACTGAGCGCTTCGTTCAAAAGAATGTCAGCGGGCCTGACAGGCTGCTATTTCAGCATTGCCTCAACAAGTTCTTGAACTGCCAACGCCTCTTGTGCCGTGGCCAATTTGTGAGGCTGACCTTTTAACCATCGGTCCACTTCGCTTAACTGCCGCTGCAATGCGCTGGTACGTGGGTCTTCGTGTGTCCAGTCAATGGCTTCTGTCCATGGACCGCCGTCTGACCGCCACAGCTGGGAGAATTCTCTGAACTGGTAGTTGAGGCGGCTGCCGCGAACCGTCACTTCTTGTCGATCGGGTTGATTGCCACCGGTGGTGGCCATCACGGTCACGGGTCGACCGTCTGCTGTTGTGAGTCGGGCCAGCATGTCCAACTCACACAAGCTGGGGTCTTGAGGGTAGCGTGGCGATGCATGCTGCAAAGTCAACGGCCCAAGATAGCGACCTGCTAAGAATAAGAAATGCGAGATGACCTCGCGGGTGTAACCACCTTCATGCCTGAAACGAAGCCAGTCGGCTTCTTTTTGCCAAGCGCGGGGCCAAGCGGGGTAATTCACAACGATGTCGATGCCCAGTAATTCACCGACTTCCCCTGCTTGAATGGCGCGCGACAATTCTTCAAAGCCACGTGAGGCAGCCTGCGTGAAGTTGACAACGCTTGGCAGTCGCGCTTTTTCTAACTGAGTGAGAAGGTCACGGCTTTGCGCGTTGTCCGTGCCCAAGGGTTTCTCCATGAAAACTCCTTGGCCATTGGCCGCAGCTTCCAATGCATAGGTTTTGCGAGGACCAGGCGGGCAGGCCAGGTACACCACATTCGCGTCTTGCATGGCGGCTTGGGCGCTTTGCGCAATGGGTGCGTTCGGCAACAGGGCGCGTGTTTTGGCAATAGCATCAGGTGAGGGATCCCACACACCACTGACTTCAAATTCAGGGTGTCGCACTGCGTTTTCCAGCATGCGGCGCCCCATGATGCCTAGCCCAATGATTGCAAATTTGTGTTTCATCACAGTCTCCGATTGAGAGGGAGCTTAACAAAAGTTTGCCAGCTCTACAGGCACTCAGAACATGACAAAATGGCTGGCACGATTTGACCAACGCTTGAAACCTATGAAACTGACCACCTGTCTCTGGTTCGATGGCCGTGCGCGTGAAGCCGCAAATTTTTACACGCGCATATTTCCCGACAGCGCCGTTGCTGACAACTGGATTGCGCCCTCAGACACGCCGGGCAACAAGCAAGGCGATGAGGTGGTGGTGAATTTCAAAATCTTTGGACAAGCCTTCATTGGCCTCAACGGTGGCCCACAATTTCCGCACACCGAAGCCATTTCGTTTCAAATTCCTTGCGCCAATCAATCTGAAATTGATCATTACTGGTCAGTCTTAACCACAGAAGGTGGGCAGGAGAGTCAGTGCGGTTGGCTGAAAGACAAATTCGGCATTTCATGGCAAGTCATTTCGCCCGAAATGAATTTGTATTTGGGCGGCTCGGATCCACAAGGTGCACAAAGGGCCACGCAGGCCATGCTGCGCATGCGCAAGATTGATTTGGCTGCGATGCGAAAAGCCTATCTTGGGGACTAGTTACACGCCATTGCTTCAAGCGTTGCAATTTGATCCATGCATCAGGCCTGAGTTGGTTTTGAATTCGATTTTGAACTAGAACTTTCGTTCTGTAGATGGGCGCTTGGCTCTTCAATTAAGGGAAAACCTTGAAGAAAAAAATAGCTTGACGCGTATCAATTTTAAATTGGGTAACGTTTAATTTGACTGCGTAATTTGTGTCCACCTACCAAGGCTAGGTTGGATGCGAAGTATGTATGAGCAACTTGTTATTTTTAAATTTCAACTTGGAGTCAACATGTCCCAACCCACTTATGTCGAAGAAGTTCATGCAATCACTCAGACCATTCAACATTACATTGATGGCGCTCGTACAGGCAAGGGCGCCGCGATGAAGCCTGCATTCCATGAAGGCGCAACCATCTATGGTTATGTAGGCCCCGACATGTTTGGTGGCCCAATTCAAGGTTTGTTTGACTGGAATGACAGCAATGGTCCCGCTAAAGACATCAAGTCAACCTTCAGTTCGATTGACATTGTTGGCACTTGTGCCAACGTGCGCGTTGACTCTGACAATTGGACCGGCCATCGCTTCACAGATTTCTTCAATCTTGTGAAATTTGACGGACATTGGAAAATTGTCAGCAAGGTTTTCTACCTCCATCCTTAAGGCTCATAAAGGAGAAATGTCTTAGTTCGTTGAGGCGGACATTTCTCCCATCATGTTTGCAATCGAAAACTGAATTCAAAAGGACACTGAAATGGTGAATGAAATCATTGTGATCGGCGGGCTCACCATGCGTGATGACGTCGACATGGCAGCCTACAGCACCTTAAGTGCCAAGATGTATTCAATTGTGAGTGCCATGCCAGGCTTTCAATCGGTCAAGAAATACACCGCAGACGATGGTGAAGTCATCAGTCTTTATCGATTTGATTCTGAAGAATCTCTGGAGGCATGGAGAACAAACCCGGAACACGTTGAAGCCATGAAGCGCGGGCATTCTGAGTTTTATGCTTCAGGATTCCTTCAAATTTGCAAAGTGATTCGCGAATCAAAAGTTAAAAAAGCCAACTAAATGGAACCCTTCAGCTGTCGTTTTATGACCGCGACTTTTCCACGTGTTGTTTGAAACGGTTCAAGATGGCTTGCCAGCCTGCTTGCTGCTGTTCAATAGAGTGTTCTTCTTCTGCAACAAACGTCACGCGTACCTTGACGCCTTCTTGCGAAGGGATGAATTCCACAGAGGCTGTACGCTCACCGAATGAATATTCCAACAGTGCGTTGGGAACAATCTTGGTGTAAGTGCCTGCGAAATCAAACCCGAAGCTGCCATCTTTCGCTTCCATGCGCGATGAAAACTGACCGCCCACACGCAGTTCAACACTGGCCGTCGTGGTGTGCCAATCGTCAGAGGCAGCGTTCCACTGCATGATGTCTGCAGGGGTGGTGTAAGCAGCCCAGACTTTATCGACAGGTGCGAGAACGGTTGTTTCAACAGAGATGTTCAAAGTGCTCATAGCGATGCCTTCAACGATGAATAAATTCTTTCAATGCCATGTCAATTCGAGTTTGCCATCCGTCTCCAGATGATTTGAAATATTCAATGACCTCGTGTGACAGCCTGATGTTAATCCGTTCTTTGGGTTTTTCCAATTTTGGACGCCCCCTTGGTTTGAGTAAGAGCTCACTGGTTTGGGCATTGAAAATTTGAGGTAATACATCTTTGGCGGGGCGAGATTTCTTGAATGTCTCTTTGTTCCAAATGGGATTTTCGAGATCAATCAAGTTAGGTTTTTTTTGCTTGTTCATAAATTGCCAGCTCTCGTGAATTTGCTTTACGTGGATTGATTTGAATGACAAGCCGCGTATCAATTTGTTGGCGTTGCTTTTTTGAGCGTCAAAACTGATTAACAAATTAAGTGTACTCACAATAAATGGCCTGTCAATGTCCTTGATAACAGGCGGTTTGTGAGTTTGAACTTCTAACAGAAGGATGCGCTTGCTTGTGCTTTCAAGCCAGATGGGTAAACTGAATCAGTTACAGAAAAAGATAAATATCAACTTGCAGAGGCTAGGCATGCATCAGTTTTTCTTCTCAAAAATTGCCAGATTGCTGACAGCCGCGGTTTTAATTGTGTGTTTGGTGGGGCTGGCGGCTCAAGACTTGGCGCCTCAAATGTCATATGCCAAGCTTGCGGCTTATGTCTTGCTGGGTGCAGTGGTGTTGGCTGGCAACTTGGTAGGTTTGAGTGTCATTTATCTCAATATTTACCAGTGGGTGCTCCGCCAAGGTGGCACGGACACTGCGTGGTTTTGGTTTAGCAGTGAGCCTAAAGGATTGGAATCTTTGAGAGATAAACTGCCTAAATCTTGACATTGCTTTGACTCAGTGCTCGCATCACTTTGCGCCACTGGTCAGCAGCTTTGTCACCACATTGATCAAACACTTCGGTCAGTTGCTTGATTTGAGTCTCGGTCAGGCGGCGTTCCAGCTCTAAACCTGTCTTGGTCAGTTTCAACTCCTTGACCCGTTTGTCGTGTTCTGCGGTAACGCCTTCAATCAGCTTGTGCGCCATCAACTGACGAAGTGGGGCATTCATGGCTTGTTTGGAAACCCCCAATATTTCCCTCAGCGCATTGACTGAAATGTTGGGGTTGCGACCCACGAAATAAAGCAAGCGGTGGTGCGTCCGGCTCAAGCCCCGATCCGCCAGTATTTGATCCGGCTGTGTGGTGAATGCGCGGTAGGCATAGAAGAGCAACTCGATGGATTCAAGCAGGTTTGTTTTTTGTGGGTCAATCATGTTGACATATTAAAGTTCTGTGATTAAAGTGTCTATAGGTCAACAATATTGACGTATGTCATGAACTCACAGAACCCGCTTTGCCCAAGCCCCCAGTACTCACAGCGCGTAGCCGATCTACATGCCTCGCCTATTCGCGAGATGCTGTCCGTTATTCACAAGCCAGGCATGATTTCGTTTGCCGGTGGCCTGCCGTCTGCGCAAAGCTTTCCTGATTTTTCTTTGGAAAAAATTCCGGCCAGCTGCCTTCAGTACGGCGCCAGTGAGGGCGATGATGGACTGCGCGAGCAAGTCAGCCAAGAGCTTCGTGCCATGGGAATGGACTGTGCCAAAGAGCAGGTCATCATCTTGTCGGGCTCACAGCAAGGTTTGGATTTGGTGGCCAAACTTATGATTGATCCCGGTACCGAGGTGTTGGTGGAATCGCCCACGTATTTGGCCGCTTTGCAGGTGTTTCGTTTCTTTGGCGCCAAGTTCAACAGTTTTCCCATCGGTAATGTTTCAAACATTCAATTGGGAGCTGTTAAACCAGCCTTCTTGTATGCCATCCCCACTTTTCAGAATCCATCGGGGCATTGCTATAACCAGCAAGAAAGAGAAGCGTTGGCTGAGTTTTGCGACAAGCATCACATCCCCTTGTTGGAAGACGATCCCTATCGCGACTTGGTCTTTGATGATTGCGAGCGACAACCCGTTTGCAGTCTGCTCAAAAATGCCCCGTGGATGTACCAGGGATCATTTTCTAAGAACCTCGCACCCGGCTTGCGCTTGGGCTACATGGCAGCCTCTAAGGAGCTGATGCCTTACTTGGTGAGACTGAAGCAAGCGGCAGACCTCCACAGCAACCGCTTGAGCCAATGGCTGGTGGGGCAGCAACTGGCGTCACCTGGTCGCGATGCGCGCATGACAGATTTAACGCAAGCCTATCGTCAAAAGCGCGATGCTTTTGATGCCGCTTTGCGCAGACACTTCGCCCATTTGGCAACTTGGCAAACACCACCGGGTGGTTTGTTTTTCTGGCTTCAGCTCAAGCGCAAAATTGACACTCGTCAGTTGCTACCCAAGGCCATCGCGCAAAATGTCATCTTCATGCCCGGTGAAAACTTTTACGCGCACAGTGACGATGGCATTGGTTCAATGCGACTGAACTTCAGTCTGATGGACG
This sequence comes from uncultured Limnohabitans sp., assembly GCA_937928195.1. Taxonomy (GTDB): domain Bacteria; phylum Pseudomonadota; class Gammaproteobacteria; order Burkholderiales; family Burkholderiaceae_C; genus Limnohabitans_A. Next base: position 9,791 of record CALEYZ010000164.1, read on the forward strand.
AAGACCAGATGGAAGTTGGGTTGAAGCGATTGGCCGATTTACTTCAGTCAGAGTCTGTTTAATTCGGGTGGCTGGCTTTCCATTCCATTGCTGCCTTCACACGCTTTTCAACAGAGGGGTGGGTGTAAAAAATTAACTCTTGCAATGGATTGGGGCGAGGATCTCGGTATTCAGCCGTCTTCACCAGTGCAGTGGCCATGGCATCGGGCAAATTAACGGAATGGTATGAGTACTGATCCGCTTCAATTTCACCCTGTCGAATGACGTAGTTGCCAATGGGTTGCGCCAACAAACTTAAAAATGAAATGCACAGCATCAAAATAGAAATGCCTCGAGGCTCGCCTATCTTTGCTGTGGATCCGATTCGATTTGCAATCTGTGCAAACATGGCTTGTGTCAGGTAAAAGAACACCATGGCCAGCACCGCAGCCGTGCCAATTAAATTCCAAATGTGCCCTGAGACGTAATGGCCAATTTCGTGGCCAGTGACTGCTTTGACTTCGTCCAGTGACGCCGATTGGAGGGCGACATCAGAAATGGCAATGCGGGCACTTGAACCCAGGCCAGAAACATTGGCTGTAAAGCGATTGGATTGTCTCGAGCCATCGAACACAAAGATGCGATCGGGTTGGATATTGGCTTGTTTTGCCAATACTTCGAGCGCCTCACGCACTTCACCTTGTGGCAAGGGGGTGTACTTGTTGAACAGCGGTTCTATCCAGACGGGGCCCATCAGCATCATGGCCGTGATGGTGGCGGCTGTCAGGCCACCTGACCAAGCCCACCAGTACTTGCCTACCTTGCGAATGAAGAAGTAGATGCCAGAAAAAAACAAACCGCCCAACACACTAGAGATCAGCATTGAGATGCCACCTTGGCTTAAAAAGTCACCAAGTGCTTGGCTAGTTTTTCCGTAAGAGGCTTCGCGCCACCAATCCGAATAGAGCGTCCATGGAAGCGTCAATAACGACGAAATGAAAAGGTAAGCACCACTGATCACCAAAGACTTCAACCACGGACCTTTGTTTTGAAGCTTGCCTTCAATTCTCTCTAGTATTTGCAGTTTGACAAAGAACCAAGTGACGATGATTGAAATCAAAAATCCCCAGAGCAATGTCCAGTGCGAGCCCGATGTGTACGCGGCCGCTTTGGCCAATGCCTCAGCACCCAGTGAGTTGATGTAATTGTCCGTTGCAGCTTGAACGTCAAAGCTCATGTGTTTTCTCTGTAAATCAAAATGTCCGTATCAGCCGTCTTGGCACCAAACTGCGTCAACAAGCAATGCGCTTGGCCACGGTGATGGGTTTGGTGATTGAAGATGTGCATCACGATCAAGTCGATTGGCTTCGTCACTTGGATGCCTCTGGCGGTGATGTAGGTGAGATCGTTTTTAAAAAAGCTGTCGTCTACTGATTGAGCCCATTGAATGATGCGTTCATCCATGGCCGCGCGTGCGTGTTTGTAGGCTGACCAATCGCTCCACAGTCGACCCGACTCATCGATGGGGGTGGGTGTGAAAGGTGTACTTGTGAGGCGGTTCATCCATGCGGAGTCGCCCCACAGAATGTGGCTAAGGGTGCCCAAGATAGAGCCAAAGAAGGCGCCGGCATTGTGTTGCCGCTGTGCTTCCGTGAGCTGATCGGCGGCGGCCATCAGCGATGCGTTTTGCCAACGGTTGTAGCGGGCAAAGGCTTGCGCGTATTGTGCTGAAATCATTTCTACTCCAAGTATGTCCAAGTTAAGTAAGATGGTGCTTGTGTGTCTTCGGGTGCCATTTGATCATGAAATTCTTTGCATGATCAGGCCATGAGTTGTTCTTCGTGTTGTGCAATGTTGTGAAGAGGGTGGTGTATGCGTCGTTCGATCAAAATCGGTATTTTCTCGCTTGTCTTTTGTGCTTTTGGCAGCATGGCCCAAACCCCTCCGTCGCGTGACTATCCCAATCGCCCCATCAAAATGGTCATTCCCTACGCAGCGGGTGGACCCATGGACTTTATTGGGAGAACGCTTAGCCCGCGTTTGACCCAAATACTGGGGCAACCCATTGTGATTGACAACCGCGCAGGTGCGGGCGGTGCCATCGGTACCGATCTGGTGGCCAAGTCTGCGCCAGACGGCTACACCTTGCTCAACACTTCGTCCAGCCACGCCAGTTTGCCGGTGGTCATGTCGGCCTTGCCATTTGATCCCCTCAAAGACTTTGCGCCCATTACCCTCGTTGCCAACAGCGTTGGATTTGTGGTGGCGGCCAGGCCAGACTTGCCCGTTAAAACATTGAAAGAATTGCTGGCCGCATCGATTTTGTGATTGGTGCGCCAACCGCCGTGCTGCCTTTGATCAAAGCAGGCAAACTCAAAGCACTGGCCATCACGGCCCGCAAGCGCTGGAGTGAATTGCCCGAAGTGCCCACCATTGACGAATCTGCCGTCAAAGGCTTTGTTTACACGCCATGGTATGGCTTTTGGTTTCCGGCAGGCGTTGCACCCGACACCGTGGCGCGCATGCGCAATGAAGTGGCCAAGGTCTTGGAGGAGCCCGACATCAAGCGAGCATTTGCAGAGCAGGGCTTTGCCGTTGTGGGATCGTCATCAGCAGAATTCAGCAAGTTGGTGGCCGAAGAGATTGCCATGAACAAAAAGCTGGCCACCAAAGTGGACTTCACGCAATGAGGCGTGCCTGATTCTCTATTCTGGGGTGTTCCAACCCTTCACGAACTTGACAGCGATCAGCTGTTCTAGAGCCATTGTTGAATTGAACGGGCCTGCCGTAAAACTTAGGATGCACTCAAAAGGATTTTGAATGCGTCCGCATCACTTCGTGCTTATTTTGGTGTGCATTGCCACCTACCTCTTGGTCTTTGAGTCCGCTCTCAGTTTGTCACCCTTCAAAAAACAGCCAGACGTTAAACCCGACACCAGTGTGACCATGCCTTGGGGCGGCAGCAGTTGAGCACCCATCCTAGGGTTTGTCCCTGAGGTTTTCACCATAGCAGCCACTAGGATCGAGAGAAAGGATCTCTCAACATGACTGCTATCGTCTCTTCGTTTAACTGTCTCAAATTAGTGATGCTGATGGCCGCAATGCTGCCTGCATTTGCTTTTGCGCAAGCGTGGCCCACCAAACAACCTATCAAACTGGTGGCGGTGTTCCCCCCAGGCGGATCGGTAGACCAAGTGGCGCGCATCATTGCCCCGGTGTTGTCGCAGCAATTGGGTCAAAGCATCATTGTTGAAAACAAAGGCGGCGCCTCAGGTGTCATTGGCACCTCCAGCATGCTGTCGGCCCCAGCCGATGGTTACACTTTTGCGGTGGTATTTGACACACACGGCGTGAATCAAAGCCTCATCCCCAACATGCCCTATGACAGCAAAAAGGACATCGTCCCTTTGGTGTTGGTTGGCACCTCTGCCATGGTGCTCACGTCCAATGTGGGCAATGAGTTCAAAACCTTTGCCGATGTGGTGGCTGCGGCCAAGGCCAAAAAGAACGTGTCCTTTGGCACCATTGGCAATGGCAGCTTGGGGCACTTGGCCATGGCCTTGCTGGGCAAGAACGGCAACATGGAGTTCAACCACATTCCCTACAAAGGCGGCGGCCCTCTCATGACCGATGCGGTGGCAGGCCATGTGCCTTTGGCCATGGGTACTGTGTTTTTAAGCAAGCCTCACATCGACAACAAGCGAATCCGACCTTTGGCCGTGACGTCGCTGAAACGTGTGCCTGAATTCCCTGATGTGCCCACCATTGCCGAAGCGGGTTTCCCTGGTTTTGAGGCTCCCGCTTGGTGGGCTGTGTTGGCATCGGCCAAAACACCCCCCGACATCGTCAAGCGCATGAACGATGAGCTCAACAAGGTGTTGCACAACCCCGATGTGGCGCACAAACTCAGCGCGCAAGGCATTGAAATTTCAGGCGGCAGCGTCGACAAGGCCAAGACCTTCATCGACAAACAAATTGATGTCTGGGCCAAAGTGGTCCGCGACAACGGCATCAAGCCGGATTGAAGCGTTCAGGCTTCAGGGGTAATTTGCAGCGCCACCAAAAACCGGGCCACCATGTTGTAGGTGGCAATGGCGGTGGTGAGCTCCACAATTTCGGTGGTGCTCAAACGTGATTGCAACTGTTTGAACAGCGCATCGTCTACTTTGACGCGCTGCGTCATTTGGGCCGCATATTGCACCACCCACTGAGACATCTCGTCGAACGCTGCATCGCTGACACTCTCTGCTGGGTTGGCTTCAACCGCGCGTTTTAAGGCGTCCAGTTCGGCTTGCGTACCACCGGCTTTCAAAAAATCGGGGGCATGGTGGTGGTATTCGTAGTGCGCACCTGTGAGCAGTGCCACCGTGCATATGCCCAGTTCACACAGTTGGCGTGAGGTGGATAAACCGGTGCGCACATTGCGCAAGTAAACATTCCAGCCCGAGGCCACAGGCTCACTCCACAACAGTGCTTTGTCAAGGTTCAAGAGTGTGCCGCCGCGGCGGGCCAAGATGGCATCGACCAGGGCTTGAGGTTGGGCCAGTTGTTCGGGGGTCCAGTCGGGAATGCGCATGCGTTTGATTTCCTGTTGAGTGCCTTGAGGAGGTTCAAGGCTTTTTAAATGGCAGCATCAAATTCCATTTGTCACGTCCTTTGGGAATGCGATGGGCATTTCGCATCGAGATGTACAAAATGTAGGCCAATGACAAGCGTCCCAAGAAGAACAGTGTGGTCAGTGGATCTTGCTGTGCAATGCGTTCGGAATAAAAGATGGTGATGTCGAACATCATGTTAAACAAACTGCCCACCAACAGCATGCCAAATGCCAGAGCGGGGTATTTGGTGTTGTGATAACACCAAGCACCAACGGACACAAATGCAAACAAGACCCAGGCACGGAAGTACAAGGCTGGGGTAATGAAGTTGCGCAGTACGGGGTCTGCAAACAACTCAGCGGCCATGTCGTGTGTGAAGACGGTCATGCGTATGAACCAAACGACAGACAACACCAGAATGATGAACAAGCGAATGGGGAAGTACTTGTCAGGGCTGATCTCTGAATGGATGGGCTTGGCAAGCAAGGCATCCAACTCGTGTGCAGTCAGGGCAGGTTTCAGCGTCATGTTGATGTCTTTAAATTTGGGGCTGATAGAACATTCTAAACAGAGTAG
>CALEYZ010000165.1 GCA_937928195.1 uncultured Limnohabitans sp.
AGAAACCAACACCTTTGGTGCCACCACCATTGCCCAAGCCGATTACGACATGGCCGATCTGGCCATTGAAATGAACCGCGCCTCTGCCGCCTTGGCCCGTGCAGCCTGCGACAAATTTTCAACCCCAGACAAGCCGCGTTACGCTGTGGGTGCCTTGGGCCCAACGCCAAAGACTGCCAGCATCAGCCCCGATGTGAACGACCCCGGTGCGCGCAATGTCGACTTCGAAGCCTTGCGCAAAGCCTATTACGAACAAACACAGGCTTTGGTGGAGGGCGGTGTGGATGTCTTGTTGGTAGAGACCATCTTCGATACTTTGAATGCCAAAGCAGCCTTGTTTGCGATTGAAGAATATTTTGAAGCCAGCGGCGAGCGATTGCCGCTCATCATCAGTGGCACGGTGACCGATGCATCGGGTCGAATTTTGAGTGGTCAAACGGTCACAGCGTTTTGGCACAGTGTGCGCCATGCGCGTCCTTTGGCCATTGGCCTGAACTGTGCCTTGGGCGCGACCTTGATGCGCCCCTACATCCAAGAGTTGGCCAAAGTGGCAGAGGACACCTTCATCAGTTGCTACCCCAATGCTGGTTTGCCCAACCCCATGAGCGATACCGGATTTGATGAAACACCCGATGTCACCAGCCGTTTGTTGCATGAGTTTGCAGCAGAAGGCTTGGTGAACATTGTGGGCGGTTGTTGCGGTACCACGCCAGACCACATTGGCGCTATTCAACAGGCGGTAGGTCCGTTGGCACCCAGGGGTTTGCACAAAGCGGCGTTTTACAAAGAAGCCGCCTGAACTCGAGCTTTTAGCCAGTTAAAATACAGGCTTCCCCAAGGAGCGTTGCAGCCCGCAGCCATAGAGGCTGCAGGTCAGGCTTGGGGTTCAATCTGGGGCTTTCCCCATTCTCATTGCAAACCACGCTCACCTGCGATCCAAGAGGTGAGTTGTGTCTTCAGTTGCTGTTCCCCCGTTAAAGCTGTCAGGTTTAGAGCCCGTTCAAATCGGCACGGGTACTCTTTTCGTCAACATTGGTGAGCGCACCAACGTCACAGGCTCGAAAGCCTTCGCTCGCATGATTTTGAATGGCGAATACGAGCAAGCCTTGGCAGTGGCCCGCCAACAAGTCGAAAACGGCGCACAGATCATTGACATCAACATGGACGAAGCCATGTTGGACAGCCAAGCGGCCATGGTTCGTTTCTTGAACCTCATTGCCTCCGAGCCCGACATTGCCCGCGTGCCCATCATGATCGACTCGTCCAAGTGGAGTGTGATTGAAGCGGGCTTGCGTTGCATTCAAGGCAAAGGCATTGTCAACTCCATCAGCATGAAAGAAGGCGTCGACGCCTTCAAGCAGCAAGCGCATTTGATCAAGCGCTATGGTGCCGCTGCGGTGGTGATGGCTTTTGACGAAAAAGGCCAGGCTGACACCTACCAACGCAAAATTGAAATTTGCGAACGCGCGTATCGCGTGTTGGTGGACGAGGTGGACTTCCCGCCCGAAGACATTATTTTTGACCCCAATATTTTTGCCATTGCCACGGGCATTGAAGAGCACAACAATTACGCGGTGGACTTCATTGAAGCCACGCGATGGATCAAACAGAATTTGCCCGGCGCGAAAGTGTCGGGTGGAGTGTCCAATGTGTCGTTCAGCTTCCGCGGCAATGACCCCGTGCGCGAAGCCATTCACACCGTGTTTTTGTACCACGCCATTCAAGCAGGCATGGACATGGGCATTGTCAATGCCGGCATGGTGGGCGTGTACGACGAACTCGAACCCGATTTGCGCGAACGTGTTGAAGACGTGGTGTTAAACCGTCGTCCTGATGCGGGTGAGCGTTTGGTGGAAGTGGCAGAAAACGCCAAAGGTGCAGCCAAAGACGACTCGCAAAAACTGGCATGGCGCGGTACACCCGATGCACCCGTGTCGGTGTCGGCACGCTTGTCGCATGCCTTGGTGCATGGCATCACCGACTTCATCACCGAAGACACCGAAGAGGCGTATCAAGAAGTTTTGGCCAAGAACGGTCGACCCCTGCACGTGATTGAAGGCCCGCTCATGGATGGCATGAACGTGGTGGGCGATTTGTTTGGCCAAGGCAAGATGTTCTTGCCCCAAGTGGTCAAGTCGGCGCGCGTGATGAAGCAAGCTGTGGCGCACTTGGTACCCTACATCGAAGAAGAAAAGCGCCAGCAAGAAGCTGCCGGCCAAGACGTGAAGTCCAAAGGCAAGATTGTGATTGCCACCGTCAAAGGCGACGTGCACGACATTGGCAAAAACATTGTGACGGTGGTGCTTCAGTGCAACAACTTCGACGTGGTCAACATGGGCGTGATGGTGCCGTGCCATGAAATTTTGGCCAAAGCCAAAGAAGAAAATGCCGACATCATTGGCTTGTCTGGCCTCATCACGCCAAGCCTGGAAGAGATGCAGTACGTGGCCAGCGAGATGCAAAAGGACGCGCATTTCCGTTTGCGAAAAATGCCTTTGCTGATTGGTGGCGCCACCACCAGCCGTGTGCACACCGCTGTCAAAATTGCACCGCACTATGAAGGCCCCGTGGTCTATGTGCCCGATGCATCTCGCAGTGTGAGCGTGGCGCAAGGTTTGTTGTCTGACCAAGCGGCCGCGTACGTTGATGAGATCAATGCAGACTACGCCAAAGTGCGTGAGATGCACGCCAACAAAAAACAAACGCCCATGTGGCCGTTGGCCAAAGCGCGTGGCAACAAAACGCCAATCGACTGGACAAGCTTTAAATCACCCACGCCCAAATTCATTGGCCGACGTGTGTTCAAGAACTTTGATTTGGCCGAACTGGCACGCTACATCGACTGGGGCCCTTTCTTCCAAACTTGGGATTTGGCGGGACCCTATCCCGCCATTTTGAAAGATGAAGTGGTGGGCGTAGAGGCACAAAAAGTTTTCAATGATGCACAAAAGATGCTGCAAAAAATCATTGAAGGCCGGTGGATCACAGCGCATGGCGTGATGGGTTTGTACCCCGCCAACAGCGTGAACCACGACGACATCGCGTTGTATGCAGACGAGTCTCGCCAAACCCCTGTACTCACATGGCATGGCCTGCGACAACAAACTGAAAAACAAACGGGCAAGCCCAGCCGTTGTTTGGCAGATTTTGTCGCGCCATTGATTGACGCACAGGGGCAGCCCACAAAGTTGCAAGACTATGTGGGTGTGTTTGCCGTCACTGCCGGCATTGGTGTTGAAAAACGCGAACAAGCTTTTGAAGCAGCGCATGACGATTACAGCGCCATCATGCTGAAAGCTTTGGCCGATCGATTTGCAGAAGCGTTTGCAGAGTGCATGCACGAACGGGTGCGCAAAGATTTGTGGGGCTACGCCGCGACAGAGAATGCATCGATGGAAGATTTGATTGCCGAAAAATACCAAGGCATCAGGCCTGCACCAGGCTATCCCGCATGCCCAGACCACTCGGTCAAAAAGCAAATGTTCGAGCTCTTGCAATGTGAAGAGATTGGCATGGGCTTAACAGAGAGTTTGGCCATGACGCCTGCCGCCAGCGTGTCTGGTTTTTACCTCAGCCACCCCGACAGCCAATACTTCAACCTGGGCAAAGTGAGCGAAGACCAAGTGCAAGATTTGGCGAAGCGTCAGAACCTGAAAGTGTCAGACATTCAGCGATTGTTGGCGCCCAATTTGTAAGCGCTTTGCTAAATGCTTTGTTAACTGCTGTTGTGTTTGCTGTGACGCGCCGTCTTTTGCGCCCACCACAAACACGCCACACCCACCACGCCGGCCAGCAGTAACCAACGCAGGCCGTGCGTGTAACCCACCTCGGGTGTCCACATCAAACCCAAAGCCCACGGCGCCACGGCGCGTCCCATGGCCAATGGCACGCCCAACACGCCATTGAGTTGGCCCACATGATCTCGACTCACGTATTGCGCCATGGCCGTGCCTTTGACAATGGTGTTCAACCCATTGCCCAGGCCATAGAAGGTGACAAACAAGAGCGCGGCCCAAGGCGCCAAGCCCCCTGCCACCAAAAACACCAAGCCCAAGGGCACCAAGCAGGGGATCCATTTGTTGGCCGCGTGCACGTCCAAATGTTTTTCAAACAAAAACAACAAGAAGCGGCCCAGCACTTGGATGGCGCCAATCGAGGCCGGAATGGCAATGACCCAAGCCGGCGAAAGGTTTGCTTCCTCTAACAAACTCACCATGTGTGCCGGCAGCGCAGAGCTGACGATGGCCGTCATCAGCATGAAGCCTGCCAATAACCAAAAAGGCGCGCGGCGCAAATGTACTTTGATGGAGACGGGTTTGATTTTCACGTCGGCATTTTCAGCAGTTTGGGCATCCTGTTTCTTTTGAGTTGCGCCTTGCAGCAACCATGCATGCAAAGGCAAACAAATCAACCATTGCAACAAGGACAGGACCCACAAGGCATGGCGCCAGCCCAAACTTTGAATCAGCCAAGAAGACAAAGGAATGAACACCGTGCTGGCCAAGCCACCCAAAAAAGTCATGATGATGATGGCGCGTCGAAAGTCATTTGGGAAACGACGAGTGACCACCGCAAACACCGGTGCATACAAAGTGGCAGACATGCCAAGGCCCAGTCCCAGCCATACGGTATAAAAGCCCGCCAGTGAATTGACAAAGCTGTGTGCAAACAAACACAGTCCCACCCAAGCAGAACCCCAGGTCATGACGCGACGCTCGTAGCCGCGGTCTATCCAGCGCCCTATTGCATAGGCCATGAGGCCATCGGCCAGCAAGGCCAAGCTGAAACCCAAAGAGGCATCAGCACGGCTCAAACCCAGTTCGCGCTCAACCGGCCCCATCACCAAAGAGAAGGTGTAGAACACGCTGCCCCATGTGATCAATTGCGCCCAAGACAGCCAAACGGCAAAGGGCGCTAATTCGGGAGCGTGGTGTGTGATTCGGGAGAGATCCCAGTACGGCCTGATTCTGCGCATGGCCCCATTATCGATGCCCTGCTAAGGGCCTGCGGTATTGAACGGCTTCCGCAATGTGCTCAGATTGAATGGACGCCGCTGTTGCAAGATCGGCAATGGTCCTGGCGATTTTTAATACACGGTGGGTACTGCGACCACTCCACGCAAAATGGGTGGCCACTTGAGTGAGGTAGGTCTTTGCCTCTGCGCCTAACTGCGCATGCAGGTCTAAAGCCGCGCCGTTGAGTGCTTGGTTGGTGCAGCTTTGGCGTTGCAGGGCCATGCGCCTGGCCTGATGACAACGTGCTCTGATGCTGGCCGTGTTTTCACCCACAGGTGCATTGATCAAATGCCCTGCACTTTGGCTGGGGACTTCGATGTGCAGGTCGATTCGGTCCAGCAATGGGCCACTGATTTTGCTGCTGTAACGGTGAACTTGATCGGGTGTGCAGCGGCACACGGGTCTTTGTTGTCCTGGCATTCGCACCTGCCCAGCAAAACCACATGGGCAGGGGTTCATGGCGGCAATCAGTTGGAACCGCGCTGGAAACTCTGCGCTGTGCGCTGCGCGTGAAATGGTCACGCTGCCTGACTCTAAAGGCTCACGCAAAGCTTCTAGTGCCGATCTGGGAAACTCGGGCAGTTCGTCCAAAAACAAAACACCATGATGGGCCAACGATATTTCGCCTGGCCTGGGAGGCGATCCGCCGCCCACCAGTGCTATTGCACTGGCGGAGTGATGGGGGTGGCGCGTGGGTCGTTTGCACCATTGGTCCATTTGAAAGCGTCCCGCCAGACTGGCCACGGAAGCTGTTTCCAAGGCCTCTTCGACACTTAAGTCAGGTAAGAGGGCCGCGAAGCGATGCGCCAACATGGATTTGCCCGCACCGGGGGGGCCGATCATCAGCAAGCTGTGCCCACCGGCAGCGGCAATTTCCAGCGCGCGTTTGGCCCCTGCTTGGCCTTTCACATCGGCCAAGTCCAGGGTCGGTGCGGCATCGGCTTGGGCAGAGGGTGTCGGTTCCGCCATGCGCGCCCAAGTGCTGAGTGGCTCAGGGGTCTGAGGCCCTTCAAGTCGAAACTGGTCGGCCACTTCAAGCAGGTGTTTGGCGCGGTAGACCACGGCACCTGGCACCAATGCAGCTTCTTCGGCACTGCCTGGTGGAAGCACCAAATGCGCCGCTTGAGTTTGCCGGTACAGCGCCATGCCCATGACCAAAGCACCTCGTACCGGTCGCAATGCGCCTGTTAAGGACAACTCACCTGCAAACTCATACTTGTCCAAGCGACTGCCATCGATTTGGCCGCTGGCCGCCAAGATGCCCAGTGCAATTGGCAGGTCAAAGCGACCGGAGTCTTTTGGCAAGTCAGCGGGTGCCAAGTTCACGGTGATGCGTTGGTTGCTGGGAAATTCAAATCCGGCGTTCTGTAAGGCAGATCGAACCCGTTCTCGGGCTTCTTTCACTTCGACATCGGCCAAACCAACCAAGGTGAAGCTGGGCAACCCATTGGCCAAATGCACCTCGACGGTGACAGAGGGCGATTGAAGGCCGACCAGGGCTCGGCTTTGCACCAAAGAAAGACGCATAAGGACTCCTTGCACTATTTGGGTGCGTTGTGTGTCAGGCAGGCATCAGCCAGACCTAGGGCGGTGCAGGGACATTGAAACATCAACGACGTCAAAAAGCATCCCCCTCAGAGGGGGGTGTCTGCGGGCCCGCGGTGTCGCCAAAACTTTGGCATGCTAAATGCTTGAAGTCATCAGTCTCATACTCAATTAACAGGAGCCCCCAATGAAAAAGTTCGTTACACCCTTGATGTTGGCCATGTCTTTGGCCGCTGCAGGCAGCGCATTTGCCCAAGCCGCACCCGCCGAACCCGAATCCACAATGTCATTCAATGTAGGTGCTGTGAATGAATACCGTTACCGCGGTATTTCGCAAAGTCGCCTTGACCCCGCCTTGCAAGGCGGTGCGGACTACGCCGACAAGAGCGGTGCCTATGTTGGCGTTTGGGGCTCCAGCATCAAATGGGTCAAAGATGCAGGCGGTAAGTCCAATGCAGAAGTGGACTATTACGGCGGTTACAAGTTCACAGTCGGTGAAGTTGCTTATGACGTTGGCTTCTTGCACTATGAATACTCCGGCAATGGTTTGGCAGTCAGTACCAACACCAATGAGTTGTATGGCGCTGTCACCATGGGCCCCACCACATTGAAGTACTCACAAAGCACGGGCAATTTGTTCGGCTTTGCCAACAGCAAAGGCAGCTCTTATGTGGACCTGACCGCCAACTTTGATTTGGGAGAAGGTTATTCATTCGCGCCTCACCTGGGTTACCAAAGTGTCAAAGGCGCAGGCAACAGTATTTATTCCTACACAGACGCTGCCCTGACATTGGGCAAAGACTTGGGCAACGGTTTGTCGGCCTCCGCCGCCGTCATCGGTACCAACGCTAAAACAGGTTCTTACGTCAGTCCTGCAGGCAAGCAATTGGGCAAAGCAGGCCTGGTTGTTGGCATCAAGTACACCTTTTAATTTTTTGAATCACAAGGAGCCATCATGAAACTGGTGACCGCCATCATTAAACCTTTCAAGCTGGACGAGGTGCGTGAAGCCCTTTCTGGCATTGGTGTGCAAGGCATTACGGTAACCGAAGTCAAAGGCTTTGGTCGTCAAAAAGGCCATACCGAGTTGTACCGTGGTGCTGAGTACGTGGTTGATTTTTTGCCCAAGGTGAAGATTGAAGCTGCTGTCTCAGACGACTTGGTCGAGCGCGTGATCGAAGCCATTGAGTCCGGTGCCCGCACCGGCAAGATTGGCGACGGCAAGGTGTTTGTATACGACTTGGAACAAGTCATTCGCATCCGCACCGGTGAAACCGGTACAGAAGCTCTTTGATGACGCAGAAAGAGAGAACAGAATGAAAAAATTATTGGCCTCCTTGGCACTGGGACTCACATTGTGTTTGGGTGGTGTTGCCATGGCACAAACAGCACCGGCTGCCGATGCAAAAGTAGAAGCCAAAGCGGATGCGAAAGCACCCGCTGCAGCACCTGCAACAGCCCCAGCCGCAGCGCCCGCTGCTGAAGCTGCACCGGCCCCCGTCATTGTTCCTAACAAGGGCGATACCGCTTGGATGATGGTTTCCACCATCTTGGTGATCATGATGGTCGTGCCAGGTCTGGCATTGTTTTATGGCGGTTTGGTTCGCAGCAAGAACATGTTGTCCGTGTTGATGCAAGTCATGGTGACCTTCTCCTTGATCACTGTGTTGTGGTTCATTTATGGCTACAGCTTGGCATTCACCGAAGGCAATGCCTACATTGGTGGCCTCGATCGCTTGTTCATGAATGGCATCTGGGACAACGCAGCAGGCACGTTTGCCAATGCGGCCACTTTCAGCAAAGGCGTGGCCATTCCAGAAATCACCTTCGCTGGTTTTCAAGCCACTTTCGCAGGCATCACCTGTGCCTTGATCGTGGGTGCATTCGCAGAGCGCATGAAGTTCTCTGCAGTTTTGCTCTTCATGACCTTGTGGTTCACGTTCAGCTATTTGCCCATTGCGCACATGGTGTGGTTCTGGATGGGTCCTGACGCTTACACAGCGAAAGAAGTTGTGGACGAAATGAACAGCAAAGCCGGCATGATCTGGCAATGGGGCGCCCTCGACTTCGCTGGCGGTACCGTGGTTCACATCAACGCTGCGGTGGCTGGTTTGGTCGGTGCCTTCATGGTTGGCAAGCGCATTGGTTATGGCCGTGAAGCCATGGCACCTCACTCTTTGACATTGACCATGGTCGGTGCCTCATTGTTGTGGGTGGGCTGGTTTGGTTTCAACGCCGGCTCTGCACTTGAAGCCAATGGTTTTGCCGCCCTTGCTTTTGTGAACACGTTGTTGGCAACAGCTGCAGCGGTGTTGGCATGGTGTGTTGGTGAAGCGCTGATGCGTGGCAAAGCCTCTATGCTGGGTGCTGCCTCTGGTGCGGTGGCCGGTTTGGTGGCCATTACGCCAGCAGCTGGCAACGTCGGTATCGGCGGCGCTTTGGTGATTGGCATCATTGCCGGCTTCGCATGTTTGTGGGGCGTCAATGGGCTGAAGAAAATCTTGGGCGCAGATGACTCCTTGGACGTCTTTGGTGTTCACGGCGTGGGCGGTATCGTCGGTGCCTTGCTGACCGGTGTGTTCAACTCGCCCGCTTTGGGTGGCCCTGGCTTTGTGGCCGACTGGGTGACTGCCACGGGCATCACGGCCGCTGACTACTCAATTGCTGCACAAGTTTGGACGCAAGCCAAAGCGGTGCTCGTGACGGTGGTCTGGTCTGGTGTGGTTTCCGTTGTGGCCTTCAAGTTGGTTGATCTGACCGTGGGTCTGCGCGTGTCTGAAGAAGAAGAGCGCGAAGGTCTGGACATCAGCTCACACGGCGAAACCGCTTACCACGGTTAATCTGAATCGATTTTTCAAAGACTTTCCGAGAAGTTAGTCTCCCGCCTCACAAGCCCGCTTCGGCGGGCTTTTTTTGCGCCTCTGCTTTGTTACGAAGGGTTACATCTCTAAATTAATTCACAATGCCATCAAAGCTTTCAATTGAAAATTCCATGACTGCAGCAACGCCCTTTTTGCGCCCTGAGTGGCACCGCATGACGACCCAAGCCGATGTGTTGGGCGAGTCGCCCTTTTGGCACCCACATGAACAGCGCTTGTATTGGGTCGATATCCCTGGCAAGCGCTTGCGTCGAATGGCCGTCAAGGCCGACTTGTCGCAATCTCATGCGGTCGAAGACTGGCCCTTGCAAGAAGAACCCGGCTGCTTTGCACCTGCACAGCAAGGCGGATGGGTGATGGCTTTGCGCAGCGGTGTTTATCGCGCCGATCAATGGGGTGGTGAGTTAAGCTTGCTGGCCGCCGCACCTTACGACACGGCCAAGCTTCGTTTCAACGATGGCAAGTGCGATCCTGCGGGAAATTTTTGGAGCGGCACGATGTACGAGCCGCGCGATCAGGCGGCCGGTGTTTTGTATGCTTTGCAAGACGATCATCGTTTGCTGGCCAAGGCCGATCAGGCGACTGTGGCCAACGGTTTGGCGTGGTCACCCAATGCCAAAACCCTTTACTGGTCCGACACCGGTGCGCATTGCATCCGTGCTTGGGACTTTGATGCAGACACACTGCAAATGACCCATGAGCGGGTGTTTGCGCAATTTCCAGCCAAACCACAGAACTGGTCGTATGGTTCAGAGGTGGCAAGGTCTTACGTGGGGCGACCCGATGGTGCCGCTGTGGATGCAGAAGGCTTTTACTACGCAGCCATGTATGAGGGACATCGCTTGGCCAAGATGGCACCTGATGGTCGGTGCGTCGCATTCATCGAAACCCCGGTTCAGTGCCCCACCATGCCGTGCTTTGGCGGTGAGGATTTACGCACCTTGTTCATCACCACATCGGCACATGGCAGAAGCGCGGCAGAGCTGCAAGCCCTGCCCAACTCCGGTTGTGTCTTTGCGATGCGGGTCGAGACACCAGGCTTACCTGTGAGTTTTTTCAAAAACTGAATTGACTCATTTCTTGGGCGTTCGATCATCAAAAGTGCTTAGAAAAGGGGCGTGTCCGTTTAACATCACGCCATGAACGCAAGCACCAACTCCAGCCCAAGTCCAAAAGCCAGCCCTGATTTGTCAGCGCTTGTAGAGACAGTGCGCGCTGCTGCCGCACAGCCCCCAGGTCAACGGCCCAGCTTTCGGATTCACGGTTCGGGCAGTCATGACTTTTATGGGCAGGCCTTAGAAGGTGAGTTGTTAGAAACACGTGGGCTGTCCGGCATTGTGCAATACGAACCCAGCGAGTTGGTCATCACGGTGGCTGCCGGCACACGTTTGATTGATTTGGAAAAAGCCTTGGCAGCACAAGGCCAGTGCCTGGCGTTTGAACCGCCGGTGTTTGCAAGCCATCGCGATCACAGCGACGCCACTGTTGGCGGCATGGTGGCTTCTGGTTTGAGTGGTCCGGCGCGCGCCAGTGTGGGCGCGGTTCGGGACTATGTGCTGGGCTTGAAATTCATCAATGGCCGGGGCGAGCATCTGACCTTTGGCGGTCAAGTGATGAAAAACGTGGCCGGCTATGACGTTAGCCGTTTGTTGGCGGGCAGTTGGGGCACACTGGGTTTGATCACCGAGGTCTCTTTGAAAGTCTTGCCCGTGGCGCCTGCGCAAGCTTTTTTGATGTGCCAATTGCCACAAGCGCAGGCACTGGATTTGTTGCACCGATGGGGCGGACAAGCGCTCCCTTTGAACGCCAGTTGCTGGGTTCAAGACACAACGGCGCCGGGCGCGCCGAACATGTTGTTCTTGCGTTTGCGTGGCGCACAAGCGGCCGTGGCGGCGGCCAAATTGCGCATGTCACACGATGTGGCGGCTTTGAACGGTGAACTGATGGAACAGTCCCCAGAGGGTGCGGCCCAAGATTGGCTGGCCAGTGCAGACCAGCGATTGACATTTTTTACCGAAGCAGCAAGCTCGCCTGACTTGGCCCTTTGGCGCTTGTCAGTGCCGCAAACGGCGCCGGTTTTGAATTTGCCCAACACGGCCAGCTCACCCTACATCGAGTGGCATGGCGCGCAGCGTTGGGTTTGGGCGCCGCTGTCGGATGCGGATGCTTTGCGCCGAGAGGCCACGGCAGTGGGGGGACAGGCTACCTTGTTCAGACGGCCCCAACAAGCCAGCGCAGCAACACCGCTGAATGTGCCTGTTTTCACGCCACTCGACGCTGTGCAACAACGCATTCAACAAGCGTTGAAACACGAATTTGACCCTGCAGGTCTGTTTGGACCGCGCAGATTGAACGCGCATTTCTGAGGCTCATCATGCAAACCCAACTCGCACCTGAGTTTCAAAACACCTTGCTCGGACAAGAAGCCGAAGCCATTTTGCGCCAGTGCGTGCACTGCGGCTTTTGCACGGCCACGTGCCCCACTTACCAGTTGATGGGCGACGAATTGGACGGGCCGCGTGGCCGCATTTACCTCATGAAGCAAGTCTTCGAAGGGGCCGAGCCCACGCGCAAAACACAACTGCATTTGGACCGCTGCCTCACCTGTCGCAATTGCGAAAGCACCTGCCCCAGTGGCGTGCAGTATGGCCATTTGGTGGACTTAGGTCGCAAGGTGGTCGATGCCAAAGTGCAGCGCCCCTTGAAAGAACGCGCCATGCGATGGCTTTTGAAAGAAGGCCTGACATCCTCACTGTTCGCGCCGGCCATGAAGCTGGGCCAAAGCGTGCGGGCTTTGTTGCCCGCAACGCTTCAAGCCAAGGTGCCTGCGCCGCAAGCGGCTGGTGCGTGGCCCAATGCAACGCATTCACGCAAAGTCTTGATGCTGGCGGGTTGTGTGCAACCGGCCATGATGCCCAATATCAACACCGCCACAGCACGTGTGCTGGACGCGTGCGGCATTGAAGTGGTGGTGCCTGCCGAGGCGGGTTGTTGTGGTGCCGTTAAATTTCACTTGAACGATCAAGTGGGCGGCTTAGACCACATGCGCCGCAACATCGATGCTTGGTGGCCTTGGGTGTCGCAGGGTGTCGAAGCCATTGTGATGAATGCCTCTGGCTGTGGTGTGACCGTCAAAGAGTATGGCCACTTGTTGCAACATGATGCGCAGTATGCAGAAAAAGCCAAACGCATTTCTGAACTCACGCGTGACTTGAGTGAACTGTTGCCACTGTGCTTGCCAGAACTTCAAAAACGCTTGAAGCCTGAGGTGGTGGCTGCGACCGGACTGTTGGCGTATCACCCACCTTGCACTTTGCAGCATGGTCAGCAATTGAAGGGGGGGGTTGAAGCGCAGTTGGGTGAACTCGGTTTTAAAGTGCGCGTTACAGAACTAGAGTCCAACTTGTGTTGTGGTTCTGCTGGCACGTACTCGGTGTTGCAAGCTGACACGGCCTACACGTTGCGTGACCGCAAATTGGGCCATCTGAACAAGCTTCAACCCAAAGCCATTTTGAGCGCCAACATTGGCTGCATCACGCATCTGCAAAGCGGTGCCGATGTGCCCGTGCGGCATTGGGTCGAGTTGGTGGACGAGGCGCTGACGAAAAGCCTTTGACGGTCTTGCCCGGCAAGCGGGCTTCAGTGGTGCGCGTGCCTCTGAGCAGAGGCTTATGCGGCCAGCGCAGCTTCAATGTCGCTGCTGATTTTTTCAGGCTTGTCCATGGGCGCATAGCGCTTGATGACCCGGCCATCGCGACCCACCAGAAACTTGGTGAAGTTCCATTTGATGGCTTTGCTGCCCAACAGGCCAGGGGCTTCTGCGCACAACCACTGGTACAAGGGATGCGCTTCTGGGCCATTCACTTTGATCTTTTCCATCATGGGAAAACTCACGCCGTAGTTCAATTGGCAGAAGCTGGCAATCGACTCGTTGCTGCCAGGGTCTTGGCTGCCAAATTGATTGCAGGGGAAGCCCAAAACAGCCAAACCTTTGTCCTTGTAGGTTTGGTGAATTTTTTCAAGCCCGCCAAATTGCGGTGTGAAGCCACAGGCACTGGCCGTGTTGACAATCAGCATCACCTGACCGCGCATCGACGCCAGAGACAATGGCTGCCCGTTCATTTGAACAGCTTCGAAGTCATAAACTGATTTCATGGTGGGTCCCTGCGTGTGCAAAATGTCAAGACGGCAGATTAGCCGTGGAGATGGTCATTCTTGGCAACATCGATCAAGTGGTTCAGCACGGCACTGTGCTCGCGCAGGTTGCGCTCGTGCCAGCGTTTGATGACCCACATGATGCTGGCCACCACAAATCCAAACGCGGTGATGGCTCCAAAGGCCGACAAGCCCATGCCCGTGGAGAAACTGTAGAAGCCACCCAACAACAAAATACAAGTTTGTTCATTGAAGTTTTGAACGGCAATAGAGCGGCCGGCACCCATCAGGTTGTGACCACGGTGTTGCAGCAAAGCGTTCATGGGCACCACCAAGAAGCCACCCAAGGCACCGAGCAAAATCAGGAAAGGTGCAGCCACCCAAACGTTGTCAATGAAATTCATGGCCATCACCAACACGCCCATGCCAATGCCCAAAGGCATGACGCGCGTGGCTTGGTGCAGTTTCATGCGAACGGAGGCCACCACCGCACCGACAGCGGTGCCAATGGCCACCACGCCCACCAAGCTAGACGCCTGGGTGGTGGTGTAACCCAAGGCTGCAGCACTCCAGGCCAAGACGATGTAACGCAAGTTGCCGGACACGCCCCAAAACAAAGTGGTGGTGGCCAAGGAGATTTGGCCCAAACGGTCTTTCCACAAGCGTGTGTTGCAATCCCAGAAGTCAGGCAGCAAGGCCAATAAATTGTTGGGCATGGCGCGCATCACCACGCCCGTTTGAGGAATGCGCGTGTTGAACCAAGCGGCCAAAGCGTAGAAGGTGATCAACAGCAAGATAGCCGCCTCGGGGGCCGTGTCGATGCCTGTATCAATGAGGGGAAAGTCAAAGCTGAGCAAGTATTCAGAGACATGCGTCCCCACCAATTGACCGCCGACCAGCACACCCAAAATGATGGAAGCAATGGTCAAGCCCTCAATCCAACCGTTGGCCTTGACCAATTGCGATGCTGGCAAGAGCTCGGTCAAGATGCCGTATTTGGCGGGTGAATAGGCGGCCGCGCCCAAGCCCACAATGGCGTATGACAACAGCGGATGGGTGCCAAACAACATCATCAGGCAGCCAAAGACTTTGATGGCGTTGCTGATGAACATCACCTCGCCCTTGGGCCTGGCGTCAGCAAAGGCGCCGACAAAGGGTGCCAGCACCACATAAAACAATGCGAACATGGGCACCAAGGCCGCGCGTTGCCACTCCGCGCCGCCACTGGTTCGAATCAGTTCAACTGCTGCGACAAACAGCGCGTTGTCGGCCAGCGAACTGAAAAACTGGGCCGCCATGATGGTGTAAAAACCGCGCTTCATGAAATCA
>CALEYZ010000166.1 GCA_937928195.1 uncultured Limnohabitans sp.
ATGTCACGGTGTCGTTCAGCTTCACGCTTTGCGCCAAACCGGCGTTGGCCACAGGGGCGGAGTTGGCGGCGGCTGCCGTGATCACCACCACAGAAGACAAGCTGTCGGCTTTGCCGTCGTTCACAACCAAGATGGCGGTGTAGGTGCCCACCATGTCGGCGGTAAAGCGGGGGTTGGGTGAGTAAGTGGCGTTCAAAGCGGCGCCGCTGCCTGCGGGCACATTGCTCAGGCTCCACTTATAGGTAAGAGGGTCGCGGTTGGCATCGGTACTGGCGGTGCCGTCCAGGGTGACCACGCTGCCCACGGTAATGCTTTGATTCGGGCCTGCATTGGCCACGGGCGCCGAGTTGCTGACGCTGGAATAAACACTGACGGTGGAGACGGTGCTGTTGGCTTTGCCATCGTTCACCACGAGTGACACGGTGTAAGTACCGGCCAGGTCGGCAGTGAAGGTGGGCTTGGCCGAGGTGCTGGAAGACAAGGCGGCCAAGCTGCCTGTGGGCACGGCCGTCATTTGCCAGAGGTAAGTGAGGGATTGGTTGTTGACGTCGCGGCTGCCGCTACCGTCCAAAGTGACCAAGCTGCCCACCGACACGTTTTGTGTCACGCCGGCATTGGCCACGGGCGGTGTGTTGGAGGCAGAGCAGCCGGTGCCGGGCAAGATGCCCAAGACTGCCGAGCAGCCACCACTGCCACCACCGCCGCAGGCCACCAAGAGGGTGGTGAGCAGGGCTGCGAATGAAACGCGCAATGTTGTGTTCATGGGGGTGTTCATGGGTTGGTTCACTTGCAAAGAGAATG
Organism: uncultured Limnohabitans sp.; assembly: GCA_937928195.1. Lineage (GTDB taxonomy): Bacteria > Pseudomonadota > Gammaproteobacteria > Burkholderiales > Burkholderiaceae_C > Limnohabitans_A. Next base: position 802 of record CALEYZ010000166.1, read on the forward strand.
AGAAATGTCGATGTTCTCGGGGTAACGCAACCCCTTGTTGTTGTAGAGGTCTACGGCGCCGCCAATGATGCCGCCGGCCAACACGTTGCCGGCCATTTCCCAAGAGGGCAAGGCAGGAGCCGTGACGGTCATGGGTTGGCTGAATTGGGTTTTGCAGGTGATGTCCAGGCCGTGGTTGTCGCCGGCCACCACCACTTTGCCGGGGGAGTTGAAGGTCCAACTGCCTTTGGTGTTTTCTGCGCGGCAATAGGCTTGAACGGCTTTGCCGCTGCACATCACGCGAACTGTCAGCTCTTGGGTGTCGTCATTTAAGAGGCTGGCGCAGCCGCTGATACCGCCAATGGCCAAGCCCACAGCGGCGGCCAATGCGGCGCGCACCAAGGGAATTCGGGGGAAGCGTGTGAAGGTCATGGCGTGTTCAAGCTTTCTGCATAGGCTATTTCTCTGTCCGTAAATCGTCACGAAAGTCTGAAACTTGAGGGCGGGGCGCCGTCAAATCGCTGACAGTCTGGGTCATTGGGCTTCGTATCCCTCCTATCAGCAAGATTTGCGCCTGCGGATTTGCAGGGGGAAGTGGCAAGGAGTTGCCGGTGGCTTGCCGCACTTTCTTGCTTACCAGTGGTCTGTGAGACATGCCTGTATGCTTTTATTTGCCTTCAATTGCGCCATTCATGCCAAATGATTGCGCCATTTTTGGAGGTATCGCGCCATAATTGCGCCATGAACAAATCGCTGACCTTTGAACTCTTGGCCCTCATTCGAGCCGCCAAGCAGGGCCTTGCCATGGCCGACATTCAGGCCAGCATGCCGGGTTTGGCGCGCCGAACTGCGCAGCGGCACTTGGCGAAGGGCATTCAATCTGGCATTTTGGTGGGGCAGGGTGAAGGCCGAGGGCGGCGTTATCTTTTGGCAGATCGGGGCAGCTATGGGTCCACCGTTCCTACGGCTCTTTTGTTGCAAGAAACGCCAGACAAAGCGCCTGCATTTCCCAGTTGGATACCCTTGTCACTCGACAGTTTGGATGTGCTGCGTTACGTTGACCAAGACCTTGGCGCCCGCAAACCCGTGGGTTATCAACATGATTTTTTGGCAGCATACGAGCCAGGTCGCACATGGTATTTGTCAGAGCCGCTCAGGCGACAACTGCACAAAATGGGCAAAACCAGCGCGGTGAATGCGCCTGCCGGCACCTACAGCCGCGCCATCTTGAACCGTTTGCTGATTGATTTGTCTTGGGCCTCCAGCCACCTAGAAGGCAACACCTACTCACGCCTCGACACACTGCAACTGATACAGCATGGGCAGGTTGCGCAAGGCAAGGCGGCCCTTGAAACCCAAATGATTTTGAACCACCGTGCCGCCATTGAGTTGCTGGTGAACAACATCGACACGGTGGGCCTCAACCGCTACACCCTCATGAACATTCACAGTGCCTTGTCAGAAAATTTGTTGCCCGACCAAGAAGACGAAGGGCGTGTGCGGCAGCATGCGGTGCACATCGGTCAAAGTGTGTACCGGCCTCTGTCGGGCTCGGCGCAACTTGAAGCCGGCCTCGACACACTGTTGCAAAAAGTCGGCCTCATTCCCGATCCCTTTGAGCAGTCTTTTTTCATGATGGTGCACTTGCCGTATTTGCAGCCCTTTGCCGACATGAACAAGCGCAGCTCGCGCTTGGCGGCCAACTTGCCTTTGTTTCGCGCCAACCTGTGCCCTTTGACATTTTTGGATGTGCCCGAACAGGCCTACAGCCGAGCCATGCTGGGCGTGTATGAAATGACCCGCGTGGAGTTGCTGCGAGACCTGTACACCTGGGCCTATCAGCGCTCTACGCACGAATATTCAAGCATTCAGCAAAACTTGACCGAGCCCGATCCGCATCGGCTGAAGTGGCGCAATTTCATCAAGCAATGCGTACGCGAAGCGGTTCAACAGCCCTTTTTAGACCCTTTGAAACACGTTCAAACGCAGGTGGCTTTGCACATTCCACAAGACGAGCAAGCGCCGGTTTTGGCATTGCTCGTGAATGAACTTGGGCGCTTGCACGAAGGGGTGTTGGCGCGTTATGGCTTAAAACCCTCTGAATTTGCACTTTGGAAATCTCGTTCTGAATGATTAAGAATTCATTTTAAAAATTCTGAAGATTTTGCTTGAAAACTTCATATAGGAAGGTTTAGAATCCGTTCCTATATGAATTCTGTTGTACGCGTTCCCCTTAACACCACGCCCGAGCAATTCGAGCGGCTGCAGGCTTTGCAGTCGGCGTTTGCCGAGGTGTGCAATGCCTTGGCGCCTGAAGTTCAGCGCACGCGCGTTTGGAACCGGGTGGCTTTGCACCACATGCATTACCGGGCATTGCGCGAGAAGTTTCCGGCGCTGGGTTCACAAATGGTGTGCAATGCCATCTATGCGGTGTCTCGCACATCGCGCATGGTGTTTCAAATGCCGGCCAGTCCGTTCAGTTTGGCGAAGTTGGGCGACAAACCGCTGCCTTTGCTGCAATTTGCCAACAGTTGCCCGGTTTACTTCGATCGCCACACGCTCAGCATCAAAGGCTCTAAATTGTCTTTGTTCACGCTGGACGGCCGCATGCACTTTGAGCTCACGCTGCCAGAAACGCAGCTACTGCTGTTTAAAGTTTCTAAATTGCGCGAAATTTCTCTAACTCGCAGATTGGACGGCTTGTACGAGCTGGCCTTCTGGCTTGAAACCCAACAGGCACTCACACAGCAAGAAGCCCAAGCGGCTTTGGATGTGCAAGTGTCTAGCCCAGACGAAGCTGTGCCGGCTGCATTGATGGCCCAGTCTCCCATTCCCGATTACGTCTCTATTGAGGTTGCTGCATGAAGCCCCAAACCCCCCCGTCCGAACTGGCCCTGGCCTTTGAGCCACTCAAGCCAGTGATTTTGAAAGCCATAGGCTTTAGCACCCTGATCAGCTTGCTGGCGCTGGCGCCCACGGTCTATATGTTGGAGGTTTATGACCGTGTGGTGAACAGCCGCAGCGGCATGACCCTGGCCATGTTGACCGTCATGATTGTGCTGGCCTACGCCGTCATGGAGCTTTTAGAAAAAGTGCGCGGCGCTTTGATGCGTGCAGCCGGCGTGCAAATTGACGAAGCACTTTCCAAGCGCGTGTACGACGCCATGTTCCAAGGTTTTTTGAAGCGCCAGGTGGGTGGCTCGATGCAAGTGCTGAACGATTTGAAGTCGGTGCGCGAGTTTTTGGCCAACCCGGCTCTCATGGCGGTTTTGGAAGCGCCCGTGGCTTTGGTGGCGCTGGCCTTGATATTTGCCATCAGCCCTGTGCTGGGGTATGCCGCTATTTTGGGTGGCGTGGCACAAATTGGCGTGGCTTGGATGAACGAGCGGGCCACGCGCAAACCATTGGGCGAGGCCAACCGCAGTGCCATTGGTGCGCAGCAGTTTGCCGAAGCGTCGCTGCGCAATGCGCACGTGATGGAATCGATGGGCATGCTGGATGCGGTGCATGGCCGCTGGCAAAAGCGCCAACGCGAGTTTTTGGCGTTTCAGGCCACGGCGTCTGAAGGTGCCGGTTTGTGGACGGCCATGTCCAAGGCCGTGCAGCAAGTGATGTCTTCATTGTTGTTGGGCTTGGGCGCATGGTTGTTGCTCAACAACATGCTGAACGGCGGCTCTAGCATGATGATCATCGGCTCGGTGTTGGGTGGCCGTGTGCTGGCGCCTTTGAGCCAATTGGTGGCGCAGTGGAATGGTGTGGTGAATGTGCGCGGTGCGTGGGGCCGCTTGGAAGCCCTGCTGGCGCAAGTGCCGGCCAAGCCCGAGGCCATGCCGCTGCCTGCCCCCAAAGGGGTGTTGACCGTTGAGAATTTGGTGGCCGGTGCGCCAGGCCAGCAAGCCGCCATTGTGCGCGGCGTGCAGTTTGGCTTGAACACAGGTGAAGTGCTGGCCGTGGTGGGCCCCTCCGCTTCTGGCAAAACCACTTTGGCGCGTTTGTTGGTGGGCTTGTGGCCTTCAATGGGTGGCAAGGTTCGCTTGGACGGCGCCGACATTCACATGTGGGACAAAACAGAATTGGGCCCTTACTTGGGCTACTTGCCGCAAGGCGTTGAATTGCTTGACGGCACTTTGGCAGAAAACATTGCGCGCTTTGGCGATGTCGACATGGTGCAAGTAGAAGCTGCAGCCCGCTTGGTGGGTTTGCACGAGCTGATCATGTCCTTGCCCGAGGGCTACAACAGCCCCGTGGGCCGCGATGGCGCCATGCTGTCGGGCGGTCAACGCCAGCGCGTGGGCTTGGCCCGTGCCTTGTATGGCAAGCCTGTGTTTGTGGTGCTGGACGAGCCCAACTCGAGCTTGGACGAGGCCGGTGATGCCGCTTTGGCCAATGCCATTGCCGCGTTGAAACAACTCGGCACCACCTTTGTGGTGATGACCCACCGCACCAGCGTGCTGGGTGTGGCCGACAAGATGTTGATCATGCGCGACGGTGCGCAGCAAGCCTTTGGCCCGCGCGATGAAGTGCTGGCCGCGTTGCAACAGAAAGCTAAATCATGAAGATTCCAGAAATGATGAACCGCGACGAGTTGTCGCGCACGCTGTGGGGCTTCCGCTATGAGTTCATGGTGGCAGGCGTTTTCAGCATGGTGGCCAATTTGCTGATGCTCACGCCCACCATTTACATGTTGCAGGTGTACGACCGTGTCATGCTGAGCCAAAGCACTGGCACATTGATTGCGGTGTCTTTGATCACCTTGTTCTTCTTTGGCGTGCTGACCTTTGCCGAGTGGTCTCGCTCCAAGTTGTTGGTCAGCTCGGGTGTGCGTTTGGACGAGTTGCTCAGCAAGCGTTTGTTCCATGCCAGCTACGAAGCGTATTTGAATCCTGAAGTGAGCAATCCTTCTCGTTCGTTCAACGACCTGACCGAAGTGCGTCAGTTCTTAACCGGCAACGGTATCTTTGCATTCTTTGATGTACCTTGGGCGCCGATCTACATTGCTGTGCTGTTCATGTTGCACCCTTGGTTGGGTGTGATGGCCATTGGCTTTGGTGCGGTGCAAGCCGTGCTGGCCTGGTGGGGTAGCCAAGCGACCAAGCCTGCGCAAGCCGCGGCCAGCAAAGCGCAGCAAGATGTGGGTGGTTATTTGCAAAGCAAGTTTCGCAATGCCGAAGTGATTGAGTCCATGGGCATGGTGAGCCACTTGTACCGCCGTTGGGCAGAGCGCAATGCGAAAGCCATGGGCAGTGCTTTGAATGCACAAGCTGTGGCTGGCCGCGTGGTGGCTTGGAGCAAGTTTGTGCGCTACACGCAGCAGTCGCTGGCTTTGGGCGGCGGTGCGTTGTTGGTGATTCAAGGTGAGTTGTCACCCGGCGCCATGATTGCCGCCAACGTGCTGATGACGCGCGCTTTGGCGCCCATCGATTTGATGGTGGGCACTTGGACCGGCTTCTTGAGTGCCAAGGAAGCTTTCATTCGCTTGCGAGATTTGCTGGAAGCCCACCCCCTGCGCAACAAAGCGCCCATGGGCGTGGTGCCCAAAGGCGATGTGGTGTTGAAAGACGTGGTGGCTTCTGCGCCCGGCCGCAAAGACCCCATTTTGAAAGGCATCAGCGCGCTCATGCCAACCGGCACCGTGACGGTGGTGCTGGGTGCATCGGGTTCGGGCAAGTCAACATTGGCCCGAGTGCTGTTGGGCATTTGGCCTCACACCGGTGGCGAGGTCTTGCTAGACGGGCAGCCTATTTTGAACTGGGACCGCATGGAACTGGGCCCGCACATTGGTTACTTGCCCCAAGACATTGAATTGTTTGACGGCACCATTGCAGAAAACATTGCGCGCGCGGGCCAAGTGGTCTCTGAAAAAGTGATTGCGGCCGCCGAAGCCTCAGGCTTGCACCAAATGATTTTGCGATTCCCCAAAGGTTATGACACGCCCATGGGCGAGGCTGGCAGCCTGTTGTCGGGCGGTCAGCGTCAGCGCGTTGGCTTGGCCCGTGCGCTGTACGGCGAGCCTGCCCTGGTGGTGCTGGACGAGCCCAATGCCAACTTGGACGACGAAGGCGAAGCCGCCTTGGTGCGTGCGGTGCAAGGCCTCAAAGCCAAAGGCAAAACCGTGGTGTTGATCAGCCACCGCCCAGGCATTGTGGGTGTGGCCGATCGCCTCTTGATCTTGCACCAAGGCACGGTGCAGGCCAGTGGCCCGCGCGATGGCGTGCTGGCGGCATTGCAACAACAACGTGAAGCGGCACAAGCTGCGCAATCTTAAATATTTTTTGACACTTAAATCGAGACTGTCATGGCCAAACCAAACTTGAACCCATCTTTGAAATCATTTGTGCAAGATGCACAGGTGGTGACCTCCAACGACGACGGCGGACCGCGCGCATCGTCCGACACCCGTGCTGTAGCACGCACAGGCCTGCTGGTGTTGGCCGTGGGCTTTGGCGGCTTCTTGCTGTGGGCCGGCCTTGCACCCCTGGACGAGGGCGTGCCTACACAAGGCATGGTGACCTTGGACACCAAGCGCAAAACTGTGCAGCATTTGTCGGGCGGCATTGTGAAAGAAGTGCTGGTGCAAGAAGGCCAGCAAGTGAAAGAGGGCGAGCCCATGCTGCGCTTGGACGGTGCGGTGGCCAAGGCCAATTACGAAGCCGTGCGTCAACGCTACTTGGGCTACCGCGCTATGCAAAGCCGCTTGTTTGCAGAGCAAGCCGGCCGTGATGCCATTGACTTCCATCCCGATGTCAAAGCCGCCTTGAACGACCCCCTGATCAAGTTGCAAGTGACCACCCAACAGCAACTGATCCAAGCGCGCCGCGCCGCCCTGGCCGCCGACCTGCAAGGCATCGAAGAAAGCATCCAAGGCCTTAAAGAACAATTGGGGTCGTATCAAAATATTTTGGTTCAGCGCCGCAGCCAGTTGGCCTTGCTGACCGAAGAACTCAACAACACCCGTGGCATGGTGAAAGAAGGCTACGCACCGCGCAACCGCCAGTTGGAACTGGAGCGCATGGTGGCCGAATCCAATGCGGCCATTGCCGACCTGACGGGCAACAGCCTGCGTGTGTCGCGCCAAGTGGCCGAACTGACGCAACGCTCATTGGCACGCAAACAAGAGTACCGCAAAGAGATTGAAACGCAGTTGGCCGATGTGACGCGTGAAGTGCAATCGGACGCAGAAAAATACGTGGCCGTGACAGCCGATTTGGACCGCATGGAAATCAAGGCACCGGCCAATGGCCAAGTGGTGGGCCTGACCGTGCAAACCGTGGGCGCCGTGTTGCAGCCCGGTCAAAAACTCTTGGACGTGGTGCCAGAAAACCAAACCTTGCTGCTGGAAGCACACATTCCGCCGCACCTGATTGACAAGGTGCACGCTGGTTTGTCTGCAGACATTCGCTTCAACTCCTTTGCGCACTCGCCTCAGTTGGTGGTGGAAGGCAAAGTGATGTCGGTGTCGGGTGACTTGCTGAGCGATCCGCAACAGCCGCAATTTGCCTACTACCTGGCGCGTGTGCAAGTGACATCGTCTGGCATGAAAACTTTGGGCGCACGCCAGATGCAGCCCGGCATGCCTGCCGAGATTGTGATCAAAACCGGTGAGCGTTCATTGCTGACCTACTTGATGCACCCATTGATGAAGCGCTTGGCCGCTTCCATGAAGGAAGAGTGATGAAAGCCCCATCTTTCTTTGCAAAAACAGCACTGGTGTGCGCGTTGTCCAGCGTGGCGCTGGCCTCGTGGGCGCAGTCGGCTGTGATGGATTTGAAGCAGGTGTACCAAGCCGCGTTGGAACAAGATTCCAATATTCGCGCCTCACGTGCTGCCGCCGATTCTGGCCGTGAGCGCTTGCCGCAAGCGCGTGCGGGTTTGTTGCCCCAAGTCTCGGCCAGTGCCGGCCGCAACAGCAACGACCTCAACACCACGGCGCCCAATATTTTGGGCACACCCGTGACCACCAACGACAAATACTTCAGTGACAACCGCACGGTGCAATTGCGCCAACCGCTGATGAACATGCAGCGTTGGCTGCAGTTTCAACAAGCCAAGTCCATGGTGGAAGAAGCCGAAGCCAACCTTGACCGCGATTTGCAAAACCTGGTGGTGCGCGTGGCCGGTGCTTACTTTGAAACCTTGATGGCCGACGAACAGCTGGACCTGGTGCAAGCGCAAATCAAAACCTACACGGCTTTGGTAGACGCTGCACAAAAAGGCTTGGCCGCAGGCTCGGGCACTCGCACCGATGTGGACGATGCCAAGGCCCGTTTGGACATGGCCAAAGCCCAAGAATTGGAAGCGCGTCAAAACCAAGACCTGACGCGCCGTCAGTTGCAGTTGTTGGTGAACCAGCCTGTGGGCGCTATTGCCAAGTTGAACGTGTCGGCACTTCAACTCAGTGCCCCCGAGCCCGCCAACTTGGACGAGTGGACTCGCAAAGCCGAAGAAGCCAGCCCTGAAATCAAAGCGATGCAAGCGCGTTTGGACGCAGCGCGCCGTGAAGTGAGCAAATCCCAAGCGGGCCACTTGCCCACCTTGGACGCTGTGGCCCAATGGTCCAACAGCGGCAGTGAAAACATCACCCGTGTCAACTCGCGCTACGAAAACAAAACCATTGGTTTGCAGCTGAACATTCCGCTGTACTCCGGCGGCTATGTGAACTCCACCATTCGCCAAGCCGTGGCCGAGCAAACCCGCGCCGAAGAAACGCTGGAAGCCTTGCGCCGTGACCTGGGTGTGCGCGTGCACAAGGAATACCGCGGTGTGAGCGAAGGCGTGTTGCGTGTGAGAGCCTTGGAGCAAGCCGCACGTTCTGCAGAGCAAATGATGAAGTCGACCCAGATGTCCTTGAAGGCTGGCGCCAGAACGCAGCTGGATGTGTTGAACGCCCAGCAGCAATACACCCTGGCATTGCGCGATTTGGCGCAAGGCCGCATGGTGTACTTGCTGTCCAAGGTGCGCTTGGCTTCCTTGGTGGGTGATGATGCGCTGGCATCGGTTGAGCAGGTGAATGCCAGTTTGATGCAGCCTTGATGGCGAGAAGCAATGAAGGGCATTGGGTAATGCCCTTATTTGCTTATATTTTTCATAAATAACTGACCTAATTCAGGTAGAGTTTGGGTTTTCTTCAATGCAGGAAACCCATTGCTCAATGAGATCGTTGGAAGGCTAAGCACCGGTTCGGAAGTCATCAACGGCACCGACCTGGACGACTACATTCGCCCGCTGGGTGGGTCGGACTACATCGATGGCAAAAAAGGCTTTGACACTGTGTATGTGTTTTGGCCTGCTTCCAAATTCAAACTGACCACCACACAAGGCACCACTTACTTGGATGCCGTTTCGGGTGCGTCGCGCAGTGACAAGTTGGTGCTGAGGAATGTGGAAGCCATTGAGTTTTCAGACAAGGTGGTGTCGTTGGAAATTGCGGACACCTACACCAACACTGCGGGCAGTGACACCTTTGATGGTGGGCCGGGTGTGGACACGGTGGTTTACAACGGCGTTAAATCTTCCTACGTGATCAAACCAGAAGCTGCTGGCATTGCGGTGCGCAGCGCGACTTACTCTGAAGGCTCGGACTGGCTTTTGAATGTCGAACGGCTTCAATTCAATGATGTGAAGTTGGCCTTTGATTTGGATGGCAATGCCGGATTTGCCGTCAAAACATTGGGTTTGGTGTTTGGCGCAGCCGCCGCATCAGTGCCTGCGTATGTGGGCATCTGTTTAGACCGCCTAGAAAACCAACACGAAACCAAAGAGCAATTGATGCATGACGCTTTGGCCATTCGATTGGGTGTGGATGCGCAAAGTACCGAGCAAGTGGTTTCATTCTTGTACCAGTCATTGGTGGGTGTCGTGCCCACCAAGGCGGTTCAAGATTTTTATGTCGGTTGGATTCAAAGTGGTGCTTACACCATCGACAGCTTGGCGGTGTATGCCGCCGACTTGAGTTTGAATGCGGTAACGGCGCAACTGACAGGCATGGCGGCCACAGGCGTGGCTTACGACCTGCCGCTTTGAAACAGATCTAAAAAGGTGAGTGAGATGAACCGAACGTTAACAAGCATGTGCGTGGCTGTGGCGATGCTGCTGTACGGCTGTGGTGGCCGCGATGAAGCAGGCACAGCCAACCTCAACGGCCAAGTGGGCGGTGTGGTGGCGTCGATGCCTGTCAATCACTACGCAGCATCGCGATTTTTGGAGCAATCCTCCATGGGGCCTTCGCCTGCATCTGTCGCGCAAGTCAGAGCACAAGGGCCAGAGGCGTGGATTGCATCGCAAATGCGCTTGCCGCCCACGCTGATCGTGACGCCAGCCAACCTTGTGGAATATGACTTGAATTTGGACCGTCCTGCCGGAGATCGCATGGCGGAGCATTACGCGGTGAGCCTGAATAATTTGATGATTGGCGCGGAAGATCAATTGCGCGTGAGAACCAGTTGGGTGCTGTCCAATTTCTTGGTGGTGTCCGTTCGCAAAGTGCAGCAGTTTGGCGCTTTGGAATACATGAACATTTTGCAGACCAATGCTTTTGGTCAATTCGGAGATTTACTCAAAGCTGTCAGTCGCAATGCGGCCATGGGTTTTTATTTGGACAATGGTCAAAACCGACGTACCCAACTGAATGAAAACTACGGTCGTGAGTTGATGCAGCTGTTCTCTGTGGGCTTGGTGCAATTGAACATGAATGGCAGCATCAAAAAAGATGCTTCTGGCAAGGCGCTGGAAACCTACACACAAAAAGATGTCATTGAAGCCACGCGCGCATTGACGGGTTGGAACAATGCGGAACCCAATGTTCGTCGTTTAAGTTCAAATGGCTTCAACTACGCTAAACCCATGGCCGCAGATTTTGCGGATCAGCACGATACGGGTTCCAAAACGGTCTTAGGCAAAACCATCCCTGCAGGTCAAACCGCTGCGCAAGACTTGGACAGCTTGATTGAAATTTTGGTGACGCATCCCAACGCGGCCCCCTTTGTGTCTTTGCGTCTGATTCAAGGCATGACCACCAGCGATCCATCGCCGGCGTACCTTGAACGTGTGGCCACAGTGTTCAAAGACACCAAAGGCAATTTGGCCAAAGTGGTCACTGCTATTTTGATGGACCCCGAAGCACGTTACGGCGATGTGCCTGGCAGATCCGTGAAGGGTTTTGGCCGCATCAAAGAGCCTTTCATGCTGACCATGAACGTGATTCGTGGTTTGGGATGCAAAGGTGCTGTTCGCGATGCCAACAACTCGCGCAATGTTTGGCAGAACAACCAGCAAAAGCCATTTGAAGCCTACACGGTATTCAATTTCTATCCACCCAACCATCGAACGCAAGGCACGAATGTGCTGGCGCCGGAACAAAAGATGCTCAATTCCAGTGAGTTCAACAGTCGCATGTACAGCAACAGTGGCGGAATGCAAAACGAAACCATGTTGAGCGATGCTGGCTGTGACGTGGCCACTTTCAAAGCAGCCACGGCTGTGTCGGACGAGGCTTTGGTGGAGTTGTTGAGCCAGCGCTATTTCCGTGGCGCGATGCCAGCTGTACTGGCCAAGAGTTTGATTGAAGCCAACAAAAGTTTATGGCAACGCGAACAAGGCTTGGTCTTGGCCGCTTCCATGATGGACATGGCGTCATTAACACCCGCATTTGGAGTGAGCAAATGATCAATCGTCGCAATTTTCTCCAGCATGCAGGTGCGGTGTCTTTGGCTGGCATTGGTGCCACTTTGGCCAGCATTCAAAATGTGCAGGCGGCTGATTACAAGGCCTTGGTGGTTGTCTTCTTGTCTGGCGGTTTTGATGGCAACAATGTGTTGATTCCAGTCGATGGTGCCTACAACGACTATGCCAAAGCGCGCCCCGTCTTGGCATTGCCCAAAGACAGTTTGGTGAACTTGTCTGGCTCGCACATCGGCCACCAATTTGCACTCTCGCCGGCCAACCGTGCTTTGGCAACTTTGTTTGAACAAAAGCGCATGGCGGTTGTGGCCAATGCGGGGGCTTTGGTGCAGCCCACCACCCTTGACCAGATGCGCAACAACACGGCCAAGTTGCCACCCTTCATGGGCTCGCACGCTGAACAAGAGCAGTGGATTCAGGGTTGGATGGGGGCCGAAGATTTAACCGGTTGGGGTGGGCGTGCAATGGACGCCATGAGTGCTGAAATGAAGACGCGACAGCCTTTGGTTGCATTGTCTCGAGATTACACAGCGGTGGTGTCCAGCAATACCACACTCAGTTTGGCCAACAGCAATGGTGGCGCTAATTGGGGACGTGCGCAGTTGAACCAAGATGACAACCTTTTTCGCCAGCGCATTGAGTGGGCCAGCCGATTGCAATCTGGCAATACCTACGACTATGAGTTCACGCGCAGTTTGCGTGCCGCGTACCTGGACACCGTTGAGTTTGCCAAAGGCCAAGCCAGTGGCCCCGATCCGGTTGGCACATTTCCAGACATGCAGATTGGACGAGATCTGAGGTTCTTGGCCAAGCACTTGCCCTACAGCAAGCAAGCCGGCGCCCGCAGACAGGTCTACTTGGTGCAAGACGGAGGCTATGACACGCACACGGGTCAGCTGTCGACCGACACCAACAATCCGGGCCTTGAAACACGTTTGTCGGATGTTGCCAATTCGGTCAGTGCCTTCGATGCTTCCATGCAAGCGGCTGGCATGAACAATGATGTGATCACTGTGATCATGAGTGAATTCGGAAGGACTTTGGATCCAGCCGCTGGCGCCGGTTCTGACCATGCTTGGGGCAACCATTGGTTTGCCGTGGGCGGCCCAGTGAAGGGTGGCGTGGTGTATGGCAACACGTTTCCAACTTTGCAGACGGGCGGCCCCGATGATGCATCGATGTATGACCCCAAGCGGGGTCAGTGGATACCGCAGTTTTCTTCAGATCAATTCATGTCGGACATTGTGCGTTGGCTGGGTTTAACCCCCGCACAAACTTTGGCCATCTTGCCGAATTTGGCCAACTTCTCAGCCAAAACCATTGGCTATCTCTGATTGAGTGAAAAGGATAAAAAATGGCTGAGATTCGAGGTACGCCGCTGAAAGATATCGTGACCGTGAAAAGTGGTGACACGTTTCACGGCGAAGATGGCGATGATGAAATTACGTTATTGGAGAGTGCGACAGGCCAAGGCTTAGCAGGCAACGATACGATTATTGTTGCGCCTGGTGTTCGCTGGGCATCTGTTTGGTATTGGTGGTCGCCCAATTCGATTTATGTTGACTTAGAAGCTGGCTACGCGCTCGATGGATTTGGTACACGAGACACGCTGGTCAATGTTCACAGCGTAGATGGCTTTAATCGAAATGGCGACAAAGGTTTCGGAAGCTCTGGGAACGATTCGTTTTTTATGGGCTCCAACTGGCAAAAACAGCCTGGCTCTGTGTACATCGATGGGCGCGGTGGCTTTGATCGCGTCACCATTGGTTACACACCGAGTGAGAATTTTGGGCCAGTTGTCGTCCAAGTTTCTCCCGATGGCCGTGTCATCAAGGCTTACAACTCAAATTACCCAAATTTTATTTATGAGTTGCACAACATTGAACAATTCGCTGTTTGGAACAATGAAACGCAAAAAGGCCAAGATTTTGATCTGCTTGCATTCCGAGATTTATCGCATGCTGGTGAAGAAATTCTGCTGCGCGGCGACAAAGGTTGGCAAACCAAAACTGCAGGCACACCCACTGCGCTGACATACAGCTTCATGTCACAAGCCCCTGCCACAGGCGGCGAAGGTGGCACTGGCTTTGTTGCTTTGAGTGCGCAGCAACAGCAAATCGTGAGAGATTTGTTTTCTGTGTTGCAGCAGCAAACGGGTTTGAGTTTTTCGGAAGTGTCTGGCGATGCCGGGCAAATTCGATTCGGTGTGAATCAGCAAACCAACACACGAGGCTATTCGTTTGTGCCAGATGCCTACAAAGGCGATGCGCGAGCGGGTGATGTCTGGTTAGACGTAGAAACTGCCAATGTCTTGGCCCCTGGGCAAGAGGGCTACTATGTGCTTTTGCATGAGTTGGGGCATGCGCTGGGTTTGCAGCATCCCTTGCCAGAGAGTGACACCTCCGGTGCGACCGTGTTGCTCAATGCGCTTGCCACGACGGCCAATACGCTGATGCTGGAATTGTCGGCCACCACGACGGGTGGCAACTGGCCCACTTGGTTTGGCAGTTTTGATTTGCAAGCACTGCGTGCCTTGTACGGCACCCGCGCTTATGGCACAGGCAATGATGTTTACAAACTCACGGATGCATCCAGCCCTCTGACCATTGTTGATGACGGCGGCATTGACACCTTGGATGCTTCAGCGGTGAGCATGTCGGTCAGCATCGATTTGCATTCGGGGACTGGCAGTTCGGTTGGCATGAATGCCGATGGCATGGCCAAGCACAACAACGTCAGCATTGCAGGCGGTGCTGTGATTGAAAACGCCATTGGCTCGCCGTATGACGATGTGATCATTGGCAATGCGGCCAACAATGTGGTGACCTTCACCGGGGGCAACGACATTGTGGATGGCGATGCTGGTTTGGACATCGTGCGGTTTTGGAGCAGCAGCGCCAACATGCATGTTTTCAAAGACAGCACAACGGGCTACTGGAACGCAGAGGCACTCAACAACGAAGGTGGCAGCATCGAGTTGCGACAAGTTGAACGACTGATCTTCACGGATTCTTCTTGGGCACTGGACACGGGGGGCACTGAAAACGCCGGCATCACGGCCAAAATTTTGGGCGCTGTGTTTGGCAAAGAGTCGCTGTCCAACAAAGCCTATGTCGGCATTGGTTTGAGCTTTTTAGACGCGGGCTGGACCTATGACAACTTGGCAGGGCTGGCACTGAATGCAGCTGGCGCTACGACCAACGATCAAATTGTGAGTTTGCTTTGGAAGAATGTAATCGGGACGACTGCTTCTACTACTGACAAGGCGCCTTACATTGCCATGCTCAAAAACGGCATGACGCCCGGTGCTTTGGCGCACTTGGCTGCTGACACGACTTTCAACACGGCCAACATCAATTTGGTGGGCTTGATGCAGACGGGCCTGGAATACATTCCAAGTTGATCGTGCTGGGCCTTAACGCCGCAGGGCTTGTTGAACTTCAGCAAACCCTGCGCCCCGTTCCTGACGCGCTATGTACGTTGGCAGGTGCTTGAGTTCTTTCTCAAAGCGTCGGATGTTGGCCACGCCCACGCTGTGCGTGAAATGCTCAAACATCACTTGGTCGTTGGTGGAGTCGCCCACATAGACCCATTGGTCCAGTTCATTTGTGAGTTCTCTGCCTGTGAGTTCTTTCAGAATCCACTGCGCGCCATGCCATTTGTTGTGATCGCCAAACCAAGCGTTGATGTGGATGCTGCTGACCGTGGCGGTCATGCCTTCTTCTTTCAGCAGTTTGAGAACTTGTTGAATTTGTTCTTGAGACAAGTGATGGAATTCACTGTGGTCAAACGCGATGTCGGTTTCACGGCCTGCTGAGTCTTGGGCCATGACGGTGCCCGGAATTTCTTGCAACACACGTTGGGCGATGCGCTGCATTTCTTGGTAGTTGTGATGGCGCGTGGCCAAGTCTTGTTGGTAGATTTTGCGCACTTCGTTTGTTTGCGGGTTGTGCAGCAAGGCCACTGCACCGTTCTCGGCCACCATGGCATTGACGGGCCATACAGACGCGAAGGGAATGCTCCAACCCACAGGCCTGCCGGTGATAGGGATGACCATCAGGCCGGCGGCTTTTAAAGCGTGCAGGGCTTGAAGGGCGTCAGGGGTGATGGCGCCTTCGGTGGTGAGGGTGTCGTCAATGTCGGTGAAGACGCCCACGATGTTGGCGCGGGCGCTTGGGGGCCATGACGACAGAGGCTTCATTAGCCCGCTGATCCCAAAGCCAGTCCTGCATGCTCACGCAGCGGATGGAAGTGAATCTTCGGAAAGCGCTCTTGCGCCAAGCGCACGTCGTAAGGCGAGGTGCAAAGGTAAGCCAAGGTATCGGCCGCATCCAATGCCATCCGCTGTGGGTAAGCGTTTAAGAACTCGCGCAGTTCGGCTGGCGTATCTGCCGTAATCCAACGGGCACCCGTGTACTGGCAACCTTCCAGTCGCACATCGCAATCGTATTCGGCTTTGAGGCGGTGCTGCACCACTTCAAACTGCAACTGGCCCACAGCGCCCAGCAACATGGGGCCGCCCACTTCGGGCTTGAAGACCTGAATGGCACCTTCTTCGCCCAGCTGGTCAAGGCCGGCTTGCAGTTGTTTGGTTCTGAGTGGATTCTTCAAGATGACTGTCATGAACAGTTCGGGCGCGAAGAAGGGCAGGCCGGTGAACAGCAAGTTGGCGCCATCGGTGATGGTGTCGCCCAATTGCACGCCGCCGTGGGTGGTGAAGCCGATGATGTCGCCCGCATAAGCTTCGTCCACCGCTTCGCGTCGTTGGCTCAAGAAGGTCACCACGCTGGTGGGGCGCAATTCTTTGCCGGTGCGTTGCACCTTGAGCTTCATGCCGGGCGTGTACTTGCCCGAGGCCATGCGCACAAACGCAATGCGGTCGCGGTGTGAAGGGTCCATGTTGGCTTGCACCTTGAACACCACGCCTGCAAAGGCGGCGTCTTCAGGCTGCACTTCTTTGATCACGGGTTGTTTGTTCACAATGAGTGAACTGGTGCGCGGCTTGGGTGAGGGGGCCAAGTCGACCAAGGCGTCTAGCACTTCCATCACACCGAAGTTGTTCACACCGGAGCCAAAGAACACGGGGGTTTGTTTGCCTGCCAAGAAGGCTTCGCGGTCAAAGGCAGGCGAGGCGCCAGTGGCCAACTCCATGCTCTCGAGTGCTGTGGCAAATTCAGCGCCAAAGCGTGCGTGCAAGGCAGTCTCTTCTGTCAGGGGCATGGCTTCGAAGTCTTGCGGCAAGCGCTCGCTGCCAGACTCAAACACGGTCATGGCTTGCGTGCGCAAGTTGATGATGCCGCCAAAAGATTTGCCTTGGCCCACAGGCCAAGTCATGGGCACGCAGGGCATGCCCAGTTCGCGCTCCACTTCGTCCAAGATGTCGAGGGGGTCGCGCACTTCGCGGTCCATCTTGTTTACAAAGGTGATGATGGGCGTATCGCGCTGGCGGCAAACTTCAATCAGGCGGCGGGTTTGCGCTTCCACACCGTTGGCCGCGTCAATCACCATGAGGGCCGAGTCCACCGCGGTCAGCACGCGGTAGGTGTCTTCGCTGAAGTCTTTGTGGCCGGGGGTGTCGAGCAGGTTAATCACATGGTCGCGGTACAGCATCTGCATCACGGACGATGCCACAGAAATGCCGCGCTGCTTTTCAATTTCCATCCAGTCCGAGGTGGCATGGCGCGAGGCCTTGCGGGCCTTGACCGAACCGGCAATTTGAATGGCACCCGAGAACAGCAAGAGCTTTTCGGTGAGCGTGGTTTTACCCGCGTCAGGGTGAGAAATGATGGCGAACGTCCGGCGGCGCCGGGTTTCTTGGGCGTAAGTCAATGGGGCTCCAGGGGAATTTGGGTGTCTGGCACAGAATCCAGAGATGCCGCTAGTATAATTTGCCCCATTCCGAGGAGCGTTGCAGCAACCCCTATTCCATTGAATGGCGAGGTTGTGAGGCTCGGAACCCTACTTTGCAACGACGCTCATCCACTTTTCTGCGGGATGAGCTCTATGTCACCCTTGCGTTGTCTCTGAGCGGCCCCCTGAAAAGTGGTTTCAAACTTAATTTGGAGCACACCATGAACGCACGTTTAAACACGCCCCTCAACACAGATTGCGTCATTGCCGACATCGGCTTGGCCGATTGGTGTGTTAGTAGTGTGTCGAGAGTATCTCTTTTTCGAGTCAGCTAGGGTAACGCCTCAGGCTTCGCGGAGTAGCTCTCGTTTGCGCGTGACCGTCTGTTTTCAACCGTCGCTAGTCGTCGGCCGTTTCAGCATAGTGTGGGGCGGCATACGCCCAGCTCAGGCACAAGGCGACAACGACTTGGCACCGGTGGTCAAGCGCATGACAGCTGGCGCAACTATTTGCAAAGCGATCCTTGAACCTCCTGCGATCGCCAGGCCAGCGACACGCTTGGTGATGGTAAGCGTGTAAGTTTAGCTCCACGAGCTGTGATCGGCTCCTATCGCTGCTATCAGGTCTCGTGCAGTGATGATTTCTGACTAGATTATTATCATGTTGAAGATTGTGTCGTGGGGCAAAGTTAAAGCGCATTCAAGCCCACCATGCTCTCTACGCGAACCAGTCTGATCTACCAAAGTTTGGAGCCTCAATGGCACTCTCTGACTACTTCAAGGGCCCGCAGCACAAGGAACGCGCCGAGTACCTGTCAGCCCAGCTGCTCGAATCGCAACAGCGCTGCGAGCGCACGCTGGCCGAGTTGAACCAGCTGCAGGCAGATCACGCCAGCCTGAAGGAGCTGGCCAAGACTTTTGGGGCCATGGAGGCCGTTCAGGTGCGCCGCGAAATCGACGCCCGTCAAGCCGTACTACGGGAGGTCAATCAGGCGGTGGACAAAGCCCGCAACGCTGAAGCCGAACTGACCGTCCAAATCAAGGCCTTGCGTGACCAGGTGCTGGTGCTCGAGGAGTCGATCCTGCTTGAGAGTTTCGCACTATACAAACCCAAGTTCAATCTCACGAGTTCCGCTCAGTACAAAGAGCGTCTGGAAGTCATACGAGCCAAGCAAAAAAAATACATCAAGGAGAGCCTGGAGCAGACCAAGGAGGTCAATTGGGAGGTCAATGGCAAGAAGTCCGAAGG
>CALEYZ010000167.1 GCA_937928195.1 uncultured Limnohabitans sp.
GTGTTCTTGAACGGACACCCCACCCAGCGTGTGCCCCACAACATCAACATGAGCTTCAACTATGTTGAAGGCGAATCGCTCATCATGGGCATCAAAGGATTGGCGGTGTCGTCTGGCTCTGCCTGTACCTCTGCCAGCTTGGAGCCTAGCTATGTGCTCCGCGCTTTGGGCCGCAGCGACGAGCTGGCCCACAGCAGCTTGCGCATGACCGTGGGCCGTTGGACCACTGAAGCCGAAATTGACTTCGCCATTGAGACCATCAAAACAAATGTCGCCAAGTTGCGCGAACTCAGCCCCTTGTGGGAAATGTACAAAGACGGCGTCGACCTCAGCACCATTCAGTGGGCTGCTCACTAATTAAGGAAGTAACACCATGGCTTACAGCGAAAAAGTTGTTGATCATTACGAAAACCCCCGCAACGTGGGCTCCTTTGAAAAGGGCGACGAAGACGTGGGCACTGGCATGGTGGGTGCGCCTGCCTGCGGCGACGTGATGAAGTTGCAAATCAAGGTTAACCCGCAAACCGGTGTGATCGAAGATGCACGTTTTAAAACCTACGGTTGTGGCTCAGCCATTGCGTCTAGCTCGCTGGTCACTGAATGGGTGAAGGGCAAAACATTGGACGAAGCCGCTGCCTTGAAGAACAGCGAAATTGCTGAAGAGTTGGCATTGCCACCCGTCAAAATTCACTGCTCCATCTTGGCCGAAGACGCCATCAAAGCAGCCGTAGAAGACTACAAGAAAAAACACGCAGCGGCCTGATTGGCCCTTGCTGGAAATACATCATGGCCATTTCATTGACAGAAGCTGCAGCGCGTCATGTGTCGCGCTACATCACCAAGCGCGGCAAAGGCGTGGGTGTGCGCTTGGGCGTTAAAACCACCGGCTGTTCTGGCTTGGCGTACAAACTTGAATACGTGGACGAAGTGGCACCTGAAGACGTGGTCTTTGAAGACCATGGCGTGAAGGTGCTGATCGATCCCAAAAGCTTGGCCTACATTGACGGCACCCAGCTTGATTTTGTGCGTGAAGGTTTGAACGAGGGGTTCCGTTTTAACAACCCCAACGAGCGCGATCGCTGCGGCTGTGGCGAATCGTTCCGCGTGTGATTTCACTGCAGGCGTCAGACTTCGAGCTGTTTGGCTTGCCGACAGCTTTTGCGCTCGACCGTGCGCAACTCGATTTGCAATGGAAGTCTTTGCAGCGCGAGGCACATCCCGACCGATTTGCTTCTGAAGGTGCCGCAGCCCAGCGCATTGCCATGCAGTGGTCGGTGCGAATCAACGAAGCCTACAACCGGCTCAAAGACCCTCTCAAACGTGCCGCTTACATGTGTGAGTTGCACGGCGCGGCGGTGAACGCCGAGAACAACACCAGCATGCCGTCTGCATTTTTGATGCAGCAAATGGAATGGCGTGAAGCGCTGGACGACTGCAAAGCGATCAAGGCCCTGGATGCCAAAAATGATGCTTTAGAAAAGCTGTTGGACGAAGTTGATGGCTCGCATGCGCAAGCCCTCAAGCAGATCGCCTCATTGATCGATGCTGATCAAAATTACGCGGCAGCTGTGGGCCAGGTGAGGGCGCTCATGTTCATTGAAAAGTTTGCACAAGAAGTGCAACATCAATTAGACGCGTGCAGCTGAAGAACAAAAAATCAAAGTAAGTCATGGCACTCCTTCAAATTTCAGAACCCGGTCAGGCGCCGGACCCGCATCAACGTCGCATTGCTGTCGGCATTGACCTTGGCACCACCCACTCTTTGGTGGCTTCCGTTCGCAACGGCGTGGCCGAGTGCTTGCCTGACGACAAAGGCCAAGTCATCTTGCCTTCGGTGGTTCGCTACTTGCCTGGGCAGGGCCGACAAATTGGTCAAGAGGCCGTGGCCAATGCTGCGCTAGACCCAGAAAACACCTTGGCCTCGGTGAAGCGTTTCATGGGCCGCAGTTTGTCTGACATTGCCAATCCAGAAAAGCTGCCGTACAAGTTTGCCAGTCAAGAGTGCAGTGCTGCCAAAGGCATGCTCTCAATTCAAACTGTGCAGGGCCTTAAGTCACCCGTTGAAGTGAGCGCAGAAATTTTGGCCACGCTGCGTTACCGCGCAGAAGACACTTTCAATGATGACTTGCATGGTGCGGTGATCACGGTGCCAGCGTATTTTGACGATGCCCAACGTCAAGCCACCAAAGATGCAGCGCAAATGGCCGGTATCAATGTGCTGCGCTTGATCAACGAACCCACAGCGGCTGCCATCGCTTATGGTTTGGACAACGCCAGCGAAGGCATTTATGCCGTGTTCGATTTGGGTGGCGGCACCTTTGACATTTCCATCTTGCGTCTCACGCGGGGTGTGTTTGAAGTGATGGCCACGGGCGGTGATTCTGCTTTGGGTGGTGACGATTACGACCATGCATTGGCCGATGCCGCGTTGGCCTCCATGGGCTTGGCCGCTGTGCAAGGTGCATTGAGTGCCGAAGACAAAACACGCTTGAAATCTGCAGCGCGCGCAGCCAAAGAAGCTTTGACTTCTGCTTCAGAAGTGTCGCTGTCATGGACGCATGCAGATCAGTCACACGAAGTCAAAGTCACGCGCACGCAATTTGAACAAGCCACAGCCGCACTGACAGCGCGCTGCATGTCGGCCGTTAAAAAAGCCTTGCGTGATGCCAAAGTCAAAGCAGACGACATTCAAGGTGTGGTGATGGTGGGCGGCTCGACGCGCATGCCTCAAGTGCAAGAAGCAGTGGCGGCTTTCTTCGGCAAAGCACCTTTGAACAATCTGAACCCAGACGAAGTGGTGGCGCTTGGCGCGGCCATTCAAGCCAATCAATTGGCGGGTAACGATGCCGCCGGCGACTTGCTGCTGCTCGACGTCATTCCTTTGTCATTGGGCATTGAAACCATGGGGGGCTTGGTCGAGCGCATCATTCCGCGCAACCAAACCATTCCCACGGCCATGGCCCAAGATTTCACCACCTACCAAGATGGTCAAACCGCCTTGGCCTTGCATGTGCTGCAGGGCGAGCGCGATTTGGTGGTCGATTGCCGCAGCCTGGCCCGCTTTGAGCTGCGCGGTATTCCACCCATGGCCGCAGGTGCAGCACGCATTCGCGTCACCTTCACCGTGGATGCCGATGGCTTGCTGAGCGTTTCGGCCAAAGAGCAAATCAGTGGCGTAGAAGCCAAGATCGATGTCAAACCTTCTTACGGTTTAAGCGACGATCAAATTGCCAAAATGTTGCAAGACAGTTTTACAACCGCCGAAGTGGACATGAAGGCCCGTGCCTTGGTGGAAGCGCGAGTCGATGGCGACCGCATGCTGCTGGCCACGCAAAGCGCTGTCAATGCCGATGGCCACTTGCTGAGTGCAGACGATCGCGCCCGCATTGAGCAGTTGATGAAAGCTTTGCGCCACACGGTGGACACAGCTGTCGATGCACAGGCTGTTGAAGACGCCACCGAGGCCTTGGCCAAAGGCACCGAAGCGTTTGCCGCAGAGCGCATGAACCACAGCATTCAAAAAGCCTTGTCGGGTCAGAACATCCAAAGCCTTTAAACAAAGAACAACATGCCAGTCATCAAAATATTGCCGCACGCTGAATACTGCCCCGATGGCGCTCAAATTTCTGCGCCTGCTGGCACCAGCATCTGTGAAGCCTTGCTCGACCACAAAATCAACATCGAGCATGCTTGCGACATGAGCTGCGCCTGCACCACATGCCATGTCATTGTGCGTGAGGGCTTGAATAGCTTGAACGAAGCCGAAGAAACCGAAGAAGATTTGCTTGACCGTGCTTGGGGCTTGGAGCCCAACTCCCGTTTAAGTTGTCAAGCTTTCTTGGGCAAGCAAGACCTGGTGATCGAGATACCCAAATACACCATCAACCACGCCAAAGAGAATCATTGAAAGCGTTTGCCCCCCCATGGGGCCGCCATTGCGATTACAGTTAGGCCATGCGCCAATTATTTCTAGACACCGAAACCACAGGCCTCTCCGCTGAAGGCGGCGACCGCGTCATTGAGCTGGGTTGCGTCGAGCTCGTCAACCGCAAGCTCACAGGCAACAACCTGCATTTTTACTTCAACCCCGGCCGCGACAGCCACGAAGATGCGCTCAAGGTTCACGGCATCAGCAACGAATTCCTGCGCGACAAGCCCAAATTCAAAGACGTGGTTCAAGAAATTTTGGACTATGTGCAGGGTGCTGAAATCATCATTCACAACGCCGCGTTTGACGTGGGCTTTCTCAACAAAGAGTTGGAGCTGGCAGGGCGAAAGCCCTTCACCACGTATGTGGAGGGTGTGGTCGACACCTTGGTCATGGCCAAGCAAATGTACCCAGGCAAGCGCAACAGCCTCGATGCGCTGTGCGACCGTCTGGGCGTCGACAATTCCGGCCGTACCTTGCACGGCGCCTTGCTTGATGCCGAGCTGCTGGCCGATGTGTACATCAACCTCACCCGAGGCCAAGAAGCCTTGCTCATGGACGTGGGCGATGAGGATGCGCAGGGGCATTCAGAAGAAGCGGTCGACCTGTCTGGTTTGGTGCTGCCCATTATTCAAGCCAATGCCCAAGAGCAGGCCGCTCACGAAGAACAGATGGCCCAGCTGGACAAAGCCAGTGGCGGCAAAACCATTTGGCGCCAACTTAGCACCTCGGCCTGAAAGTTTGAAAAACCTTGAAAATGCCCAAAAAACCGTGGCATAATTTAGGGCTACGCTGCAAAGCGATAGGGCGGTTAGCTCAGGGGTAGAGCACTGCATTCACACTGCAGGGGTCACAAGTTCGAAACTTGTATCGCCCACCAAAAATACCTAATGAAATCAAGCACTTAGAGGAAACTCTAGGTGCTTTTTCTTATGTTTTTTGTAGTATGGACCCACCATACTACTTTTCATAGATTTTTCAATGTCTTTTCATAGATTTTCAAAGACAAACATAAAGAAAAATCTATCTGATTTCAAACTCATATCTAAATTTGCAGCGCTGTAATCTGACAAGCAGTTGGTGTTCTGCTCAAAGCTAAAAGTTTTGTAAAAAATAAGCTACGTTTGTTTTTTAAAAAACCAACAGCCTTACATCTAATGCCCACAAAAAAACGCGCTACAGCGCGTTTTAATGCGTAACAAAGAGCAAGTTAACCTTGCTGCAATTCCCAAGGTCTAGGGCGTCGTTTACTTTGCAACATTTCCACGTTCATCTCGCCTTGGAGTGGAGCTGCGTAAAACCTATCAATCATCTCTGGACTTGTCCTAGCGTTTCGCGCTAGGGTTAATGTATCAATCCCACTTCCAAACAAAAGTCTGTACATGATGCAACTGTGCCTCAAGCTGTACAGTGTTCTGGGCTCATTGATGATGCTTAACTTGAGATTTGTAATTTCCAAAACAATTTCAAATTGCTTTGCCAATAATTTCATTGCGAAATCACGCGATGCTGCCATTGGCAAAAACACATGGTCATCTGGTTGAGGTGCTCTACCAAATTCCTTGGTTTGTCTTTTCCAAATGCGCTCATAAACTTTAACTGCCCAAGGCATAGAAACAATAGGGTAGCTGTGTCCCTTGCTTGGAGGTAAGGTCAAGCGCAGATATTTCCATCCATGTCTTTCTACGACTTCAATATGCTTATGCTGCATGTTTCTAATGTCAGTAGGGCGCACATAACTATTGACCATGAAGACAATTAAATCTGCAAGATCTTTAGTCATTTGAATTCGTTTGATGACCCTATGCTTGGGATCAATTGCTTTACCTGCTTCGCAGAAATAAGATCGTTCGCCTTCTACACTGTGTGCTCGCCATTCAATTTTCTTGCCTGCTAATTTTTTGGCAGCTCTGGTAATTGCTTTGTATTCGCCAACGTTAAACCAGCCACGAGGTTTGTCTTCAACTCCAACTTTAGGAAATTCAGGTATGTGGTCAATGTAGCTGTGTCTTGCCGCATGCTGCAAAACTTTACGTGTCAATCCCATGTAGGCACTTAAAGTTGAAACACTTAGCTTTGGCTCAACTGAAGATAACTTTTGTAGAAATTCATCTAACAATTTGTAGTTGATGCTCCTTACGTCTTTCTGCTCAAAGAAAGGAGAAATATGCTTGTCATACCGCATCTGCATATTGTCGTAAGTGATTTTTGAAAGTTGAGTTCGCTCTAACTTCGCTGCCTCACTTTGCATCAGCATATCTTTTACTTTAGTGAAGGTGATGACTTTTGCTACGTTTTCCGTCATCGGTATACCTTCTAGCTTTCCGCCACGCATGCGAAAGTTGACGTCGTCGAAAAAGCGTTTTGCAGCCTCCATAGCATCGCGCTTAATCTCAGTTTTAGTAGTTCGCTTAAAAACATGATTTTCAGCGTAATACCGAACCCACCAATAACTCGAAGCAGGAAGTTTGAATATCACTAGCTTGCGAGGGTAGCCAGGAATTCGTGTGATGCTATCTTTGAGTGGAACAGTTCTATGACGTGTTTCTGAATCAGGTTCAATTGCTCGTGCCATTTTGAAATCTCAGTATCTACAGCTAGTTTGTTTTCTGAGTTGCTGATCAGTCAACCGAATGACGGTAAGTCTGTGGCTTTTAGACGATCTTTAAACTGGAAAAACAGCTATTGATTAATTTCAGCAGAATCTAATTCGTCAGTTACTGC
>CALEYZ010000168.1 GCA_937928195.1 uncultured Limnohabitans sp.
CTACGAAATTGAATTGCTAGAAGAATCGGCCGAAGCCTTTATCTTTGGTGAGCGCGGCAAAGCCTCGCCCAAAGGCATTGCGGGTGGCCAGCCTGCTTTGCCCAATGTGTTTGAGTACGAAAACGATGGCGTGTGGAAAACACCGCCCATGGTCTCCAAGATGCTGGGCATTCGTTTGAAGAAAGGCGAGCGCGTGCGTTTGCAAACACCGGGCGGCGGCGGTTGGGGCAAGCCCAGCGAACGAAGCGCAGAAGCGCGCGCCAAAGACATTGAAGAAGCCTACGTTTCAAAGGAAAAATCATGAGCCAGAAACGCTGGGTGGTCGGTGTGGACGTGGGCGGCACGTTCACCGATTTGTTTGTGCTCGATGAGCAAACCGGAACCGCACGCATTGTGAAAGTGCCTTCAACGCGCGGCGAAGAAGCGCGCGGTTTCATGAATGGTATTCAGAAAATTTCAGAGGATGGTTCTGCGTCGGGTGTGGCCAGCATCGTGCATGGCACCACCGTGGGCACCAATGCGTTGTTAGAGCGCAAAGTGGCACGCACTGGCATCATCACCACACGCGGTTTCCGTGACGTGCTGGAAATGCGCCGACGTGACAGGCCGCAGACCTGGGGTTTGCGCGGCAGCTTCACGCCCATCGTGCCACGCGCTTTGCGCTTGGAAGTGGACGAGCGCGTGTTGGCCGATGGTCAGATTCACACGCCAGTGGCCATTGACCAAGTGAAAGCGCAAGCGCAAGCTTTGCTCGACGCTGGTTGCGAAGCGGTGTGTGTCTTCTTCATCAACGCCTATGCCAACATGGCCAACGAGCAAGCCGCCGTGGCGGCCGTGCGCGCCATGTGGCCCAACCCCCACGTGACCGCGGCCAGCGAAGTCTTGCCAGAAATTCGCGAGTTTGAGCGTTGCTCAACGGCCACCTTGAACGCAGCTTTGCAGCCTGTGGTGGGCAGCTATTTGACGCGCTTGGAATCTGACTTGCGTGGCCAAGGTTTTGAAGGCGAATTGCTGATTGTGCAAAGCAATGGCGGCGTGATGTCGCGTCAAACTGCGTGCGATGTGCCGGTTCGCACGGCCTTGTCTGGCCCTGCAGCGGGTGTGATGGCTTGTGCTGCCATTGCGCGCGCAGCGGGCTACCCGAATGTGATGACCGGCGACATGGGCGGCACCTCGTTTGATGTGTCCTTGGTGGCGCAAGGCGAGGCGGCGCTGGCAGCCCAAACTTCCATCGAGTTTGGTTTGGTGGTGCGCTCTCCCATGATTCAAATTGAAACCATTGGCGCAGGTGGTGGCTCCATTGCCTCTGTGGACGCCAGTGGCATGTTGCAAGTGGGCCCTGAATCAGCGGGCAGCGTGCCAGGACCGGCTTGCTACGACCGCGGCAACACACGACCTACTGTGACCGATGCCAATGTGTTCTTGGGCCGCATCGCTGCAGACCGTCCTTTGGGCGGCGGCTTGTTGCAAGCCTTGCGTGCGGACCTGTCGGAGCAAGCCATTCAAAAGCATGTGGCAGAGCCCTTGGGGCTCAGCAACTTGGAAGCGGCTGAAGCCATTTTGACAGTGGCCAATGCCAAGATGGCGGGCGCTGTGCGCGTGGTTTCCATCGAGAAAGGCCACGACCCGCGTCAATTTGCGTACATGCCTTTTGGTGGCGGTGGTGGCTTGCATGTGTGCGCCATGATGCGCGAAGTGGGCGTGGCCACGGGCATCGTGCCGCGCTATCCCGGCGTGACATCCGCTTTGGGTTGCGTGATGGCCGACATGCGCCATGACGCCGTGCAAACGTTGAACCAAGCCTTGAGCGATGTGAATTTCAAGGAAGTTCTAGCCCGCATTGACCAATTGGCAGAGGCTTGCCAAGCACGCCTTGATTCTGCAGGCGTACGCTTTGTGGCCGTGGATGAAAATATTGCCCTCGACATGTTGTTCACCGGCCAAACGCACACCCTGCAAGTGAACGTGCAACGCGGGCAGTTGTCGGCAGACGGTTTGCGCCAAGCGTTCACAGAGGCATATCAAAACGCTTTCGGCCGAGTGCTCGAAGGCCCTGTGATTCGTGTGATGAATTTGCGCTATGCCCGCATTGGCCGTCGACCCAAATTTGATTTGTCGGTATTGGCCCCGGTGGGTGCTGGCAGCACGCAGCCTTTGGGTGTGCAGCGTGTGTACCACCAAGGTCAGTGGTGGGATGCACAGCGCTATGCGCGTTTGGAATTGCCTGTGGGTGCCAAAGTCCAAGGTCCTGCCATCTTGGAGCAGGCCGACACCACCGTGTGGTTGGAGCCTGGTTTTGAAGCCAAAGTGGATGCCATGGGCAACCTGTTGGTGACTGCCCAAGCTTGAAACCATTGGGACCCTCCGTGAAGAAAGTTTTGTCATGACCCAGCCTTCAAAAACCTTAGCAGCGCGCACCGCCCTCATCATCGTGGATTTGCAAAATGACTTCTTGTCGCCGCAAGGCGCCTATGCACGTGGCAACACCGTCAGTGCAGAAGCTTTGTTGTTGCCTGCGCGGGTGGCGCCTGTGGCCAAAGCTTTGAAAGCGCAAGGGGGCTATGTGGCGGCCAGCCAATTCACTTTGTGGCCCAATGCCAAAGGTGAACCCATGGTCTCTCCGCACTTGCTAGAGAAGCGCCCATTCTTGCGCAAAGGTGACTTTGCGCCGGGCAGTGTGGGGCAGGCCAATGTGCCAGAACTCCAAGATTGCGTGGACCTGGTGGTTTGCAAAGTGGCGTACTCTGCTTTCTTCAACACTCAACTCGATTGGGTGCTGCGCAAAGCGGGCATTGACACCGTGGTGGTGTGCGGTATTGTGACCAACGGCGGTGTGGCCAGCACGGCACGCGATGCCCACCTGCGCGATTACAACGTGGTGGTCTTGAGCGATGGCTGTGCCGCATTCAGCGACGCCTTGCATCAAGCCTCCTTGGCCGACTTGGCCTCGATTGGCAAGGTCACAACTTGCCGCGAATTTGTCAGCAGCTTGGCATGAGCGTCATGGAAGAAACCATCCACACCCCCGTGGCCATTGTGGGCGCAGGTGCTTGCGGTCTGACGGCTGCACTGGCCTTGCACCGACAAGGCATTGAATGTGTGGTGCTGGAACGTGATGAGGTGCCGGCAGGCTCCACCGCCTTGTCTTCTGGTTTTGTGCCTGCACCCTGCACGCGCGTGCAAAAAGCTGCGCAAGTCCAAGACAGTCCTGAAGTGTTCGCGCAAGACATTCAGCACAAAGCGCATGGCCAAGCAGCACCGGCCTTGGTGCAAGCCTACAGCGAAGCCATTGGCCCCGCCATGGATGCCTTGGAAACACACCACCAAATTCCATGGCAATTGCTGGATCAGTTTTTGTACCCCGGTCACAGTGTGCACCGCATGCATGCAGTGCCAGAAAAAACGGGAGAAGGCTTGATGACCCGCCTTCGTGCCGCGGCCGATGCGGCAGGCGTGGTGGTTTTAACGCAAGCGCATGTGACAGCCCTGCATGCCGACGCTACAGGACTTGTGCAGAGCCTCAGCTACTCTCAGCCCGATGGCAATACCAGCCGTTTGTCGTGCGATGCGGTCATCTTGGCCTGCAATGGGTTTGGTGGCAATGCCGAGATGGTGAAACAACATTTGCCGGCCATGAAAGATGCGCAGTACGCAGGTCATGTGGGCAACGATGGCAGTGCCATTGCCTGGGGCTTGCAGTTGGGCGCAGACTTGGCCGACATGGGGGCTTACCAAGGCCATGGTTCCTGGGCCATTCCACAAGGCAGCCTGATTTCGTGGGCGCTGATGATGGAAGGCGGCGTGCAGATCAATGCCTTGGGGCAACGCTTTCATGATGAAACCCAAGGTTACTCAGAAGCTGCTGTTCAAGTGCTGAACCAGCCTGGCGGTGTGGCGTGGAATGTGTTTGACAACCAGTTGCTGCGCTTTGCGCAAGACTTTCCCGACTTTGTGGCGGCGCAAGCCGCAGGGGCCGTGAAGTCGGCGGCAGATGTTGAATCTTTGGCGGCCATCTTAGGGTGCCCTGGCGAAGCGCTGTCGCAAACCTTGTCCGCGGTGAACTCGAACAACGCTGCTGACCCGTGGGGTCGAACCTTCAAGCGGCCATTGTTGGCACCCTTTCATGCGATCAAAGTGACGGGTGCCTTGTTTCACACGCAAGGTGGTTTGAACATCAACGACCAATGCCAAGTGCTCAAACCCAATGGCGATGTCTTGCCCAATCTGTATGCGGCCGGCGGCGCTGCGCGCGGCGTCTCAGGTGCTGAAGTGTGGGGCTATTTGTCGGGCAATGGTTTGCTGAGCGCCATTGCAGGTGGCCACATTGCAGCGCATGCGGCTGCTCAAAAAATAATGGAGAACATGCGATGACTTCCACAACAGTGCCTTCTTTGGCGCAAAGACTGCAACAACCCAAGGCCTTGTTGGCACCTGGCATCTACGATGCGTTCAGTGCCTTGATGGCTGAACAAGCTGGCTTTGAAGCTTTGTATTTGTCGGGTGCGTCCATTGCCTACACGCGCCTGGGCCGGTCTGACATTGGCCTCACCACGGCCACCGAAGTAGCGCAGACATTGGCGCACATCACTGACCGAGTCTCGGTGCCTGTGATCGTGGATGCAGACACTGGCTTTGGCAATGCACTGAACACGCAACGCACCGTGCGCGATTTTGAACGTGCGGGTGCCGGCATGATTCAAATTGAAGACCAAACTTTTCCGAAGCGCTGTGGTCATTTGGATGGCAAAGGCGTCGTACCTACGGCTGAGATGCAAGGCAAATTGAAGGCCGCCTTGGATGCGCGCCACCACAGCAGCACCTTGATCTTGGCGCGCACAGATGCCTTGGCGGTAGAGGGATTGGACGCTGCCCTTGAGCGCGCAGAAGCCTATTTGGCCTGCGGTGTCGACGCTCTGTTCATCGAAGCTTTGCGCAGCTCCGAGCAAATGGACCAAGCTTGCAAACAGTTTGCGCACCGCATTCCGTTGCTGGCCAACATGGTGGAAGGTGGCCAAACCCCCATTCAAAGTGCCACCGAGTTGGGTCAGCGTGGTTTCAAAATTGTGATTTTCCCAGGGGGTACTGCGCGTGCTGTGGCGCACACCTTGCAAGGCTACTACGGCAGTTTGCATGCCCACCAAACCACCACGCCTTGGCGTGATCAGATGCTCAATTTTGATGAGTTGAACCAAGTCATTGGCACACCAGAGTTATTGGCCAACGGAAAACAGTACGACGTCAAGCCATGAATCCGCAAACTAAACACGTGTGTGTCATCGGCGCCGGCATTGTGGGCTTGTCCACCGCTTGGCGCTTGATGCAAGACGGCTGGCAAGTGAGTGTGATTGAAGAAAGTGCCGCGCCTGGCCTGATCACAAGTTATGCCAATGGTGCTCAGTTGTCCTACAGTTATGTGGCGCCTTTGGCCGAGCCTTCAGCCCTGACCAGCCTGCCAAAGTGGTTGCTTCAAAAGGACGGACCTTTGCGCATTCATCCTTCCTTGTCGCTCGATTTTGTGCGCTGGAGTTTGAGTTTTGCCACGCATTGCACAACAGCGAAGGCGCATCAAACCACGCGCGATTTGCTGGGCTTGGGTTATCTGTCTCGCCGTGTTTTAAGAGAATGGCTGGCCGATGCGCCTGCCAGCTGGACCGCAGCAGCCGGCCTGGATTACCGCACCAACGGCAAGTTGGTGGTGTTTCGTGATCCTGCCGCATTGGCTTCGGCCAGTGCCCAAGTGGCGTATCAACGCAGCTTGGAAGTAGGGTGCGAGCAGTATGTGCTGTCGCCTGCTGAATGTGTGCAAAAAGAGCCCGCGTTGGCAGGCATGCAAAGCAAATTGGTCGGCGGTGTGTACACCCCGTCTGAAGATGTGATCGACAGCCATGGCCTGTGCATGTACTTGGAGCGTTTGATTGTGTCGCGGGGCGGCGAGTTGCGTTATGACATGCGCATCACGGGGGCTGTGCATGAAGGGCGTCGTTGTGTGGCTTTGAAACTCAAGTCTCAAAGTGCCGTGCTGGACGAGACCCAAGAACCGTCAGAAGTTGAAGATTTCAAAGCCGACTTCTTCGTGGTGGCCGCCGGCCTCAGTAGCCGCGAGTTGTTGAATCATTTTGACACCCGTGCACCTTTGTTAGGTCTCAAGGGTTTTTCGATCACCTTGGATTGCGAGCATGGCATTGCGCCTTCTGTGTCCATCACCGACAGCCATCACAAAATTGTGTTCGCCAAATTGGGCCATCGATTGCGCGTAGCGGGCATGGTGGACTTGGGCCGAGAGAACCGAGACATCGACCCAACGCGCATTGCCGCCTTGATCAAGCAAGCGCGAGATAATTTTCCAGAGGCGGGTGATTACAACAAAGTTCAGACTTGGGCAGGCCTGCGTCCAGCAACACCTTCAGGACGGCCCATCGTTGACCAAACGGCATTTGAGAATGTTTATGCCAACATCGGCCATGGCACTTTGGGCTTGACCTTGGCCGCGGGTTCTGCAGAGTTGCTGGCAGACCGGTTGGCGGGTCGGTCTGGTAGGCTGCCGATTGAGGCGTTTAGTTTTCAAGCTGCTTAATTTCTGCGTTTGCTGCATGCCATGAGGTCGGATTCACTTGGGTCAGAGAAAGGCCAATTTAAAACATTCAAGGGTAGCCGTTGGGATTGGCAGATTGCCAGCGCCATGTGTCTTGGCACATGGCGTCAATGCTTTTTTCTGCATGCCAACCCAAGGTCTGGCTGGCGCGTTGGGGGTCTGCCCAGTAAGCCGGCACATCGCCTGCTCTGCGCGGCGCGAAGGTGTAGGGCAATGCATGGCCACAGGCCTTGCCAAATGCGTTGAGCATGGCCATCACGCTGTGACCCTGGCCGCTGCCTAAGTTGAAAACATGGTGGCCTGCTCGGCCATGTGCATAGGCCAAGGCTGCAATGTGCCCGTGCGCCAAATCAGTCACATGGATGTAGTCACGCACGCCCGTGCCGTCGGGGGTGTCGTAGTCATTGCCGTAAATTTGCAAGGCCTCGCGTCGGCCTACTGCCACTTGTGCCAAGTAGGGCATGAGGTTGTTGGGGACGCCTTGCGGATCCTCACCCATCAGGCCACTTGGGTGCGCGCCAACGGGATTGAAATAGCGCAAGGACGTCATCGACAGCGTGCTGTCTGCCGCCGCCAGATCACCCATGATTTGATCAACCATGAGTTTGCTGCGGCCATATGGGTTGGCCGGTGCGGTGGGCACTTGTTCGTTCCAAGGTGGTGCGGAGGAATGCCCATAGACCGTGGCCGAAGAGCTGAACACCAGCGTTTTGACGCCACACCTTTGCATGGCCTGCATCAGCACCACGCTGCCATTCACATTGTTGTCGTAGTAGCGCAAAGGCTGCACCACCGATTCACCGACCGCTTTTAAACCTGCGAAATGAATGACGGCTTCAATGCCGTGCGAAGCGAGTGTTTTCTCGAGCAGCGCACTGTCACGAACATCGCCCTCGATGAACGCAGGACGATGTCCGGTGATCTGCTCAATCCGTTGAAGTACGCTTGCCTTTGAATTGACCAAGGAATCCAAGATGACGGGTTGCCAGCCTTTGTCGATCAGCTGCACACAAGTGTGGCTGCCAATGTAGCCGGTGCCACCCGTCACCAAGATTTTCATGCATCAGTTCCAGGAAACAGCCGCCATGTCATTGGCAAAAATAGGCGAGCTGGACCACAAGCCCTTCAAGCCTTTTTTGTACACAGCCGTGTTGGTGGCGTTGAACAAGAAAACGTTGACAGCATCGTTGGCAATCATGCGCTGCATGTCACCGAACAACTTGGTGCGGTCTTTGGCGCCTGTGGTGGCCGAGTGCTTGGCAGCCAAATCACGGAATGCTTTGCTGTCATAGCCCCAGTAGTAATTGGGGTTGGCATAGGCCATGTAATCGAGTGGTTCAACGTGGTTGATGACGGTGAGGTCAAAGTTGCCTTTGAAGGTGCCGCCCAGCCATTGGGCCCATTCGACGTTTTCAATTTTGGCCACAATGCCAACCTTGGCCAACTGCGCTGCCAAGATCTCGCCACCTTTGCGGGCATAGGGTGGGGGTGGCAAAGTGAGTGTGACGTTCAACGGTGTTTGCACACCGGCTTCTTTCAGCAAAGCTTTGGCTTTTTCTGGGTCAAACGCATACTGGCCGGTCAGGTCGACATAGCCGGCATCGGTGGGCGCCATGTGGCTGCCGATGGGTTTGGCCAAGCCTTCAAAGACGCCATCGATGAAGGCTTTCTTGTCGATGGCATGTGACAAGGCGCGGCGCACGCGCACATCGTCAAAGGGTTTCTTTTTGTTGTTGATGGTCATGATGCCTTTGCCAGCGGTGCTGCCCAACTCGACCACAAAGCGCTTGTCGGTTTGGAATTGCTTCAGGCTTTGGGGCGACTGGAAGCGAGGCATGCCATCGATGTCACCCGCCAACAGCGCGGCCACTTGGGCCGATGCATCGTTGATGAAACGGAAGGTGACTTTTTTGAGTTTGACGTTGGCCGCATCGCGGTAGCCGTCCCACTTGGTCAAGGTGACGGCGGTGCCTTTGGCCCAGTTGTCCAATTTGTAAGGGCCTGTGCCGATGGGCTTGGTGGCCGCGGCATCGGCAGAGTTGGGGTGCAAGATGACGGCAGTGTTCTCACCCATGCGGAACACGAAATTGCCATCGGGGTTGGTGAGCACCAAGACCACGGTGTGGGCATCGGGGGTGGAGATGTGCGCAATGTTGCTGAACACTGCGCCTTTTGCTTTGTTGGTGCTCTTCTCGGCTTTGGCGCGCTCGAAGCTGAACTTCACGGCAGCAGAATCAAAGGCGGAACCGTCTTGGAACTTGACGCCTTTGCGCAATTTGAATGTGAAGGCTTTGCCGTCGGCGTCCATGGTCCAGCTTTCAGCCAACAAAGGCGTGACCGAACCATCGGGGTTGATCTTGGTGAGGCCTTCCAAGATGTTGTAGTGCACCACTTCACCAATGGCAGCGGCTGGCGCTGTGGTGGGGTCTAGGCTGGTGGGCTCCAAAATCATGCCGATGACGGCAGTGTCTTTTTTAGATTGGGCGTGTGCTGCAGGGTTGACGAGCATCATGCTGGCCGCAGCAATCAGGGCCAGACCGAATTGGCCCAACTGGCGTCGCGTTGAACGAGGTACTTGTGTCATGAAAAACTCCTTCATCAAAAATTAGACAGGGTGTTGAAATGCGGGTGCGGCCATGCCGGGAATGGCGGCCAACAAAGCTTGGGTGTAGGGGTGCTGGGCGTTTTGAAAAATGGCTTCTGACGCGCCTGCTTCCACCACGTGTCCGTGCTGCAAAACGATCACATCGTCGCACATCAGGTTCACAACTGCAAGGTCATGGCTGACAAACAGATAGCTCAAACCCAAGCGGTCTTGCAGGTCCATCATGAGGTTCAAAACCTGAGCCTGCACTGACACGTCCAAAGCACTGACAGGTTCATCGGCCACAATCAAAGACGGCCTTGTGATCAGTGCGCGGGCAATGGCAATGCGCTGACGCTGGCCGCCAGAGAATTCATGCGGATATTTGTCGAGGTCTGATGCGCGCAAGCCCACTTCCACGAGCGCTTGCGCCGCACGGTCTTTCAAATCTTGCTGGCTGAGCGATTGGCCCGATGCGCTGTGCACCGTGCTGTGCAGCGGTTCGGCCACGATGCGCAAAATCTTTTGGCGCGGATCGAGCGAGCCATAAGGATCTTGAAAGACCATTTGGAATTCACTGCGTGCGGCGCGCAATTGACTCTGAGGCAATGCGTTCAGGTCTTGCCCTTTGAACACGACCTTGCCTTCAGTTGGTTTTTCAAGTGCCATGACCAAACGGGCCAGTGTCGATTTGCCAGAACCCGACTCACCCACAATGCCCAAACTTTTGCCTGCGCGCAATTGAAAACTCACATCGTGCAAAGCTTGAAGGTGGCCCGCTTTGGAAAATACGCTGGACTTGGGCAAAGCGTATTGCTGGCTGACATGTTGGACGTCCAACAACACTTGAGCGGCCGTGTTCATGCTGACACCTCCAAGTGCTGCCACTTGGGGCAACGTACCCAGTGGTCTGTTGCGTTGGGGGCACTGCTTGTATGGTTTGGAGGCGTCACCTGTTCAAGCTGTGGCAAGGATTGACGGCAGCTGTCCTCTGCATAAGCACAGCGGTCGGCAAAAGCACACCCCTTAGGCCAGTTGAAAATTTCTGGCACATTGCCCGGAATGGTTTGCAGTCGAGTGCCACGCTTCAAACCCAGCTGTGGACGTGCCGCAAACAGCCCTTGTGTGTAGGGGTGTGCGCGTTGCGCAAACAGCGCTTCGGTGCTGGCACTTTCCACCACCGCGCCGCCGTACATCACCATCACACGCTCCACTTGATCGCGCATGAGCCCTAAGTCATGGCTGATCAGCAGCAGGCCCATGCCGTCTTCGGCCACCAGTTGGCGAATCAAGTTCAGCACTTCTTTTTGCACCGTCACATCGAGTGCGGTGGTGGGTTCGTCTGCAATCAAGATGTCGGGTTGACAGGCCAGCGCAATGGAAATCATCACGCGTTGTCGTTGGCCACCAGAGAGTTGGTGCGGATACGCATCGAGGCGTTCTTTGGCACGTGGCAGTTGCACACGTTCTAGCAATTCAAGTGCTCGCGCTTTGGCACGGCTCAAGTCCATGCCTTGGTGCAATTGCAGCGGTTCCGCAATTTGTTTCCAAATGGGATGCAGTGGGTTGAGCGCCGTCATGGGCTCTTGAAAAATCATGGCCATGCGCGCGCCGCGCATTTGGCACAGGTCGGCCTCGTTCAATTGCGTGAGGTCGGTGCCATTCAATTCAATGGCACCCGATACGTTGGCGCGTTCGGGCAGCAAACCCATCACGGCCAAAGCCGTGAGCGATTTGCCGCAGCCACTCTCGCCAATCAGACCCAAAGTGTCGCCGCGTTGCATTTCAAAATTCACACCGCGCAAAGCTTCTAGATGGCCATGCGCTGTTTGCAGGGCCACGCGCAAGTCGCGCACGGACAGCAAGGGTGCAGTGGGATGGTACTGTTTCATGCGCTTCGCTTATCGCGCCCTCGACAAACGGGGGTCGAGCAAGTCACGCAGACCGTCTCCCATCAAATTGAGGCCCAGCACGGCCAAGGCAATGGCCACTCCCGGGTACACCGCCAACATGGGCGCTTGGAACATTTGCGATTGCGCTTCGTTCAGCATGCGGCCCCAGCTGGGGTTGGGCGGTTGGGTGCCCAGGCCCAAGTACGACAAAGCCGCTTCAGCCAAGATGGCAATGGCAAATTGAACCGTGGCTTGCACAATCAGCACGCTGGCCACATTGGGCAACACATGTTCCCACGTGATGGCCCATTTGGTTTTGCCGGCGGCTCTGGCGGCCAAGGTGTAGTCTCGTGTCCATACCGCATTGGCGGCGCCGCGTGTGATGCGAGCAAACACCGGAATGTTGAAAATGCCAATGGCCGTGATGCTGACCACCAAGCCAGGTCCATAAATGGACGTGAGCAAAATGGCCGACAGCAAAGCGGGAAACGCAAAGGTGAAATCGGCGACACGCATCACCACTTCTTCCACCCAGCCCCGTTTGGCAGAGGCCAACAGCCCCAACGGCACGCCCACGCCCAGTCCAATGCCGACGGCGATGAAACCCACCAACAAAGAGTTTTGACTGCCAACCAACAACAGCGAGGCAATGTCACGGCCCAAGCTGTCGGTGCCAAACCAATGCTGCGCGCTGGCTGCGGCCAGTTTGTTGGGAATGTCGATGTCGCCCACTGGGTAGGGCGACCAGAACAAAGACACGAAGGCGCTGAGCACCAACAGGCTGACCAAGAGCGCGCCGGCGACAAAGCTGGGGTGCTTGAAGGCACGCTTCATGGGGCAGCCCCCCCTGATTTCAAGCGCGGGTCAATCCATGCGTACAACAAGTCAATCAAAAAGTTGATCAAGATCACCATGGCCGACAGCAGCATGACGACATCGCGCACCACAATCAAATCGCGGTTGGCAATGGCCTGAAAAATCAGGCGGCCAATGCCCGGCAACACAAAGACGTTTTCAATCACGATGGCGCTGGTGATGAGGTTGCCAAATTGCAAACCCATGACCGTGACCACCGGAATCATGGCATTGCGCAGCACATGGCCCCACAGAACTTGTTGCTTGGACAAACCTTTGGCGCGGGCGGTGCGCACATAGTCTTCCGACATGGCTTCAATCACGGCCGAGCGAGTGACCCGCGTGAGAATGGCCGTTTGCACTGCGGCCAAAGCCATGGCCGGCAAAATCAAAGCAGAGAAACCCGCCCACAAACCACCGCCATCGTCTTCCGACCAGCCTGGAAATCCACCCGCACTGACCCATTGCAATTGCACCGCAAACAACAAGATGAGCAAAATGGCCAACCAAAAATTGGGCAAGGCCAAACCAATTTGGCTGAGCGTCATCACGCCTACATCGCCGGCGGTGTTTTGTTTGGAGGCGGCATAAAGGCCCAGGCACAAAGCCATCAGCACGGTGATGCTCATGGCCATGACCGCCAAGGGCAGGGTAACGTGCATGCGCTCCAGCATGAGCTGGGCTGTGGGAGTGTCGTAGGAGATGCTGATGCCAGATTGGCCTTGAAGCAGGCCGCCCGTCCATTGCAGATAGCGGGCCAGGGCAGGTTGGTTCAGTCCCAACTTTTCTTCCATGGCTGCCAATGATTCAGGGGTGGCGGTCTCACCCAAAATAACCTGTGCCGCATTGCCCGGCAACCATTCAAGCACCCCAAACACCACGACCGAGGTGACCGCCAACGTGACGAAAAAACTGAGCAAGCGTTGGAGCACAAATGACGACACGCGTTATCCTTGTGACTTCAGGGTTTGCGATCTGTCGGCCATGAGGGCCTGAACGGATGGGTGCATTGATAAAGGTTTTTCAAATGACATCTCAGAACATTGTAATCACCCGATTGAGCGAAAGAGCCAACCCGCACTACGGCAGCATTGCGGACATTGCCGGATTGCACTTGGGTCACTTTACGTCTAGTCAACGCTTAACAGGCTGCTCCGTGGTGCTGGCGCCGCAAGGGGCTGTGGGCGGTGTGGACGTTCGCGGTGCAGCACCCGGCACCCGCGAAACCGACTTGCTCGACCCCAGCAATTTGGTCGACAAGGTGCATGCGGTGCTGTTGTCCGGTGGCAGCGCCTTTGGTTTGGATGCCGCCAGTGGCGTGATGCGTTGGTTGGACGAGCGCAACATGGGCTTTCAAACGGGTCATGGCTGTGTGCCTATCGTGCCGGCGGCCGTGTTGTTCGATTTGCCCATGGTGCGCGAAGGCGACAACCCCAAGGTTCGGCCCGATGCCGCTGCAGGCTATGCCGCTTGCGATGATGCGGTGTATCAAAAACCTTTGTCTGCTAGCGCCATGCGCTCCATGGTGCCGCCCATGTCGGGCAATGTCGGCGCTGGTGCCGGTGCCGCAGTCGGCAAGTTGTTTGGTTTGCAACGTGCCATGAAGGGCGGCATTGGACATGCCTTGGTGCGTGTTGGCCCCTGGCAGGTTGGCGCCATGGTGGCGTGCAATGCGGTGGGGGATGTGATCGACCCTGTGTCGGGTCAGGTATTGGCTGGTGCACGCACCGCCGATGGCACGCGTTTGCTCAACACACAGCAAGCTTTGCTGGCCGGACAAACAGCCGCCACGCCCATGGCGGGCACCAACACCACCATTGGTGTGGTGGCCACCAATGCCACCTTGAACAAGGCACAAGCCAAGCGCTTGGCCATGAGTGCGCACGATGGTTTTGCGCGCAGCATCCGGCCTGCGCATACCACCCTGGACGGAGACACTTTGTTTGCCATGGCCACCTGCGCAGAGACTGCGCCGGCCGACATGATGCTGCTGACGGTGATGGCCGCGGAGGCCACAGCCCAAGCCACCGTGAACGCCATCTTGTTTGCCAATGGCGTTCACAGTTTGAAGGGCTATTTGCCTTCAGCTTTAGAACTTAACCCTTGAATGAATGGGTTAGCGAGACGCTCATCTTTCAAAACGAGTTGCTTTATTCCACGCTGAAGGTGAGGCCGGCGTGTGACTGCAAACGGGCGATGAGCGCATGGCCCATGGCTGAAGCAGGCGTCCAGAAACCGCCCTGGGTGTTAGTGGCATCTTTCAACAAACAGATGGCCGCTTCGGCAATCATTTTGGAGGTGCTGCCGTAGCCTGGGTCGCGGTCGCCCTTGACACTGACTTGGACCGATTGACCTTGTTCATTGGTGGCAATGAACAACACGTCGTAGCTGCCCGCTTCACGCTCGGCCTTGGAGGGGCCTTCGCCGGGTTTGAGCTTGTCTTCACTCATGCTCTTGTCTTGCGCAATGGCGTTGGCAATGGCCTCGCCTTTTTCGCCAGGGCCTGTGACGATCATTTCGTCGTACACAAAATCGGAGCCCCACACATGCTTCATCAAAAAGTTGGAGCGGTGCACGTTGCGGGTGTTGATGGTGGCCATGATGAAGGGGGCAACCCACACACCCATGACTTCGTCCAGCATGGGCTTGTGGCCAGTTGGTTGCTTGGGGCCTTCAAAACCGGGTGTAAGCGAGAAGGGATTTTTGAGCAAGTCAATGACGCCAGGTTGCGTGGCTGCAGCGGCCATGGTGGCTTTGAAGCTGGCAGCAGTGCCACCCGAGAAGGTGCCCTTCATTTTGCGCACACGGCCGCGCACGCGAGGTGCCGGTTTGCCAAAGCGCTGGGTCATTTCGGCTTGTGCCATGAACACGCCCAAGTCGAAGGGGCTGGAATCAAAGCCGCAAGAGAAGACCAGGCGTGCACCACTTTTTTCTGCAGCCGCTTGGTGCTGGTCAATCATGTGGCGCATCCACGCAGGCTCGCCGCACAAGTCAACATAGTCCACGCCTGATTCAGCGCAGGCTTTGACCAATTCGTTGCCGTACAGCTGGTAAGGGCCCACGGCAGAAATGACCAATCGGGTGCGCGACATGAGTGATTTCAAAGATGCTTCGTCGCTGCTTTCAATGACCACCAAAGGCGTGGTGGCAGGTGCGCCAATTTCGTCGCGCACAGCTTGGAGTTTGTCCATGCTACGGCCACCCATGGCCCATTTGAGACCTGTGTCAGTGCGGGTTAGCAAATATTCGGCAATGAGGCGGCCCGTGAAGCCAGTGGCGCCGTGCACCACGATGTCAAATTCTTTGGTCATGAGATACCTGTAGGAGAAAACGGCAGAGGTTACCGCTGGAATTGAAAGTTCCCTGTCGCCTTGGGGATGTGCCTTAGAGCCACAGTTTGATGAGGACGCCGAGAATGCCACAAGCCCCAATCACATGCATCACATTGCGTTTGTATTTGAACAAAGCAATGGCAGCGCCCACCGCAATCAGCGCAGAAGGCACATCCAGTGCCTCACCCAAACCGTGTGGCCACAGCGTGTGATAGCCAAAGAACAAGGCCAAATTCAAGATCACTCCCACTACTGCGGCTGTGATGGCCGTCAGTGGTGCAGTGAATTTCAAATCATTGTGCGTACTTTCTACGAACGGACCGCCTGCCAAAATAAACACAAAGGAGGGTAAGAACGTAAACCATGTGACCAGCGTTGCGGCCAGTGCGCCTGCTAAGAACAAACTGTCGGGCCCTAACACTGCTTTGACATAGCCTCCCACAAAACCTACGAAAGCCACCACCATGATGAGTGGACCGGGTGTGGTCTCACCCAAGGCCAAGCCATCCATCATTTGCGTGGCGGTCACCCAGCCAAAGTGCTCGACCGCGCCTTGGTACACATAGGGCAGCACAGCATACGCACCACCAAATGTGAGCAGCGCGGATTTGGTAAAGAACCAACTCATCTGTGTCAACGTGTGATCCCAGCCGTGTTGCATCACCAGCAAAGCCATGGGCAATGTCCACAGCGCAGCGCCGATCAATAACACCTTCATCAGGCGTTTCCAAGTGAACAATGCATGCAATGGTGTGGGTGTGTCATCGTCAATCAGCGCAGGGCCGAAGGATGCTTGTGTGCTGGCATGCCCACCACTTGCACTGAAGGAAGCGGGTGACATGCGACCACCGATCAAGCCAACAAGTGCTGCAACCACAACGATGATCGGAAAGGGCACATTCAGTGCAAAGATGGCCACAAAGCTGGCAGCCGCGATGGCAATTAAAAAATTGTTTTTCAAGGCTCTTGAACCAATGCGATGGGCCGCCTGCACCACGATGGCTGTGACTGCAGGCTTGATGCCGTAGAACAATCCAGCCACCCAGGCAATGTGGCCAAAAGCAATGTAAAGCCAAGACAAAGCAATTAGCATGAACAGCGATGGCAACACAAACAATGCACCGGCTGCAACGCCGCCGCGCGTTTTGTGCATCAGCCAACCAATGTAGGTGGCCAGTTGCTGTGCTTCAGGGCCGGGCAAGACCATGCAGTAATTGAGTGCATGCAAAAAGCGTTTTTCAGACAACCAACGCCTGCGCACCACCAGCTCTTCGTGCATGATGGCAATTTGCCCAGCAGGGCCGCCAAAGCTGATGAAGCCTAACTTGAACCAGAACCCCAGAGCTTGCCAGAAGCTCAAGCCACTTGGCGGCTCATTGATTGACTGCGGCGTGTTTGAATTCATGCAAGGAGTTTAGTCCTTGGCGCATGAATTCACCATGCACTCTGGCGATTTGCTTTGGTTTGAGCCTGCGCAATCAACGCAAGATGCCCGCAAAGTAAGCGGACAACGCATCGAAACCATCCAAAGGCAACACGTTTGCCACATACTGGTCCGGCCGCACCACAATCATGCAACCCTTGTCGCGGTTGATGCCGCGCATGTCAAAAATGTCACCAAACCCTTTGTGGTCGACGCAAAAAACTTTCTCGTAATCTTGCAAGCCCAGTTTGCCTGTTTTGGGTTTCAGCAAAGAGGGCATGTGCTCGTAGGCCAATTGGTCAAAGGTTTGCTGGAACACAGCACGCACATCAATCACGGCATCAATGTCTTCGCCTGGTCGGGTGTGCTTCAGGACGGGTGAGTTGGGGTTGGTCTCCAACCAGTCGGCCAACTTGTGAATGGCCGAGCCTGCAGCAGAGGTGTCTGCCTTGCCTGCAAACGCATAGATGCGCCAACGTGCATCAGCTTCTGCCACATGGCCCAGTTGCATCTGCTTGGCATCGGACACGCGCACCACAGGCGCGGAGTGAAAGCGACGACCAATCTCTTCGCCTTTGGCCAAGGCTTGGTGTGGGCTGTCGGCAAATAAATAAGACGTGTCGTATTTCACGGCCGTGCCACCCGTGAACTCCAAGTTGTCTTTGAACTGGCGAATGATGCGGGGCTCTTCAGTGCCGTCACGCTCGGCTTGTGTGGTGGGCGCTGACATCACGCGGGACCATTTGTGATCGGTCTCTACCAAGCGCTTGGCTTCGGTCAAACGTTCGTTGGAGTAGCTGCGCAACAAGCGCGCATCGGCACGGCCTTGCAGCACATGGATCAGCTTCCAGCCGAGGTTGAAGGTGTCTTGCATTGACACGTTCATGCCTTGGCCCGCTTTGGGTGAGTGGGTGTGACATGCATCACCGGCCACAAACACATGAGGGTTGCGGTCTGGGGCGTCACCCACGTCGTCAAACTTGTCTGTCAGGCTGTGGCCAATGTCATAAATAGACCACCACACCACTTCTTTCACATCCAAAGAGTAAGGCTTGATGATGCGGTTGGCCGCCGCAATCATGTCGTCTTGGGTGAATTTTTTCTGTGCCGCTTTTTCGTCGGGACGAAGTTTGTCCAGCTCGACATACATGCGGAATACATAACCGCCTTCGCGCGGCAAGATCAGCACATTGCCTTCATTGGCCGAGGAGATCAAACACTTTTGCCGCACATCCGGAAAGTCGGTGTTGGCCAAAATGTCCATCACGCCCCAAGCCTGGTGCGCTGCATCGCCGTGCAACACGCCGCCAATGGCTTTGCGCACGGACGAGTGCGCGCCGTCGCAGCCCACCACATAGTTGGCCCGCACGGTGCGCGTGCCGCCCCAGTTCACACCGCTAGAGTCTTTCAAAACAACCGTCACAGGGTGGTCTTCGGTGGTGGGGTCAACGGTGAGACTTAAAACTTCCCAGCCATAGTCGGGTGCCAGGCGAGAGGGCGAGTTTTGCATCACTTCCAAAAACAACTCATGCAAACGCGCTTGGTTGATCAGAATGTGCGGCATCTCCGAGCTGTCGTCGGCCACGTCTTGCACACGGCCTACCCGTTTGATGTGCGCTGGGTTGCTTGGGTCGGGCATCCAAAAGGCGGTTTGATTGACCCAATAAGTTTCGCGTTTCACCTTGTCGGCAAAGCCAAAGGCCTGGAACATTTCCATGGTGCGCGTGTTGATGCCGTCGGCCTTGCCCTTGATGATGTTGGCGGGCATGCGCTCCACAATCATGGTTTCGATCTCTGGGAACTGGGCCAATTGCGCGGCCAAGCACAAGCCTGCGGGGCCGGTGCCAGAGATCAGCACATC
Organism: uncultured Limnohabitans sp.; assembly: GCA_937928195.1. Classification (GTDB taxonomy): domain Bacteria; phylum Pseudomonadota; class Gammaproteobacteria; order Burkholderiales; family Burkholderiaceae_C; genus Limnohabitans_A. Next base: position 18,540 of record CALEYZ010000168.1, read on the forward strand.
GACTTTTTCGGGCAAAGGTTCATTGATACCCCGATTGCGGCGATTAGGGGCGGCTTGTTTGATGTCGGGGCTGCCACCGCGAAAACCATTTTTGTAGAACTGCATCTTTTCTCTCCCAATTCGTTGCTAAACAAGGCCTTTAAAGGTCATGGCATAAATAATAACTGTACTTATTAATTCCTGTCAAGATAGTAAGCATACTTATTAATTGTGGCAATTTACCAAGCGTCTAGGCCCTTTGCCTATACTGACGGTCCGCGTGGAGGCGAAAGTTCGCTCTTGTTCTTCATATGTCCAGACAAGCGCTAGCGTGGCAAAAGCCCCCTCCCTATGGAAATCAAAGTCAATTTTCTCGACAAGCTTCGCCTTGAGGCCAAGTTTGATGACTTCACTGTCGTGGCCGACCAACCCATTCGCTACAAGGGCGATGGCTCTGCCCCTGGCCCCTTTGACTACTTTCTGGCGTCATCTGCCTTGTGCGCGGCCTACTTTGTGAAGCTGTACTGCGACACCCGCAACATTTCCACCGAGCACATTCGCTTGTCGCAAAACAACATCGTTGACCCGGAAAACCGTTACCAGCAGACCTTCAAGATTCAGGTGCAATTGCCACCCGATATTTCCGAAGTTGACCGCCGCGGCATCTTGCATTCGATAGAGCGCTGCACCGTTAAAAAAGTGGTGCAAGAAGGCCCTGAATTTGTCATTGAAGAAGTGGCCAATTTGGATGCCGATGCACAAGCCTTGTTGAGCTTGAAGCCAAACCCCGAAAGCAGCACGTTCATCTTGGGCAAAGACCTGCCCTTGGAGCAAACCATTGCCAATATGTCGGGCATCTTGGCCGGCTTGGGCATCAAGATTGAAATTGCCTCTTGGCGCAACATCATTCCCAATGTGTGGTCACTGCACATTCGTGATGCGCATTCCCCCATGTGCTTTACCAACGGCAAAGGCGCGACCAAAGAGAGCGCGCTGGCATCCGCTTTGGGTGAGTACATCGAGCGCTTGAACAACAATCATTTTTATGCAGGTGCTTATTGGGGCGAAGACTTGGCCAACGCCGAGTTTGTGCATTACCCGAATGAGAAATGGTTCAAACCCGGCAAGAAGGATGCGTTGCCCAAAGAAATCTTGGACCCCTACTGCCTGCAAATCTACAACCCCGATGGCGAGTTAAAAGGCTCGCACTTGATCGACACCAACTCGGGTAATGTGGCACGCGGTATTTGCGCATTGCCCTTTGTGCGGCAATCTGACCAGCAAGTGGTGTACTTCCCCTCCAACTTGGTCGAGAACTTGTTTGTGAGTAACGGCATGAGCGCGGGCAACACACTGGCCGAAGCACAAGTGCAATGCTTGTCTGAAATTTTTGAGCGCGCAGTTAAAAAAGAGATTCTGGAAGGTGAAATCTGTTTGCCCGATGTGCCTGCCGAGGTCTTGGCCAAATATCCTGGCATCATGGCCGGCATTCAGGGCCTTGAAGTGCAAGGTTTTCCGGTGTTGGTGAAAGACGCGTCCTTAGGCGGGCAATATCCCGTGATGTGTGTCACCTTGATGAACCCTCGCACTGGCGGTGTGTTTGCTTCCTTTGGCGCACACCCCAGCTTGGAAGTGGCGCTGGAGCGCAGCCTCACAGAGCTGCTGCAAGGTCGCAGCTTTGAAGGCTTGAACGATTTGCCGCCGCCCACCTTCGAAAGCAATGCCGTCACCGAGCCCTACAACTTTGTAGAGCACTTCATTGACTCCAGTGGCATTGTGTCTTGGCGCTTTTTCAGTGCCACGCCCGATTATGAATTTGTGGAATGGAATTTTGCGGGCAAAGGTGCGACTGCCAATGCCGACGAAGCGGTCAGCTTGTTCGGCATTTTGCAAAGCATGGGCAAAGAGGTGTACACCACGGTGCACGACCAACTCGGCGCCATGGCTTGCCGAATTTTGGTGCCAGGCTATTCCGAAATTTATCCTGTTGAAGATTTGATTTGGGACAACACCAACAAAGCCTTGTTGTTCCGCGAAGACATTCTGA
>CALEYZ010000169.1 GCA_937928195.1 uncultured Limnohabitans sp.
TTTCCCTACACGACGCTCTTCCGATCTAAAGTTGGTTTTTTGCATGTGCGGCAAACGGTAAATGCCCAAGGGCAGTTGCGTGAGCATGTAGCCATCGGGTTTGGCGTTGACCATGGCTGTGGCGCCCAGCGTACCGCCAGCGCCCGGACGGTTGTCCACAATGACCGACACGCCCAAAGCACGCGATGCACTCTCCGCAAAAGCACGCATGACCGCGTCGCTGCTGCCACCGGGTGGCCAAGGCGCGATCAGGGTGATGGGCTTGTTGGGAAATGCGCTCTGCGCCCAAACGCTGCTGCTCATCAACGCGGGGGCGGCCATGCCCGCCAAAATGCCGGCCATGCCTTGCAGGGTTTGGCGGCGCTGGGTATCGGTGGCTTCGATCGAGGTCTTGTCAATGCTCATGATGAAGATGCTTCCGTTGCTGAGAAAAATCCTAAGGTAAGCCATCGCCCTGAGCGCGTCCACCGGGTAAGCACGAACAAGCCCCCCGAAATCGTCACCCGTGAGACTGCGTAGCGCAGCCAACCGATCCTTCGGGCAACGTACAATCACTCTCATCGCGGGTGTCGTTCAATGGTAGGACTCTTGCTTCCCAAGCAAATAACGTGGGTTCGATTCCCATCACCCGCTCCAGCACAAACAGAAGGCCCCGCAAGGGGCCTTCAGCATTTCCGCAGTCCCATGAACATCACCGTCCTCGAAGAACTCAAGGCCTACATCGATCCGTTGACACCCGATGAACACAGGGCCCTGGAGCGCAGTATCCTGGCCGAGGGCTGCCGCGATGCGCTGGTTCTGTGGGGCGACGTGTTGGTGGACGGGCACAACCGTTATGGCATTTGCCAAAAACACGGGCTGCCTTTCCAGACTGTGCAGAACACACGCTTTCAGTCGCTGGACGATGTGCACCTGTGGATGATCGACCAGCACCTGGGCCGGCGCAGCGTGTCCGACTTTCAGCGCGGGGTGCTGGCCTTGCGCAAGCGCGAAATTCTGGCTGAGCGCAAAGCCATCGCCGCTGCAGCGGCAGACAACCCTGCCAATTCATCGGGCCAGCCGACAGAGGCGATGCACGGTGAAGAGCCAACGCTGGCACTCAAAAGCCGCGCCGACATTGCCAAAGCTGCACGCCTGAGCAGCAGTCAGGTCATGCAGATCGAAAAAATTCAAAAGCAAGCGGCCCCAGAGTTGGTCGCAGCAGTCAAGGCGGGGGCCATTTCACTCAACGCAGCGGCAGCGGTGGCCACATTGCCCGTCGAAGAACAAAAAACTGCGGCCCTGGGCGGCAAGGATGAACTCAAACAGGCCGCCAAGCGTGTGCGGGACACCCAACGTGCATCAACGCCTGCGGCCAATCAAGGCCCCGAGCCTGGCAGCGATGACGCCAGTTCCGTTCTGCGTCTGCAGCAACAAGTAGCCGCCTTGACCGAAGAAAACGAACAATTGCGCCAGCAAGTGGCGCAATTGCAGGCGAAGCTGAACGCTTGATGTTCACCCACAAGGACAAAGGCCCCACATGAGGGGCCTTTGTCTGGGGAGAACTCCGGGGCTGTTGGAGCGGGTCAATAGTCGCCCGCGACTTCCTTGAGGATCACGGCACTGACCTCGCCTTCTGGCCAATAAATTTTCTGGCCCTGAAAGAACATGTGCATGGGCACAGGCTTTTCGATGCGCAAGCTCCAAGGCGCTTTGCCCCACAAAGTGCGCGACTCCTGTGCCTTGAGGTTCACAGGCATGGATTTGCCGCTGCCGTCGCGCGCACACATGACCAAGTCCGCCTGCGCCACCACATGCACACTGCCCCCTGACTTGGACGGCTGACTCACGGACAAGGTCGTTGCTTGAGGGACCTGGTTGTCGCACAAGGCTTGCGCTGCAATCAATGATGGATCCGGCACGGCCGGGGTGCTTTCAGAAGCAGCGACTGGGGCAGCCACAGGCAAAGACGCCTCTGCCAGAGCGGGCTGCGGCAAAGGTTCAGATGCAGCCGCTTCAGGTGCCGCCACCGGCTTGTGACTGTCCACCCAGGCCGATACAGACGGCCCGTAATAACCCACAGCGCCGACCATCCACAAAGCACCAAAAGCCCCCAACAGCCATTTCCAGGAGAAACGCCGTTCACCTGCCAGCATTTTCCGAGTTTGGGCCTGTTTTTTATATAAATCAGCCAAATCATCCACGATTTGCGCATCTCGAAGCCCCACCACATCTGGGCCAGATGCAGAAGCAGGGTCGTCCAAAAGTGTTTGAGGATCTGCCCCCAGAGCCTTCGCCACCTTCATGGCGGCCTTGTCCCGGATGGCGGCCGTGTAAAACAAGGACCGCTCACCGGGCTGTAAATCGCCCGACTCCAATTGCTGCAACTGAGCCACCGACAAATTCACATGGCGAGCCAAGTCGGAAAGGTCCATGCCTTGCGCCTGCCGCAAGTGACGCAGCCGTGTTCCCCGAATGGAATCGAAAGATGCTGGATTCATATCCTAAAAATATCAACCAAATGAATGCATGAGAATTTTTGAATATAAACGATATAAAAATATATTTCAACATCATATTTATTAATCAATAAATATGTTTAATACACAAAAAAAGCCGCGATATACGCGGCTTTTTGCGGATTTATGTAAAAACAGCAAATTAAAAAATAAGCTGGACTCCCGTTTTGGCCTGCAATGCCTCAGGCGTGACGCCAGGCGCCAGCTCGACCACCTTCAGGCCAGCGTCGGTCACGTCCATCACGGCCAGGTCGGTGATGATGCGGTCCACCACGCCCTTACCCGTCAAAGGCAGGGTGCACTCGGGCAGGATCTTGAGATCTTCGGTGCCGTCTTTCTTCTTGGCCACGTGTTCCATCAGCACGATCACGCGCTTGACGCCTGCGACCAGATCCATCGCGCCGCCCATGCCCTTGACCATCTTGCCGGGGATCATCCAGTTGGCCAGGTCACCCTTGTCGGTGACCTGCATGGCCCCCAGGATAGACAGGTTGATCTTGCCGCCACGGATCATGGCGAACGACTGGTCCGAGCCAAAGATGGACGAGCCCTTGATGGTCGTCACGGTCTGCTTGCCGGCGTTGATCAGGTCGGCATCGACCTCTTCTTCGATCGGAAAGGGACCAATGCCCAGCATGCCGTTTTCGCTCTGCAGCCAGACTTCCTTGTCGGCAGGCACATGGTTGGCCACCAGCGTGGGAATGCCGATGCCCAGGTTCACATAGAAACCGTCTTCCAGTTCGTGGGCCGCACGGGCGGCCATTTGGTCTTGATTCCAGCTCATGTCAGACTCCCGCCTTTTCGGTAATGGTGCGCTTTTCGATGCGTTTTTCAGGGCTCTTGTTGAGCACGATACGGTGCACGTAAATGCCGGGCAGGTGCACGCTGTCGGGGTGCATCTCGCCGGTCTCGACGATCTCTTCGACCTCGACCACGCAGATCTTGCCCGCCATGGCCACGGCCGGGTTGAAATTGCGGGCGGTGTAACGAAACTGCAGGTTGCCGGACTTGTCGGCGCGGTGGGCTTTGACCAGTGACACATCAGGCACCAAAGAGCGCTCCATCACATAGGTCTCGCCGTCAAACTCGCGCAGCTCCTTGCCCTCGGCCACCAGGGTGCCCACACCGGTCTTGGTGAAGAATGCCGGAATGCCTGCACCGCCAGCACGCAGTTTCTCGGCCAGCGTGCCTTGGGGAGTGAATTCCAGTGCCAGCTCGCCCGCAAGGTACTGGCGCTCGAACTCCTTGTTCTCGCCCACGTAAGACGAGATCATTTTCTTGATCTGGCGCGTCTGCAGCAGCTTGCCCAGACCGAAGTCGTCCACGCCCGCGTTGTTGGAAATCGCGGTCAGGTTCTGCACACCGCTGCCCTTCAGCGCGTCGATCAGGGCCTCGGGGATGCCGCACAGGCCAAAACCGCCCACGCCAATGAGTTGACCGTCAGCCACGATGCCCTTGAGGGCCTCGGCAGCGGTAGGAAATATCTTGTTCACACCAATCTCCGGTAGAGGATGAAAACGCTACGATACTACGTATTCCGATACGTAGTTTTTCGTAATGGTGTGCCCTGATGCCCGATACCTCCGCCACTGCCAACGACATCGATTACCGCCTCGCCTTTGATCTGGCCCCCATCGGCATGGTGCTCTCGCGCAACCGCACCATGGTGGACTGCAACCAGCGCGTGTGCGAGATGTTTGGCACCAGCCGCGAACAGCTGATTGGCCAGACTTTCCAGCTGCTCTACCCCAGCGCCGACGAATACGAGCGCACCGGCCAGCGCATCACCCCCATCCTGAATACCAAAGGCGTGTATGCCGACGACCGCGTCATGAAACGGGTGGATGGCCGCTTCAAGGGCGAAACCTTCTGGTGCCATGTAACGGGTCGGGCCCTGAACCGCGATGCACCGCACGAGGCAGGCATCTGGACTTTTGAAGACCTGTCGGCCCGCAAACCGGTCAGGGCCGAACTCACTGCCCGCGAACGTGAGGTGGCCGCCCACCTGATGGACGGTCTGACCAGCAAGGAAATTGGCCGCGCTTTAGGCATCAGCCACCGCACGGTGGAGATTTACCGCGTCAAGCTCATGCGCAAATACCAAGCGAGCGGTGCTGCGGACTTGATACAGAAGTTGATGCGGGGATGAAGGCCAAACCGGCCCCGCATGGCACTTCAGGCCTGTGACTCGACCACGTCGGTGACGGTGCGGAATGCATCAATCGCGGTCGGAAAACCGCAATACACGGTGGCGTGCAGCATCACTTCGCGCAACTCCTCGGGCGTGGCCCCATTGTTGAGCGCCCCGCGCACATGGCCCTTGAGTTCATGCTGTTTGCCCAAGGCCGTGAGCATGGCCACGGTGATGAGGCTGCGGGTTTTCAAATCCAGCCCCGGGCGCTGCCAGACATTGCCCCAGGCGTTGCGGGTGATGAACTCCTGCATGGGCAAGGTGTAGTCGCTGGCACCGGCCAGGGCGCGGTCAACGTATTCGGCCCCCATCACCTGGTTGCGGGTGACCAGGCCGGCCTGCAGGGCGGCGTCTTGGGGCAAGTCTTTTTGGGTTTTGGGCATGACAGTCTCCTGAAATCTGGGCTGAGCATAATGCCTGCACAGGAGACTTGCATGAGCACACGCTACCCCTTCCCCGACATCCAGGGCTTGCCCGAAGACCTGCGCGCCAAAATCCTCGAGGTGCAAGACAAAGCGGGCTTTGTGCCCAATGTGTTTCTGGCGCTGGCGCGCCGCCCGGCCGAGTGGCGCGCGTTTTTCGCCTACCACGACGCGCTGATGGTGCCCGAATCGGTGGGCCGCACCAGCGGCCTGAGCAAGGGCGACCGCGAGATGATCGTCACCACCACCAGCGCGGCCAACCAGTGCCTGTACTGCGTGGTGGCGCACGGCGCGATCTTGCGCATTTACGAGAAAAAGCCGCTGGTGGCCGACCAGGTGGCCATCAACCACCGCAAGGCCGACATCACGCCGCGCCAGCGCGCCATGCTCGACTTCGCCATGAAGGTCTGCTTGCACAGCGACCTTATTGAAGACGCCGACTTTGCCCCCTTGCACGCCCACGGTTTTGACGACGAAGACATTTGGGACATTGCAGCCATCACCGCGTTTTTTGGGCTGTCCAACCGCATGGCCAGTTTCAGCAACATGATGCCCAACCCCGAGTTTTACTTGATGGGCCGGGTGCCTAAGCAAAAGTAAAGGCCCAAGTCAAGGCTTATGGGGTGACCAAGGCCCGGATGTTGTCGGGCAAGGCCACCGCTTTTTGTTGCGGAAAATCCACCCAGATGGTGGTGGCGCCACCCGCGGCGTAGATCACGCCGGGCTTGTCGACCAATTCCAAGGTGCACCAACTCTCAAAGGTGGTGCGCGCAGGGTCGCTCACGTACATTTTGGCCAACACATTGCCCGGGTATTCCAGCTGTTTGTAGAAATTGCAAAAGGCATTCACGATGACGGGTCCCTGTCCTTGTGGATTGGGCTCGCAGCCAATGGACTGGAAGTAGTCAATGCGCACGGTTTCAAGGTACCTGAAGTAGACCGTATTGTTGACGTGCCCCATGGCGTCCATGTCGCCCCAGCGAATGGGAATGACCATTTCGTGAACTTGCTTCTTGTGTTCTGGCAACTCGAATTTCATGTGTCTTGGTCCTTTTGCGATGCGGTCAAAGGGGGTGTTTTTCCGTGTCCGCTGTAAGACAGATTCTGCCTGTTCCGCGCGTAAAATGCGCCAACCGGCCAAGATTTGGCCCCCGTCTTTCAACTTGATGTGAGTCCCCCCATGACACCCGAAGAGATTTTGAGCACACACGGTCCCCGCGAATCCATGGAATACGACGTGGTCGTGGTCGGTGGCGGCCCAGCAGGTTTGTCCACAGCCATTCGCCTGAAACAATTGGCGCAAGAAAAGGGCAATGATGTATCCGTCGTGGTGTTGGAAAAAGGCTCCGAGCCAGGCGCGCACATTTTGTCTGGCGCCATCATGGACCCCATCGCCTTGAACGAACTCTTTCCTAACTGGAAAGAAATGGGCGCGCCCTTGAATCAACCGGTCACCGAAGACATCTTCTTGATGACCACAGAAAACGGTGCCACCCGCGTGCCCAATTTCGCGCTGCCGCCTTGCTTTCACAACGAAGGCAACTACATCATCAGCTTGGGCAACCTCACCCGCTGGTTGGGCGAACAAGCCGAAGCTTTGGGCGTTGAAATTTTCCCAGGCTTCACGGCCGCAGAAGTTTTGTACAACGAAGACGGTTCTGTCAAAGGCGTGGCCACTGGCAACATGGGCATCGGCAAAGATGGCGAGCCCACTGAGAACTTCCAACTGGGCATGGAACTGCACGCCAAGTACACCGTGTTTGCCGAAGGCGCGCGCGGCCACTTGGGCAAGCAGGTCATTGCCAAGTTCAAATTGGACGACGGCAAAGATCCGCAAAGCTACGGCATCGGCATCAAAGAATTGTGGGAAATTGACCCTGCGCGTCACCAAGCCGGTTTGGCTTTGCACAGCGCCGGTTGGCCGCTGGACGAAAACACCTACGGCGGCTCTTTCCTCTACCACATGGAAGACAACAAAGTGGTGGTGGGCTTCGTGGTGGGCTTGGACTACACCAACCCTTGGCTCAGCCCTTTCGAAGAGTTCCAACGCTTCAAAACGCACCCCAACATTCGCTGGTACTTTGAAGGCGATGAGGCCAAAGGCATTGCGCCCGCCAAACGCATTTCGTATGGTGCGCGTGCCATTACGGCAGGCGGTCTGTTGTCTTTGCCCAAAACCGTGTTCCCAGGCGGCGCATTGGTCGGTTGCGATGCGGGTTACCTCAATGCCAGCCGCATCAAGGGCAGCCACGCGGCCATCAAAACCGGCATGTTGGCAGCGGAAGCGGCCTACGACGCATTGCAAGCGGGCCGTTCGCACGACGAACTCAGTGCGTACCCAGAAGCTTTCGAAAACAGCTGGTTGCACACCGAGTTGAACAAGGCGCGCAACTTCAAGCAGTGGTTCAAAAAAGGCCGCACCGTGGGCACCCTCATGACCGGTATCGAGCAATTTGTGTTGCGCGGCCACGTGCCATGGACCCTTCGCCGTGCTGCGGCCGATCACACCTACCTCAAGCCTGCGGCCGAGTGTCAAGCTATTCAGTATCCCAAGCCCGATGGCAAGCTGACATTTGATCGTTTGTCGAGTGTGTTCATCAGCAACACCAACCATGAAGAGAATCAACCGGCGCACCTCACCTTGAAGGACGCCAGCGTGCCAGTGGGCATCAACTTGGCCAAATTTGCAGGCCCAGAAGCGCGTTACTGCCCTGCTGGCGTTTATGAATTTGTGAAGAACGAAGACCAATCTGATCGTCTGCAAATCAATGCGCAAAATTGTGTGCATTGCAAAACCTGCGACATCAAAGATCCCACACAAAACATCGTCTGGGTCACACCAGAAGGCGGCGGTGGGCCGAACTACTCAGGCATGTAAATAGTGCTGGCAGGTGATGAAGACCTGTTTATAATTTCATTCGTCAGGAGAGCGCGGCCCTTGAACCGGCCGCCACCGAAGGCGCAGGAAATGACAACATTTCTGAACGCTCAGGTACCCAGGACTGACAAACGTTGTTAAGTTTGCTTGGCAACGCATCCTCACTGGAGAGAGAGGGCGGACCATCCGGTCGAACCCTCCACCGAAGGCGCAACCCGCAGTGGGTCTTTCACATGAAGGACCCAACCGGCGAATCGCTCAGGTAAAGCGGACAGCGAGGGCAACCCATGATTTCGGTCATGGCTTTACTTTGCCCTTGGAGATTTCAATTGTCCGACAACACCGCTTTGCTCAACACCCCTCTCAATGCTTTGCACCTCGAGCTTGGCGCTCGCATGGTGCCCTTTGCGGGCTACAGCATGCCTGTGCAATACCCCATGGGCTTGATGGCCGAGCACCACCACACACGCGCCGAAGCGGGTTTGTTTGATGTCTCACACATGGGCCAATTGCGCTTGGTGGGCTCCGATGCGGCTGCCGCGTTTGAAACTTTGATGCCTGTCGACGTGATCGATTTGCCAATGGGCAAACAGCGTTACGGTTTGCTGCTCACAGACGAGGGCACCCTCATTGATGACTTGATGTTTGTGAACAGAGGCACCGACATTTTTGTGATCGTGAATGGCGCTTGCAAAGCGCACGACATCGCGCACATTCAAGCGCGCATTGGCACGCGTTGCCAAGTGATCCCCATGCCAGAGCGTGCGCTCTTGGCATTGCAAGGTCCCAAAGCGGTTGATGCTTTGTCTCGGATGGTGCCAGGCGTCGAAAAATTGGTGTTCATGACAGGCGCTGCTTTTGATTGGCAAGGCGCGGACCTGTTCATCACGCGCTCAGGTTACACCGGTGAGGATGGCTTTGAAATTTCTGTGGCCAACGCACACGCAGATGCGTTGGCGCGCGCCTTGTTGGCACAAACTGAAGTCAAACCCATTGGGCTGGGCGCTCGCAATTCATTGCGCTTAGAAGCCGGCTTGTGCTTGTACGGCAACGACATTGACACCACCACCACCCCCATTGAAGCCGGCCTCAACTGGGCCATTCAAAAAGTTCGCCGTACAGGTGGTGCGCGCGCAGGTGGCTTTCCTGGGGCCGACATTGTGTTGGGGCAATTGGCGGGAACGCACCCACTTCAGCGCAAACTTGTTGGCCTCATTGCGCAAGAGCGCGTACCGGTGCGCGAACACGTTGAGTTGCAAAACACCCAAGGCATCAAAGTGGGTGAAGTGTCCAGTGGCTTGCTGGGCCCCACTGCCAACGTGCCGGTGGCCATGGGCTATGTCGACGCTGCCAGCGCGGTGCTGGGCACAGTTGTCAACGCCATGGTGCGCGGCAAAGCAGTACCCATGACGGTCAGCGCCATGCCCTTTGTGCCGCACCGTTATTACCGTGGCTAAATACTGCCCAACAATTGTGATCTGACCCCAATTAATTAACCCATTGAATTTTTAGGAGAGAGAAATGAGTTTGAAGTACACCGAAGAGCATGAGTGGATTTTGGTTGATGGCGATGTGGCCACTGTGGGCATTACGCACCATGCGCAAGACGCATTGGGCGATGTGGTGTTTGTGGAATTGCCTGAAGTGGGCAGCAGCTTTGAACAAAAAGCCGTGGCAGGTGTGGTGGAGTCTGTGAAGGCTGCGGCCGATGTGTACATGCCCATCAGCGGTGTGATCACAGAAGTCAATGAAGCGCTGCGCGACGACCCCTCATTGGCCAACACCGACCCGCTGGGAGCTGGCTGGTTCTTCAAAGTGAAGTTGTCCGATGCATCGCAAGTGAATGCATTGCTGGACGAAACGGCTTACACCGCGTTTGCCGATTCACACTGAAATCTAATTTGAATTTTTGTTGCTTGTTTTGATCGAACTTTGCGTTTGAAAGCCCCACCATGCTGATGTCCTCTGCTGCCCCTTTAAGCCATCTCGAAAACGAAAGCGAATTCATTGCACGCCACATTGGCCTCAGTGAAGCAGATGAGCATCACATGCTGTCGGTCATTGGCGAGGCCTCGCGCCGTGCGCTCATTGACAGCATCGTGCCGACCTCGATTGCGCGCAGCCAAGCCATGAAATTGCCAGCGCCTGTCACCGAGGCCAGCGCGTTGGCAGAACTCAAGGCCATGGCGCAGCAGAACAAAATTCTGAAAAGTTTCATTGGCCAAGGTTATTACGGCAACCACACACCGGGTGTGATCCTTCGCAACATTTTGGAGAACCCCGCTTGGTACACGGCCTACACGCCCTACCAAGCCGAGATCAGCCAAGGCCGCATGGAAGCTTTGGTCAATTTCCAAACCATGGTGTGCGACTTAACCGCCATGCCCATTGCCAATGCGTCGATGTTGGACGAAGCCACTGCGGCGGCAGAAGCCATGACCTTGGCCAAGCGCTCGGTCAAATCCAAAAGCAACAAGCTCATTGTGGCGGGCGATTGCCATCCGCAAACCATTGAGGTGATTCAAACACGCGCAGCACCTTTGGGTTTGAACGTGTTGGTGGGATTTGCGCCAGCCCTCATGCAACAGCATGATTACTTTGCAGTGGTCGCACAGTACCCCTCCACCGCCGGCATGATTCACGATTTAAAAGACGTCATTGCGCAGGCCCACGCCGCGCATGCCGCTTTCATCGTGGCCGCCGATTTATTGGCCCTCACCTTGGTCACGCCACCTGGCGAATTGGGTGCCGACATTGTGGTGGGCACCACCCAGCGCTTTGGCATGCCCATGGGGGCCGGTGGCCCGCACGCGGCTTACCTTGCGTGCCGTGACGACTTCAAACGCTCTATGCCTGGCCGCTTGGTCGGCGTCAGTGTGGACGTGCACGGCAACCCCGCGTACCGTTTGGCTTTGCAAACCCGCGAGCAACACATTCGCCGCGAAAAAGCCACGTCCAACATTTGCACCGCGCAGGTCTTGCCCGCTGTGGTGGCCAGCATGTACGCGGTGTACCACGGCCCCGTGGGCTTGAAGCGCATTGCACAACGGGTGGCCAGTTTCACGGCCATCTTGGCCGAAGGCTTCGAGCAACTCGGTTGCAAGCTGGCGCACAAATCTGCGTTTGACACCTTGCAAGTGATCACAGGACCCCGCACCGATGCGGTGTTGCAAAAAGCCTTGCTCAAAGGGCTCAACCTGCGCAAGCTCACTGCCGACAGCATTGCCGTGTCCTTGGACGAGACCACCTCACGCGATGACATTGAAGCGCTCTGGTCCAGCTTTGCTGAAGGCGGCCAAGCCCTGCCCGACTGGGCGCCGTTTGAAAAAGGCCGCGACAGCCTCATCCCCACCGGTTTGCGCCGCACCAGCGCGTACCTCACGCACCCTGTGTTCAATCGCTACCACTCCGAAACTGGCATGCTGCGCTACATCCGTCAATTGAGCGACAAAGATTTGGCACTCGATCGCAGCATGATTCCGTTGGGCTCTTGCACCATGAAGCTCAATGCCACCAGCGAGATGATTCCCATCACGTGGCCCGAGTTTGCCAACGTGCACCCCTTCGCACCCGCCGATCAACTCAAAGGCTATGCCCTGCTCGATCAGCAACTGCGAGACTGGCTCTGCCAAGCCACCGGCTATGCAGGCATCAGCTTGCAACCCAACGCAGGCTCACAAGGTGAATACGCAGGTCTGTTGGTCATCAAAGCTTTCCATGAAGCCAAGGGTCAAGGCCATCGCAACATCTGCCTCATTCCGTCTAGCGCGCACGGCACCAACCCCGCCAGCGCACAAATGGCCGGCATGCAAGTGGTGGTAACGGCTTGCGATGCGCAAGGCAACGTCGACATGACGGACCTTCAAGCCAAGTGTGAACAGCACAGCGCCAATTTGGCCGCTGTCATGATCACCTACCCCAGCACACACGGCGTGTTTGAAACGCAAGTCAAAGCGCTTTGCGAGTTGGTGCATCAACACGGCGGCCGTGTGTATGTGGACGGTGCCAACATGAATGCCTTGGTGGGTGTGGCAGCCCCAGGCGAATTTGGCGGCGATGTCAGTCACCTCAACTTGCACAAAACATTCTGCATTCCGCATGGCGGTGGCGGCCCAGGTGTGGGCCCTGTGTGTGTGGTGGAAGATTTGGTGCCTTACCTGCCAGGTCATGCCACTGGCGGTTTGAAAGTCAATGGTGTCGGTGCAGTGTCTGCCGCGCCTCTGGGCAATGCCGCCGTGCTACCCATCAGCTGGATGTATTGCCGCATGATGGGCGCCGAAGGTTTGAAGCACGCCACAGAGGCTGCCATTTTGGCGGCCAACTACATCAGCCATCGCTTGGCCGATCACTACCCTACGTTGTACGCCAGTGCAGGCGCCCATGGCAAAGCGGGCCACGTGGCACACGAATGCATTTTGGATTTGCGCGGCTTGAAAGAGACCAGCGGTGTGATGGCCGAAGATGTGGCCAAGCGTTTGATGGACTATGGCTTTCATGCCCCCACACTGTCCTTCCCCGTGGCCAACACCCTCATGGTGGAGCCCACCGAAAGCGAAACATTGGAAGAGCTGGACCGCTTCATCGACGCCATGATTGCGATTCGCAATGAAGTGCGCCAAATTGAAAACGGTGTTTGGCCACAAGACAACAACCCACTCAAGCACGCACCTCACACAGCCGCCAGTTTGATGGCCGCAGATTGGAATCGCCCTTATTCCCGCGAAGTGGGTGCAGCCCAAGCAGGACGACCATTGAGCAGCGTGAAGTACTGGCCGCAAGTGGGACGCGTAGACAACGTGTACGGCGATCGCAACCTGTTCTGCAGCTGCGTGCCCCTGAGCGAGTACGCCGCATGAGCACTTTAAAAGTTCAGCGCGTTGACTACCTCAACGCACACCACGCACAAGCCTTGGTCTCTTTGCTTGATGCCTATGCACAAGACCCGATGGGCGGTGGTGAAGCCCTCAAGCCAGAGGCCACTGCGCGTTTGTGCACTGACATGGCCCGCATTGCGGGTGCGGCCAGCTTCATTGCTTGGTTAGAAGACAAACCCATTGGCCTGATCAATTGCTTTGAAGGCTATTCCACGTTCAAAGCCAAGCCTTTGCTGAATGTGCATGACATTGCCGTTTTGGGTGGCCACCGCGGCCAGGGGGTGGGGCAAGCCCTGCTCCAAGCCGCAGAAGCCCATGCCCGCTCGCGTGGGTGCTGCAAGCTCACGCTCGAAGTGCTGAGTGGCAATGCACCGGCCATGGGCAGCTACAAGCGCTTTGGTTTTGAACAGTACGAACTCGATCCAGCGGCGGGCCAAGCCCAATTCATGCAAAAGTGGCTGTAAAGTCAGGGGTGCATGAACCCCTCACCGACTTCAAAACCCCTTAGCGTCTTGAGCGTCATCCCGCCGATGACGCAGCTCAATACGCCTTACCCGTCGACGGCCTACCTGACGGGCTTTTTGCGTTCGCGCGGGGTTGCGGCCACGCAAGAAGATTTGGCGCTCAAGCTGGTCTTGAAATTGTTCACCCCACAAGGCATGGCGCAAATTCGCGACAAAGCACTGGCGCTGCCAGACGCCGAGCGCAGTGCCAGCGTCAATTTTTTCTTGGATTTTTTTGAGCGCTATGCCAACACCATTGCGCCCACCATTGCCTTCTTGCAAGGCAAGGACAGCACCCTCAGTCACCGCATTGCAGGCAGAGGCTTCTTGCCAGAAGGCCCTCGTTTTACAGCGCTGGACGCCTACGACGATGGCGAATCGGCCGACCCTTTGGCTTGGGCCTTTGGCGCATTGGGTCAACAAGACCGTGCGCGCCACTTGGCCACTTTGTACTTGAACGACTTGGCCGATGTGCTGCGCGATGCCGTCGACCCTCGTTTTGAATTTGTGCGCTACGGCGAATCATTGGCGGGCAGTCAGGCCACGTTTGAACCGCTGGCCGATGCATTGGCCGCGCCTTTGACTTTGATGGACGAGATGCTGCAAGCGCTGACGCTGAAGGCCATCGCAGACCACGAACCCAACTTGGTTTTGTTGTCTGTCCCCTTCCCTGGCGCGGTGTATGCCGCCTTCAGAATTGCGCAGTGCATCAAGCAGCACAACCCCCACATTCGAATTGCCTTGGGCGGTGGCTTTGTCAACACCGAGCTGCGTGAACTGACAGAGCCGCGCGTGTTTGATTACGTGGACTTTGTCACCTTAGATTCTGGCGAGCGGCCATTGCTGGCCCTGCTCGAACATTTGCAAGGTCAGCGTGCAGCCGCCCGTTTGGTCAGAACCTTTGTTCGCAAACCCGATACAGGCAGCGTGCAATTGATGAACTGGTCAGAGCCCGATGTGCCCTTTGAAGAAGTGGGCACTGCCACGTGGGAAGGCCTGCCCTTGAGCGACTACTTGTCTTTGCTCGACATGCTCAATCCCATGCACCGACTGTGGAGCGATGGACGTTGGAACAAACTCACCGTGGCGCATGGTTGCTACTGGAAAAAATGCAGCTTCTGCGATGTCAGCCTTGACTACATCGCACGCTACGAAACGGCCTCTGCCGCATTGCTGGTGGATCGCATTGAACAGATTGTGAAAGAGACTGGGCAAACTGGTTTTCACTTTGTCGATGAAGCTGCGCCCCCCAAAGCCCTCAAAGCTTTGGCCGAAGAATTGATCCGCAGAAAGGTCCACATTTCCTGGTGGGGCAACATTCGCTTTGAGAAAACCTTCACGCCCGAACTGGCCGAGTTGTTGGCCGAGAGTGGTTGCATCGCCATGTCGGGCGGCTTGGAAGTGGCCTCAGACCGCTTGCTCAAACTGATGAAAAAAGGCGTGTCCGTGGAACAAGTGGCGCAGGTCACCAAAGGCTTTTCTGAAGCGGGCATCTTGGTTCACGCCTACCTCATGTACGGCTTCCCCACACAGACGGTGCAAGACACGGTGGATGCACTCGAATATGTTCGGCAGCTGTTTGAAAATGGTTGCATCCAAAGCGGCTTCTTTCATCGCTTTGCTTGCACCGTGCACTCACCTGTCGGGTTGAATCCTGCTGAGTACGGCATTGAATTGATGCCACTGCCCCCTGTCACTTTCGGCAAGAACGACATCGGCTTCATCGACCCCACCGGTGTGGACCATGACCTGTTGGGCCTTGGATTGAAGAAAGCCATTTACAACTTCATGCATGGCATCGGTTTGGAAGAAGATGTGCGCACCTGGTTCCAAGATGCGCTGATTGAACAGGCAGGTGGTAAGGCTCCCGCTTTCAAGGTTCCCAAAAGCACCGTGTCACGTCGCAAAATTGAACAAGCACTTCAACGTTAAAGGCCTATGGCGCTTGGGCATGTTGCGTCAAGTCTCAAGCGGCCTGCAGCTGCATGAACTTGGACAAGTCAAACACAGAGTTGGGCGCAATGGGCATCAAGCCCTTGGGCAAAGGTTTGAAATTGAACGGCAAATTGTTGGCAACTTGAGCGCGCGCTGAAGCTGGAACGTCGCTGATCAACGCACTGAGCGAATAAGCCTTGAGAAAATCTTGTTCGATTTGCACGTATTGCTCGTACAGCAAGTCTGCCGCCACCGCCTCAGAGCTAGACCGTTTGTCATCTTGGCGCGCTTCCTCGATCTCAAAGCATTGAACGACGTCCCATGCCGACAACTCTTTCAATTCTTTTTTCAACTGGTAACCACCCCCTGGTCCTCTGTTGGACAACAGCAATTCATGCTGCTTCAGCACCTTGACCAGGCTCTCGGTGTAGGACACCGACAGTTCTAAAAACTGAGCAATGCTGGCAACCGTCACCGACTTGTGAGCCGGTGAGTTGGCGACATGGGCAATGGCCAAGATGCCTTGATAAGCGCGTTGACTGAGCATGAAGTGCCTTTGTTGACTTATTGAATAGATAAAATTTAACATACTTATTCAAATACACTTTAGAATGCATAAAATATTCCAAATTATCTACTCAATACTTATTCAATGAATAAGTTTGCGGGTGCACTCCTCATGAACCTCCACAAAATTGGCGCTGTTTCCACGCTCAGCGGCGTTCCCACCCCCACCCTGCGCATTTGGGAGGCGCGCTACCAAAGTTTCACGCCCCAAAAGACGGCCAGCCGTCATCGCCTTTATTCAGACGATGACGTGCTTAAGGCCACGCTCATGAAACGGCTCACAGACCAAGGGCACAGCGTGGGGCAAATTGCGCAATGCAATTTGCAGGAACTGAACCAATTGCTGCAACAGCATCAAAGCAAGGGGCGTCACGCGCTGTCGCCAACATGGGAACCGTCTGCCACGGTGGCCATCGTCGGCACCGCCCTGGCCAGTCGCATTGAGGCCGCTCGCTTTGCGCAGCAGATGGCCCCCACCACACTGCACATCACAGACATCTTTGGAACGATGGACGACATGATGCAAGGTCAACTGCATGCGTCGCCCGATCTGCTGTTGGTGCAATGCCATTCTTTGCATGCCGGGGTTCAAGTTGACATTCGCCGCTTGGTTGAAAAATCTCAGGCTGCTCACACCATCGTGCTTTACAGTTTTGGGCAAGCCCCCGTGATTGAAAGCCTTCAGCAATGGGGCATGGTGGTGCGCAGAGAGCCCTTGCCAGAGTCTGAGCTAGGTGAGTTGATTCAGGCCTCCTTGCGAACAGCCTCGCAAAAACTGCCATCGACAACGGTCATTCCACCCCGAAAATATGACGACATGGCCCTGCTGCATGTCGCCGGCATTTCAACGGAAATTTTGTGTGAATGCCCTAAACACGTGGCCGAACTCATCACGCAACTGGCCAGGTTTGAGCAATACAGCTTGGACTGTCTGAACAAGTCCGCCGACGATGCACGGATTCACGCACACCTGAGCGCCATCTCTGGCACAGCCCGCGCCATGTTCGAAGACGCGTTGGAGATGGTGGCGCAGCACGAAGGCATTGATCTGAACACCCTTCGCAGTTGAAGGCCCCATGCACTGTCAATTGGTTTGGTTCAAACGTGACTTGCGCTGGCAAGACCACGCGGCTTTGGCACGTGCGGCAGCGACAGGGCCCTTTGGTCGATTTGACCCTGGCCACTCGCGCTGCAAAAACCAGATTGCACGACAGACGCAAACACGACGATGTGCGTGCCGGCAAGCAAGCTGTGATTGAGAAGCACGCTTCGCGCAAAACATTTGCCAGTCGGCGCCGTCAAACAAAAAACCAGAACCCAGACACCGCCACGCAATTGGACTTTGACTTTTAATTTAGAAAACGCCAACACATGCCCACCCTTACGCAACCAGCTGGCGTCATCTTTTGGTTTCGCAATGACCTGCGCTTGCACGATCAGCCTGCACTTCAACAGGCCATCGCACTCGCAAACCAGTTGCAAACTTGGCTGTTGCCCATCTACATCCACGATGAGGCCTTGCATGCATTGACGCCATGGGGTTTTCCTAGAACGTCGCCCGCCAGAGATGCCTGGACGCGCATGGCGGTGAACGACGTGGCCCGGCAACTGTCAGAACGCGGCAGCCAGCTTTACCAATGGCAGGGCCACCCGGTCGAAATCATCAAGGCTTTGTGTCAGGCCTTGCCCAAGGCCTGGCTTGTTTGCGAAGAGATTGCCGCGCCGTTTGAACAAGTGCAGGTTCAGCAACTGAAAGCGGCCGGCGTGAACGTGCAAACGGTGTGGCAATCCACGCTGATGCGCATGTCTGATTTGCCCTTTGCAGCAAACCAAGTACCCGATCAGTTCACCACCTTCAGGCAGCAAGTAGAGCGCCCCACACTGAAAGTCGAAATGCCACTGTCTGCGCCAGCCCAACTGCCAGCGCTTCCTGTGCTCTCTGCTCTCCCCAATCAGTTGCAGCACTTGCCAGGGTGGCTGGGCGCAGCGCTTGCCCCCATTTCTGCAGACAACACGCCTGACCCTCGCTCAGCTTTCCCCTGGGGACCTGGCGGCTTTGAGGGCGGCGAGACTGCCGCCTTGGCGCACCTCCAACGCTACAGCAACAGCACCCTGCCCCGCACTTACAAACTCACTCGCAATGGCTTGTTGGGCGTGAATTACTCCACCAAGTGGTCACCTTGGCTGGCCACGGGCGCGTTGTCTGCACGCCAAGCATGGGCAGCCGTCAAACAGCACGAACAAACGCACGGCGCGAACGACAGCACCTATTGGATTGGCTTTGAGTTACTTTGGCGCGATCACTTTCGCTGGCTGCATCACAAGTACGGCCAAAGACTCTACAGGCGCCAAGGCCTGAGCGTCGAAACCCCTCAGTACAAGCATCACGCTACTGAAGCGTTTGAAGCTTGGTGCACAGGCCAAACGGGGCACGCCTTCATTGATGCCGGCATGCGCGAACTCCGCAGTACGGCCTATTTGTCCAATCGCATGCGCCAAAACGTGGCCAGCTATTTGATTCACGACTTAGGCTGCGATTGGCGCGCGGGCGCTGCGTGGTTTGAATCGCACTTGATTGATTTTGATGTTTACAGCAACCAAGGCAATTGGTTGTACCTGAGTGGCCACGGCACCGACCCGAGAGGGTCTAGACGGTTCAATCCAGACAAGCAAGCCAAAGACTACGATCCAAACGGCGACTACCGCAAGTTGTGGTCTGTTTGAGGCTTGGGTGTTGGATCGCTTGAGGGTGTTTCAAGTTTGGGCATTGCCATTTTTTCACCGTCCCATACTTGACCGCACCAGCATCGGCCCTCGGGGTCAATGATGCAGGTTCCGGTACCACAGCAACGTGGATCTTCGTTCATTGGCATTCCTTTTGAATCAAGCAGCCATCACCATGGAATCTGGCGGCCTGCGTAATCGACAAATTGTGCGCGACCCGTTGGTTTCAAATCACCCAAAACGCGCATCAACTGTGCCACTGAATCTTGTGGCATGAGGGCGTCTTGTGCTGCCACAAATTGCGCAGACAAATTTGACTGCACCGTGCCCGGCTGCAAAGCAGCAAAGACAGCCAGCGGCTTTTGCCGCGCCGCTTCAATGGCCGCCGTTTGAAGCAACATGTTTCGGGCCGCTTTGGCTGCGCGGTAACCATACCAGCCGCCTTTGTGGTTGTCTTCGATGCTGCCAACGCGTGCAGACAAGGTGGCATAGCAAGCGGCACCTTGCGTTAAGAGCAAAGGCAAGAAATGCTTGATGAGCAAAGCAGGTCCCACCGCATTCACTTCCAACTGTCGCAGCATCTGTTTGGCATTCAAGGCTTGCAAACGTTTTTCTGGGCCTTGACCATCAAGGGTTAAAGCACCTGTGGCATCGATGATGTATTTGAATTGACACATACCGTAGAGGCCTGATGAATTGCGTAACGCGGCCGCGCAATGCGCCATGCTGTCTTCATCTTCCAACTCAAAATGCAAGTCACTCTGTCGTGACAGGCCCACGGCCAATGTGCATGCAGGGTCGTTTTGAAAATGCTTCAAAAAGGCATTGCCTATTGCGCCACTGGCACCCAACACCAACGCTTGATAGGCACTCATGAATGACGCGCATCCCACATGAGCAAGTACTTTTGCACAGTAGGTCGAATGGGCAGAAACATGTTGTAGCCAACGTGAATGGCCCAACTGAAAGGTCGCACCGAAAAGACACGCCCCGCCAAACGCCACCCCCTCAACTCCAACCACAGGCGCGCAAACGCTGCACCACCCTCAAACAACTGGCCTTGCGCATCGCGCACATGAAAGTACGCCATGGCACGTTGGCAACTTAAACCATCGCCCAAGCTTGCATCTTCATTGGCTTGAAAATTCACGCTGACGTCATGCCACACCAACTGCGCAGCATCGGGATTGCTTTTGTAAAAAGCAATTTCACGCCGACACAAGGGGCAACTGCCATCGTAGTAAATGGTCAGCGGCGCCATGGCTCAAACTTCACCGGCGGCAATTCTTCGCAGTGCTTGCTCAAACACAGCGGCAGGCTGCCCCCCGGAAATAAGGTGCTTGTCATTGATGATGACGGCTGGCACTGAATGAATGCCCGCTTGTTGGTAGAAGCGTTCAATCTCACGGACTTCCTCGGCATAGGTGTCCGAGGCCAAGATGTTTTTTGCTTCCGCCACATCCAAGCCGACGGACGCCACCACAGCCAACAAAACATCGTCTGATTCCACAGCCTCTGCACGCCCTTGGTACGACTCTAGCAAGGCGCGCTTGAGGGCATGCTGACTGCCTGCAGGCCCTTTGACACCGGCCCAATGCAACAAGCGGTGTGCGTTGAAGGTGTTGTAGACACGGCCTCGACCGCCTGGGTTGAACTTGAAGCCGACCTCTTCACCGCGGGCTGCGATGGTGGCGCGAATTTGCGCTTGCTGCTCCGGCGTTGAGCCGTACTTTTCTCGCAAGTGCTCGCCCAAATCCTGGCCACCGGGTGCCATGTTGGGGTTCAATTCAAACGTCGTGATACAAATCCGCTTCGGTCTTTGCAAGCATTGGTAAATGAAGCGGTTGCAGCAGCTTATACAAATCCTGAGAATCCTCTAAGAGCTACCGTTGTTAGTGATCCGTTAGGAGCGCGAAAAAATACCAAAGATAATTCGCCAGGGCAGGTAGTTTGTGAACT
>CALEYZ010000170.1 GCA_937928195.1 uncultured Limnohabitans sp.
TCGCGCAACAAATTGATGCCCACCAGCACATCAAATGTGCCCAGTCGCAGGTCACGCAAAATTTCAACGCGCTCAACGGTGTCCACGTCGGAGTGCAAATAGCGCACCTTCACACCGTTGTCAGACAGGTAATCGGTGAGCTGCTCGGCCATGCGTTTGGTCAGCGTGGTAATGAGTACGCGCTCATGCTTGTCGACACGAATGCGAATTTCTTGCAGCACATCGTCCACTTGGTGAATGGCGGGCCGCACTTCCACTTGTGGGTCGACCAAGCCAGTCGGTCTGACCACCTGCTCCACCACTTTGCCGGAGTGCGTTTTTTCGTAGTCGGCAGGTGTGGCCGACACAAAAATGCATTGACGCATTTTGGTTTCAAATTCTTCAAACTTCAATGGCCGGTTGTCCAGCGCGCTGGGCAACCTGAAGCCATATTCCACCAAGGTGGTTTTGCGTGCACGGTCGCCGTTGTACATGGCGTTGAGCTGGCCAATCATTTGATGGCTCTCGTCCAAAAACATGATCGAGTCCAGCGGCATGTAGTCGGTCAAGGTGCTGGGCGCTGCGCCAGGTTCGGCACCCGACAAATGGCGCGTGTAGTTTTCGATGCCTTTGCAGTGACCCACTTCGCTCAGCATTTCCAAATCAAAACGCGTTCGTTGCTCCAGGCGCTGCGCTTCCACCAATTTGCCCATGCCCACCAACTCTTTGAGGCGCTCCGTCAACTCTTCTTTGATGGTTTCAACAGCAGCCAACACCTTGTCGCGCGGCGTGACGTAATGGCTAGAGGGATACACCGTGAAGCGAGGAATCTTTTGTCGAATGCGGCCCGTGAGGGGGTCGAACAACTGAAGGCTTTCCACTTCATCGTCAAACAACTCGATGCGCACCGCCAACTCGGAGTGCTCAGCAGGAAACACATCGATGGTGTCACCGCGCACACGGAATTTACCGCGGCTGAAATCTTGGTCATTGCGCTGGTACTGCATGCGAATGAGCTGCGCAATGACGTCGCGCTGCCCCACCTTGTCACCGGTGCGCAGCACCATGATCATGCGGTGATAACTCTCTGGTTCACCAATGCCGTAAATGGCCGACACGGTGGCCACAATGACCACATCGCGACGCTCCATCAAACTCTTGGTGCACGACAAACGCATCTGCTCAATGTGCTCATTGATGGCCGAATCTTTTTCAATGAACAAATCGCGCTGTGGCACATAAGCCTCAGGTTGGTAGTAGTCGTAGTAGCTGACGAAATACTCCACCGCATTTTTTGGAAAGAACTCTCTGAACTCAGAATAAAGTTGCGCGGCCAAGGTTTTGTTGGGCGCAAACACAATGGCGGGCTTGCCCATTTGGGCAATGATGTTGGCCATGGTGAAAGTTTTGCCAGACCCCGTGACGCCCAACAAGGTTTGAAACACTTCGCCGTCGCGCAGGCCTTCCACCAAACCTTCAATGGCGGTGGGCTGGTCGCCTGCTGGTGGGTAGGGTTGGTACAGCTCAAAAGGAGAGTCTTCGTAGTGCACAAACTTGCCTTCGGGCGCCACAAAGGGAACGACCTCAAGCGGGGTTGAATTTTCGGTAGGTGAAACGGCCATGGGTCTTGGAGTGAGTGGTCAGCGACGGGACAAAGTTGGGCGAATCAATGCGCAAAAAGGTCTGAAAGAGCCGTTAAAATTAGGGGCAACCCTAAAGCCTAACCTAGGTTTGGGATTTCTGCCAACAGCAACCTCCTTCTCAAGGACTTTTTTCATGTCTCTGTTTACCGCCGTCGAAATGGCCCCCCGCGACCCCATCTTGGGTTTGAACGAACAATTTGCAGCCGACACCAACCCCAACAAAGTGAACTTGGGTGTGGGCGTGTATTTCGACGACAACGGCAAACTTCCCTTGCTCGAGTGCGTGCAAGCTGCCGAAAAAGCCATGATGGACAAACCCAGCGCCCGTGGCTACCTGCCCATCGACGGCATTGCCGCCTACGACGCCGCTGTAAAAAGCTTGGTCTTTGGCGCCGACAGCGAACCCGTCAAATCTGGCCGCGTGGCCACCGTTCAAGGCATTGGCGGTACAGGCGGTCTGAAAATTGGCGCCGACTTCTTGAAAAAAGTCAGCCCCAACGCCAAGGTTTTGATTTCTGATCCCAGCTGGGAAAACCACCGCGCACTGTTTGCCAACGCCGGTTTTCAAGTTGACACCTATGCTTACTACGACGCCGAAAAACGCGGCGTGAACTTTGAAGGCATGTTGGCCAGCTTGAATGCCGCCGCCCCAGGCACCATCGTGGTGTTGCATGCTTGCTGTCACAACCCGACAGGTTACGACATCACGGCTGCCCAGTGGGACCAAGTGATTGCCGCCGTCAAAGCCAAAAACCTCACCCCCTTCCTCGACATGGCCTACCAAGGCTTTGGCCATGGCATTGCCGAAGACGGCGCCGTGATTGGCAAGTTTGTGGCCGCTGGCCTCAACTTCTTCGTGTCGACGTCTTTCTCCAAGAGCTTCAGCCTGTATGGCGAGCGTGTGGGTGCTTTGTCAGTGGTCTGCGCCGACAAAGAAGAATGCGGCCGTGTTTTGAGCCAGTTGAAAATTGTGATTCGCACCAACTACTCCAACCCACCGATCCACGGTGGTGCTGTGGTGGCTGCTGTGTTGGCCAACCCCGAGTGGCGTGCCACATGGGAAAAAGAATTGGCCGAAATGCGTGTTCGCATCAAAGCCATGCGCCAAAAATTGGTCGACGGCCTCAAGGCAGCCGGTGTGAAGCAAGACATGAGCTTCATCACCACCCAAATTGGCATGTTCAGCTACTCGGGTCTCAGCAAAGACCAAATGGTGCGTTTGCGCTCTGAATTTGGCGTGTACGGCACCGACACAGGCCGCATGTGTGTGGCGGCTTTGAACAGCAAAAACATCGACTACGTTTGCCAGGCCATCGCCAAGGTCATCTAAGCCCGCAAGGGGTTTGAGATTCCGTCTGTCAGAACAAGTCGCGCATTTGACCCAAATTAGGTGCGCGACTCCATTTTCAACGCATCACAACTGATATATTGCTGCAGTGCAACAATTTAAGGTGTTTTAGCCATGCTTTACCAAATCTACGAAACTCAACGTTCCATCATGGAGCCTTTTGCAGACTTGGCCCAAGCTGCCGCCAAGATGTACAGCAACCCGCTCAACCCCATTGGACACTCTCCACTGGCACAGCGCGTTTCTGCAGGTTATGACCTGATGCACCGCTTAGGCAAAGACTATGTCAAGCCTGAGTTTGGCATTCGCACTGTCAAAGTGGGCAAAGTGGATGTGGCCATCCATGAGCGCGTCGAAATTGACAAGCCCTTCTGTGAATTGCGCCGCTTCAAACGCTTCACCGACGATGCACCTACGCTAAGCAACCTGAAAAAACAACCCGCAGTGCTCATCGTTGCACCTTTGTCGGGCCACTACGCCACGCTGCTTCGCGACACCGTCAAAACCATGCTGAAAGACCACAAGGTCTACATCACTGACTGGAAAAATGCCCGCTTGGTGCCTTTGGCCGATGGTGAGTTTCATCTGGACGATTACATTAACTACGTGCAAGAGTTCATTCGCCATGTGCAAGGCGTGTACGGCAATTGCCACGTGGTCAGCGTCTGCCAGCCCACCGTGCCTGTCTTGGCAGCGGTGTCACTCATGGCGTCACGCGGCGAAACAACACCTTTGTCCATGACCATGATGGGCGGCCCTATCGATGCGCGCAAGTCGCCCACCGCCGTGAACAACTTGGCCATGAACAAGAGCTTCGAGTGGTTTGAAAACAATGTGATTTACAAAGTGCCCAGCAACTTCCCAGGTGCTGGCCGCCGTGTATATCCTGGCTTCTTGCAGCACACAGGTTTTGTGGCCATGAACCCCGATCGCCATGCCACCAGCCACTACGATTACTTCAAAGACTTGATCAAAGGTGACGACGCCAGCACGGAAGCGCACCGCAAGTTTTACGACGAGTACAACGCGGTGCTCGACATGGACGCCGACTACTATTTGGAAACCATCAAAACGGTGTTCCAAGACTACAACTTGGTTCACGGCACTTGGAATGTTAAAAACACCCAAGGCAAAACTGAGTTGGTTCGCCCTCAAGACATCACCACCACCGCTTTGCTGACGGTCGAAGGTGAACTCGACGACATTTCTGGTTCAGGCCAGACGGCAGCAGCACATGGTTTGTGCAGCAACATCAAAGCCAACAACCGAAAGCATTTGGAAGTTCCGGGTGCAGGCCACTACGGCATTTTCAGTGGCCGCCGTTGGCGCGATGTGGTCTACCCTGAAGTGGTCAAATTCATTTTGGCGCACAACGACGTAAGCGGTAAAAAGAAACCTGCTGTCAAAGCTGCGGTGAAGCGCACTGTTAAATCAGTTGCAGCCAAAGCCGTTTCGCGCAAAAAGTGAGTTCACTGGCTGAACGCATCAACGATGCGCTGCCGCAAACGCAGTGCACCCGATGCGGCTATCCGGATTGCAAGGCCTATGCACAGGCCATTGCAGAAGAAAATGCCCCTATCAACCAATGCCCACCCGGCGGCATTGAGGGCATTGCTGTTTTAGCGCGCCTGACAAATCAAACGCCAACACCCCTGAATCCTGAGCATGGCGCTGAAGGCCCCATGACCGTCGCTGTGATTGACGAGGCTTGGTGCATTGGGTGCACACTGTGCATCAAAGCCTGCCCCACCGATGCCATCTTGGGCAGCAACAAAGTGATGCACACGGTCATTGAATCAGCCTGCACAGGATGTGATCTTTGTTTGCCGGTATGCCCGGTCGATTGCATTGAAATGGTGCCGGTGTCTGGCGACAAAACAGGCTGGGCTGCCTGGTCCGCCGAATTGGCCACACAAGCCCGACAACGTTACGAAGCACGACAAAAGCGTTTGGTCGTGGAAGAACGTGAGCATGCCGCAAGAAATGAAGCCAAGGCTGCAATGAAGTTGGCTGATTTAGAAGCCCATACACGCCCCGCAGAAGATGCCAATGGGTTATCGGTAAGCCCGGCCTCCGCAGACAAAGAAATGGCCCGCAAGCGGGCCATCATCGAAGCGGCTTTGGCCAAAGCCAAAGCGCGACAACAAGTTTGACGATTTAAGCGTACTGTGCGGCCA
This sequence comes from uncultured Limnohabitans sp., assembly GCA_937928195.1. GTDB lineage: Bacteria > Pseudomonadota > Gammaproteobacteria > Burkholderiales > Burkholderiaceae_C > Limnohabitans_A. Next base: position 5,148 of record CALEYZ010000170.1, read on the forward strand.
ACGCACTGAAGGCTTTGACAACCTCGTCAGGTGCTTGCACCAACTCAATCAAAACGCCCTCACCGCCTATTGGCAATTCTTCATTGCCTTTAGGGTGAATGAAGCAGATGTCAAAACCTGCCGCACCCTTGCGGATGCCGCCCGGCGCAAAGCGCACGCCCTGCGATGTGAGCCATTCAACAGCCACAGGCAAGTTGTCAATCCACAAGCCCACGTGATTCAAAGGCGTGGTGTGAACGGCAGGTTTCTTTTCAGGGTCCATGGGTTGCATCAAATCGACTTCGACTTTGAAGGGTCCCACCCCCATGGCACAAATGTCTTCGTCCACATTCTCGCGGTCGCTTTTGTAGGTCCCCGTGACTTCCAGGCCGAACATGTCAACCCAGAGTTTCTGAAGTTTAACTTTGTCCGGACCGCCAATGGCAATTTGCTGAATGCCCAGAACCTTGAAGGGACGTGCCGTGCTGGTCATGCTTCAAACTCCACAATCACTTGGTCCACGGTGAGCGATTCACCTTGCGAGGCCAAAACTTTCTTCACCACGCCGTCGTGCGCGGCAAACAAGATGTTTTCCATCTTCATGGCTTCAATCACTGCCACGCGCTCGCCCGCTTGCACTTTCTGACCGGGCGTGACGGCCACATTGACCAACAAGCCTGGCATGGGCGACAAAACAAAACGGCTCATGTCGGGCGGTGTTTTGAACGGCATCATTTGGTGCAACTCGGCCATGCGAGGCGACACCACCAAGGCTTCAATGCGCGTGCCATTGTGTTGAATTTGCAAGGCCAATGGATTCTTGGGCGTGCCGCGCTCCACTTGGGCCGTGAAGGGTTTGCCGTTGACGGTGCCGCTGATGCGCACATCGTTCAAACGTGAGTGGCTTTCAATGATGTAGTGGTTCTCACCCACCTTGATGATGGCTTTACCGCTCTGACCACGGAACTCATCCACATGCACACCGATGTAACGGTTGTCGCCTTTGGCACCCAACACAATGACACTGTAGTCATGGCCGATTTGGACATCATAGCCAGGCAATTGGCCACTGATGTTGGCCGCACGCTCACGTGATTTGCGACGCACAAAGGCTGCAAGTGCCACCAAGAAGTCGGGATCGTCATGCGGCACATCTTCTGCGCGGAAACCATGGGCATAGTTTTCGGCAATGAAGCCTGTGTTGAAGTCACCGGCCACAAATTTGGGATGGGCCAACAAAGCCGCTTGGAATGGAATGTTGGAGCTGATGCCACGAATGACAAAGCCATTCAAGGCTTCCCGCATTTTGGCAATCGCGTCATTGCGGTCTGTACCGTGCACGATCAACTTGGCAATCATGGAGTCGTAGAACATGGGGATCTCGCCACCATCTTGCACACCGGTGTCCACACGCACGCCCAACAGGTCTTGCGTGTTGGACTGGAACATGGTTTGTACAGGCGTTTGGAAACGCACCAAGCGACCTGTTGAAGGCAAGAAGTTGCGGAATGGATCTTCAGCGTTGATACGGCATTCGATGGCCCAACCGTTGCGCTTCACGTCGGCTTGGGTAATGGGCAACTTCTCGCCATTGGCCACACGGATCATCATCTCCACCAAGTCGATGCCTGTGATGGCTTCGGTCACAGGGTGTTCCACCTGCAAGCGGGTGTTCATCTCAAGGAAGTAGAAGCTTTGGTCTTTGCCGACCACAAACTCGACGGTGCCTGCAGATTGGTATTTCACCGCTTTGGCCAAGGCCACGGCTTGCTCACCCATGGCTTTGCGTGTGGCATCGCTGATGAAAGGTGATGGAGCTTCTTCAATCACTTTTTGGTGACGGCGCTGAATGGAGCACTCGCGCTCGTTCAAGTAAATCACATTGCCATGGCTGTCGCCCAAGACTTGAATTTCAATGTGACGGGGCTCTTCCACAAACTTCTCGATGAAGACGCGGTCATCGCCAAAAGAGTTGCGGGCCTCGTTGCGGCAAGACGTGAAACCTTCAAAGGCTTCTTTGTCATTGAAGGCCACGCGAAGACCTTTACCACCGCCGCCGGCAGAGGCTTTGATCATGACGGGGTAGCCAATGCCTTTGGCAATTTCAACAGCCTGCTCTGCTGTGTCAATGGCATCGTTGTAGCCCGGAATGGTGTTGACCTTGGCTTCGTTGGCCAATTTCTTGGACGCAATTTTGTCGCCCATGGCGGCAATTGAAAAGTGGCGTGGGCCAATGAAGGCAATGCCTTCTTCTTCACAACGCTTGGCAAACGCTTCGTTTTCAGACAAGAAACCGTAGCCAGGGTGAATGGCTTGAGCGCCAGTGGCTTTGGCAGCGGCAATGATTTTGTCGGCCACCAAATATGACTCGCGCGATGGCGCTGGGCCCAACAACACGGCCTCATCGGCCAGCATCACGTGGCGTGCTTCTTTGTCGGCTTCGGAATAAACAGCAACCGTGGCAATGCCCATTTTCTTGGCCGTTGCAATCACTCGGCAGGCAATTTCACCGCGGTTGGCAATCAAAATTTTGGTAAACATATTTTTTCTCCTAATGGCGTATTCAGTTCAAGCTTTGTCGGTCATGCCACTTAAAGTGGAATGTTGCCGTGCTTGCGCCATGGGTTTTCTACTTTTTTGTCTTTCAACATCACCAGTGAGCGGCAAATGCGTTTGCGTGTTTCGTGCGGTTGTATCACGTCGTCAATGAAGCCACGTGCGCCGGCCACGAAGGGGTTGGCAAAGCGGTCTTTGTATTCAGCTTCGCGTGCTGCCAACTTCACGGGATCGTTTTTGTCTTCGCGGAAAATAATTTCCACGGCGCCCTTCGCGCCCATCACCGCAATCTCGGCGTTAGGCCAGGCAAAGTTGACGTCGCCGCGCAAGTGCTTGGACGCCATCACGTCATAGGCACCGCCGTAGGCTTTGCGTGTGATGACGGTGATTTTTGGCACGGTGCACTCGGCGTACGCGTACAGCAACTTAGCACCGTGCTTGATGATGCCGCCGTACTCTTGTGAGGTACCGGGCATGAAGCCGGGCA
>CALEYZ010000171.1 GCA_937928195.1 uncultured Limnohabitans sp.
CGGGCAGCTTGGACCGTTTGGTCAAAAAAGAAAAAATCACCGAAGCCGACAAGGCCGCTGCATTGTCCAAAATTCAGGGCAGCACGCAGTACGACGATCTGAAAACCACAGACCTGGTCATTGAAGCGGCCACTGAAAACCAAGACCTTAAAGTCAAAATTTTGAAGCAACTCGATGGCATGCTGGCGCCTGAGGTCATCATCGCCTCCAACACGTCGTCCATTTCCATCACACAGTTGGCGGCAGTCACCACCCGCGCCGACCGTTTCATTGGCATGCACTTTTTCAATCCCGTGCCCATGATGGCCTTGGTGGAAATCATTCGTGGTTTGCAAACCAGCGACGCCACCCACGATGCCGTGCACGCCTTGGCCGCGGCTTTGGGCAAGACACCCATCACCGTGAAGAATGCGCCGGGCTTTGTGGTCAACCGCATTTTGGTGCCCATGATCAACGAGGCGCTGTTTGTGTTGTCAGAAGGCTTGGCCACACCCGACGACATCGACGCCGGCATGAAGCTAGGCTGCAACCAACCCATTGGCCCACTGGCCTTGGCTGACATGATCGGCTTGGACGTGTGCTTGGCCGTCATGGAGGTTTACCTCAAAGAATTTGGCGACAGCAAATACCGTCCTTGCCCCTTGCTCAAAGAGTTGGTGGCAGCCGGTCGCTTGGGCCGCAAAACAGGTCATGGTGTTTACCAATATTGATTTAAAGCAAGTTCGCTTGGCGCGTCTCTCATTAACCTGCAGGCAAGGTTCTCTATGACAACGATTCATCCAGAAGGCAGCATTGACTTGGACGTCCAAGACAGTGTGCTGTTGATCGGCATCAACCGGCCCAACAAGCGCAACGGCTTCACGCCCAAGATGTACCGCGAGTTGGGCGAGGCCTACACCCGCCTAGACGACGACCCTTCGCTGCGTGTGGGTGTGTTGCATGCCATGGGCGAGCACTTCACGGCGGGTCTGGACTTGCCCACCATTGCACCACTCATGCAACGCGGTGAAAAAGCCGTGCCCTTGGGCTTGGTTGACCCACTCAATTTGGGCATGGAAGGCTATCGCCGCCGTACCAAGCCCATGGTGGTTGCGGTGCAAGGCATCACCTACACCTTGGGCATTGAGCTGATGCTGGCGGCGGACATTGTGGTGGCCGCAGACAACTGCCGTTTCTCGCAATTGGAGGTGAAGCGCGGCATCATGGCCACGGGCGGCGCCACCTTGCGCATGGCTGAGCGTGCGGGCATGGGCAATGCCTTGCTGCATTTGCTCACAGGCGATGAGTTTGGCAGCGCAGAAGCTTTGCGCTTGAATTTTGTGCAGCGTGTGGTGCCGGCGGGTGAACAGCTAGGCGAAGCTTTGAAGATTGCAAAAGCCATTGCGGCGCAAGCGCCTTTGGCCGTGGTGGCCACTCGCCAAAGTGTTTTGAAAGCGGTAGAGCATGGGCCCTTGGTGGCCATGCACGAATTCATCTCTGTGCAAAAAACGCTGTCCAACAGCGACGATGCCAAAGAAGGTGTGCAGTCCTTTATTGAAAAGCGCGACGCACGCTTCACTGGAAAATAGCATTGTGAAAATTGCACTGCTCTCGGACATCCATGCCAACCTGCAAGCACTGAACGCTTGCATGGCACATGCCAAGTTGCAGGGGGTTGAGCGTTGGGCTTTGCTGGGTGATTTGGTGGGCTATGGTGGCAACCCGCAAGAGGTGGTGGACATCGCCATGCAATTGGCCGACGAAGGTGCCTGGGTGATTCAAGGTAACCACGATGCCATGGCTGTCAAGCCACCTGCAGATAAATCGAGTTTGGGTAGCAGCACCGCACAGTGGACCTTCGAACAACTGGGTGCAATGCAGCGCGGTTTTTTGAAATCTTTGCCCATGACGGCATTGTCGGGTCCCTTGCTGTTGGTGCATGCCAGTGCGTATGCGCCTGAGCGATGGCACTATGTTGACTCGCAGCGCGCTGCCGATTTGTGCGCGGACCATGCGTTGCAAACCTATGATGCGCGTCATGTGGTGGTGGGGCATGTGCACCATCAGACCGTGTATTACCGTGGGACAGGACACAGCATGATGCGCTTCGATCCCAGTGTGGGTGTGCAAGTGCCCATGCCGTCGCATCGTCGGTGGGTGGCTACAGTGGGGTCGGTAGGACAACCGCGAGATCACAAGCCCGAGGCCATGTATGCGATCTACGACGATGCCGCAGGGCGTATGATTTTTCACCGCGTTGCTTACGATCATGAGGCCGCAGCCGCGGCCATTCGCGATGCGGGGTTGCCAGAATTTTTTGCTGAGCGATTGGCGCAGGGACGATGAAACTTCTAGACCCCGGCCATGTGATCGATGGCTTTGAAATTCAAGCCTGCTTGCATGCAGGTGGCATGGCGCACATCTACACCGTTCAATATGCCTTGAGTGAAGATGGCTCGCGCCGCGAATCTGAATTTCCCATGGCCATGAAAATTCCCCGCATGACGGCGGGTGATGGTGCCGAGAACATTGTCAGCTTTGAAGTAGAACAACAAATTTTGCCCGCACTCACCGGCACCCACGTGCCGCGTTTTGTGGCCGCTGGGGATTTGTCACGCACACCCTATTTGGTCATGGAATATGTCACAGCCACCACACTTGAAACCTGGGCCGAGAACTTTCACACCGAAACATTTCAGACGGGTTTGCACGACAGGGCCATTGCACGCCTGGGTGCTGAGTTGGCGCACGCGGTCAACAGTTTGCACAAACAAAATGTTTGCCATCTGGACTTGAAGCCTGCCAATGTGTTGATTCGGCCCAATGGCAAAGTGGTGCTGCTGGACTTTGGTTTGTCGTGCCATGCGCTGTACCCGGATTTGTTGGCCGAAGAGATGCGCAAAGCCGTGGGTTCGCCTGCATGGATCGCGCCAGAGCAAGTGGTCGGTGTGCGGGGTGATCCGCGTTCTGATATTTTTGCCATCGGTGTCATGCTCTATGAACTTGCCACCGGTGAGTTGCCGTTTGGCGAGCCTGCCACTGCAGGCGGCATGCGTCAGCGTTTGTGGATGGACCCTGTGCCACCGCGCAAGCGCAACCCGGCTGTGCCTGAATGGTTGCAAGAAGTCATTTTGAATTGCCTGCACCCAGAGGCTGCCAAGCGCTACCCATCGGCGGCGCACTTGGCCATGGACTTGAGCAACCCTGATCAAATTCGCATCACCGAACGCGGGCGGCAAACCAAGGGTACTGGTTTCAAAGCGCATTTCAAGCGCTGGCTCAAGGCGGCGGGCATGCACTACCAGCCCAGTCCGCTGCCGTCCAAGCAAATCAAAGAAGTGCCCATCTTGATGGTGGCCCTGCCGCATGCCGATGTGAGCGATGCCACTTGGTACTCACTGCGCGAAGCGGTGGACCGCTCCTTGGGCATTCGACCTGGCGCGCGATTGGCGTGTGTCACGGTCATTTCACCCAGCGACACCAGCAGCACCGAGTTGCACAAGAGCGAAAGCAAAGTGCATCGCATGCATTTGGCGCGCATGCAGCAATGGTCGCAGGGTTTGGATTTGCACAACCATCAAATTTCTTTCCACGTGTTGGAAGCCAGTGATGTGGCCAACGCATTGGTGACATACGCTGAAGGCAACGAGGTGAGCATGATCATCATGGGGGCGGCCACACACGGGTTGCAGATGCAACGCTTTGTGGCCACCGTGCCCATCAAGGTGGCCATGGCGGCACCCTGCACTGTCATCTTGGTGAAGCAAGATGTGCCGTTTGAATTTTTAGGAACACTGAATGACGAATGAAGTCCCCCAAGGGCCAACCGAGTGGGACGCTTTGCATCCGTATGCCTCGCTCACACCCGATGCCGTGTTAGATGCCTTGGCCGACATTGGCCTGATGGGCGATGGCCGCCTCACGGCGCTCAGCTCTTACGAGAATCGCGTCTATCAAATTCAACTGGAAACAGAACGCGCGCCCACCCAAACCGATGGCACGCCCGTGCCTGACAGTGTGGTGGCCAAGTTCTATCGGCCTGGCCGATGGACCGATGCGCAGATACAAGAAGAACACGATTTTGCAGCGGAGTTGGTGGCGGCGGAAGTGCCCGTGGTGCCGCCGTTGAATTTGCAAGGACGCACTTTGCATCACAAAGCTTTTGTTGGGCGTGATGCAAACGGTGCGTCACCTGGACAAGCGTTTCAAGGCTTTTCGTTTTCTGTCAGTGAGCGCCGCGGTGGTCGCCCGCCCGAGCTGGATGACGATGAGGTGTTGGAATGGATTGGCCGTTTTTTAGCGCGCATTCACACAGTGGGTGCTGCCAAGCCGTTTCACAACCGTCCTGCTCTCAGCATTGACACCTTCATGCAAGAGCCCAAGGATTGGTTGCACAAGAACAAAGCCATTCCCATGGAAGTCGAGCGTGCTTGGCAAGAGGCGTGGCAACAAGCCATGGACGAGATGCACGCCGCTGGCTTGGGCTCTGCGCACGGCAGTGATTGGCCCCATTTCCAAATGTTGCGCTTGCATGGCGATTGTCACCCCGGCAATATTTTGTGGACACCGGCCGACTTGCCAGGTGGTGGCCCGCACTTCGTCGACTTGGACGACGCACGCATGGGCCCGGCCGTGCAAGATTTGTGGATGCTGTTGTCGGGTGACCGCAAACAGCGATCCGGTCAGTTGAGCATGTTGCTGGACGGGTATGAGCAGGTGCGTGATTTTGATCGACGCGAATTGGCCTTGATTGAACCGCTGAGAACACTGCGCTTAGTGCATTACAGCGCGTGGCTGGCTCGCCGCTGGGACGATCCTATTTTTCCGATCAACTTCCCATGGTTTGGTACACCCGACTATTGGCGCGGCCAAGTTCAAATGTTGGAAGAGCAAATCGAGCAAATGCAAGAGCCGCTGTTGGTGGTTTAAGTGTTTTCTCAACTAAATGTTCCATGCAGCAGGCTTCGATAAATGTGAGCGTGGAATTCGATCTGGCAACTGAGCTTTGGAAAGATGGACCGGACTTAAAATCTTTTTCCAATCTGAAAATTGAGCCAAATCATTTGAGATTTTCCTCGGATCATCGCCAGAGATGGGTGCGACCAATCCGATGCGAATATGAGGATGGTGTTCTTTGATGCTACGCAACGCGCCTTCTAAATCCGAGTCGTTGCTACACAGCACAGCTTGATCGTATGTTCTTGTCCATGCGCCATTGATCATGTCTGCAGCGATGTTGACGTCTGTTTTCTTCTCATTGAAATCCAAAACCTGAACTTTTTTCAAATGGGGTACTTCGGGAATAGGGCGGAATAATCTCTGAAATGGTGTAGAGGCAACGATGCGGCCCTCAATCAGTTTGAGTCCATGGGGGTGCATTTTTCGAAGTGCTTGAAGGTATCTTCGCTGTCTGATCGGAGATTCCAAGTCATCAGACATTTTTCCAAGCATTGGCGCTGTGTAGTAGCGCACCTCTACTATTTCAGAGCTTTCATTCAAGGCTTGATTAAGGAACAAGTTGTAGACGTCTAGCCACTTGAATTTAGATTTCCTAAGAAGCCCATAGTAGAGGTTGTATCCGTCAATGTAAGCAATGGTACGCAAATGAGCTTTCCAGAAATGACAAAGCCGCCCGAGGGCGGCTTGTCGCCTTTAAAGCACTTGGCCATACCAAGCGGTTAAAAGGTGAGTCGTGTAATGACTATACAACAAATGTCAAAAATAGTCGCTCGTTAAATTTGCAATTGCCTTCAAATGCGACTTAAACCAACAACGCATTCACACGACGCACATACGCTGCTGGGTCATCCGGCATGCCGCCTTCGGCCAGCAAAGCTTGGTCAAACAAAATGTTGGCCAAGTCATGGAAGTGCACAGAGCCTTCAAGCTTCTTCACCAGCGCATGCTCAGGGTTCACTTCCAGCACCGGCTTGGATTCAGGGGCTTGTTGGCCTGCTTGCTTCAGCATGCGTGCCAATTGCATGCTCATGCCGTTGTCAGTCACCACCAGACAAGCGGGTGAGTCCACCAAACGGCTGGTGACGCGCACGTCTTCCGCTTTGTCTTTCAAGGCTTCTTTTAATTTGGCCAGCAAAGGCTTGAAGGTTTCGGCGGCTTCTTCAGCGGCTTTCTTTTCCTCTTCGTCTTGCAAGCTGCCCAAGTCAAAGGCACCCTTGGCCACACTTTGCATAGGTGTGCCATCAAACTCGTGCATGAAGTTCAGGGCCCACTCGTCCACGCGGTCGGTCATGAGCAAGACTTCAATGCCTTTCTTCTTGAACACTTCCAATTGCGGGCTGTGCTTGGCCGCGGCCAGTGTATCGGCGGTGATGTAGTAGATGGCCTCTTGGCCTTCTTTCATGCGTGCTTTGTAGTCGGCCAATGACACGCTGACTTCATCAGAGGAGGTGGACGCAAAGCGCAACAACTTGGCCAAGCGCTCGCGGTTGCCAAAGTCTTCGCCCAAACCTTCTTTGAGCACGGCACCAAACTCTTTGTAGAAGCGGGTGTATTGACCTTGCTTGGCTTTGTCTTCTTCGCTCACCACGTCGGTCACACCATCTTCAGACGCCTTAGGCGCTTCGTTGTGTTTGGCCAAGTCTTCGAGCATGGACAACACACGCTTGGTGCAACCTTCGCGAATGGCTTTGACGTCGCGGCTTTCTTGCAGCAGTTCGCGGCTGACGTTGAGGGGCAAATCAGCCGAGTCCACCACACCTTTGACAAAGCGCAAGTAGCTGGGCATGAGCGCTTCGGCATCGTCCATGATGAACACGCGCTTCACGTACAACTTGATGCCGGCTTTTTTGTCGCGGTTCCACAAGTCTTGCGGCGCCTGTGATGGGATGTACAAGAGTTGCGTGTACTCGGTGCTGCCTTCCACGCGGTTGTGCGTCCAGGTGAGGGGCTCGGCAAAGTCTTTGCTGATTTGTTTGTAGAAATCTTTGTACTGCTCGTCTGTCACGTCTTTCTTTGGACGTGTCCACAAAGCAGTGGCTTTGTTGATGGCCTCCCATTCGCCCGTCTTCACCATGCCGCCGGGTTTGCGACCTTCGCTTTCGTCTTTGCCAATGAGTTCACCGTCTTGCCACTCTTCTTTTTCCATCAAGATGGGCAAGCTGATGTGGTCGGAGTATTTGCCAACAATTTCTTTCAGCTTCCATGTGTTGGCGTATTGCAGTGCGTCTTCACGCAGGTGCAAGATGATGCTGGTGCCGCGTGCGCTGCGCTCGATGTTTTCCACTTCAAAGTCACCGGTGCCGCCACTGATCCAGCGCACACCTTCAGAGGCTGGCGCACCCGCGCGGCGAGTTTCAACCGTGATCTTGTCGGCCACAATGAAGCCCGAGTAAAAGCCCACGCCAAACTGGCCAATCAGCTGAGCATCCGACTTCTGATCGCCCGACAGTTTGCTCATGAAGTCTTTGGTGCCACTCTTGGCAATGGTGCCCAAGTTGTCGATGGCTTCTTGCGCCGTCATGCCAATGCCGTTGTCGGCAATGGTCAGGGTTTTGGCCTCAGTGTCAAACGACAAGCGCACTTCCAGGTTGGGCTGGTTCTCATACAGCGCGTCGTTGTTGAGGGCTTCAAAACGCAGTTTGTCACACGCATCAGATGCGTTGGACACCAACTCGCGCACAAAAATTTCAGGGTTGGAATACAGCGAGTGTGTGACCAAGTGCAGCAGCTGGGCTACTTCGGCTTGGAAGGCATGGGTTTTTTTTGTCATCTTCAAATCTACACAATGCGGTTAAACAAGGAGGGTTGCCCGCGCATGGGTGGCGCAGGCTCAGGGTCAGAAAGGTCTGCCACCCCCAGAGTTGGGGATGGGTTTCAAAATTTCAAGGGGTACCGAGGTTCAGTGGGCCTGGGCGCCCACTTCTTTGTTCCAACGGTCGAGCAGGCGTTTGCGTTCAGCGGCTTTGCCGTACTTCTCAAAGTCGTACTTGATCAGACGCACGTCGTCCAGTGAGGGAATGCGAGGATCGGGCTTGAAGGTCTTGTTGGCGGGAAATTGCAGGCTGCCCGACAAGCCGCCAATTTTTTGACCTTCCGGACTCATCAACCAGTCGTAGTATTGCTTCGCGGCGTCTGCATTGCGCGAGCCCTTGATCAAGGCGATGCCACCAATCTCATAGCTGGTGCCTTCGCAAGGCGCGCCCGATTGCACCGGGTGTTTGTTGTGCTTCCACAAATCAAAACCAAAAATGAAACTGATGCCCACCGCCACTTCGCCTTTGGCCACGTTGGGTGCTTGTGCCGTGCCGCTGCGGGTGTATTGCGTCACGTTGTGGTTGAGCTTCTTCATGTAGTCGAAGGCCGCTTCTTCGCCCATCAGCTGCACCAGGCCTGCCAAGATGGTGTAGGCCGTGCCACTGGAGGCCGGATGAGAGGTTTCAATTTCGCCTTTGTAAATGGGCTTGAGCAAATCTGCCCAGCATTTGGGGGCTGGCAGGTTTTTCTTTTTCAAAACTTCGGTGTTCCAACCAAAGCCAATGGCGCTGGTGTAGAAGCCGCCCACTTTGTTGTCGGACATGGCGTATTGACGCACGCTCCAGCCATACAGGTCATTGATGTAAGCGGGGCGATACGGTGTGAGCAAACCCATCTCGGCGGCTTGCAAAAAAGGATCGCCGGTGCCGCCCCACCAAATGTCGGTTTTGGGATTGGCGGCTTCTGCGCGAATTTGCGCCAGAGCCTCACCGGTGGCTTTGCGGGTTTGCAACACCGTCACGCCGGTGGCCTTGGTGAAGGCTTGTGCGGCCATTTCACACCAAGCTTGGTCGGTGCTGCAAATGGCGTTGACGGTGGCGGCCTGTGCGCTGAAAGCCAGCAGGCTGCTCACCAGCGCGCCACTCAGTCTTCGCATCAAAGTGGCCATTGATCGTGTGTTCATGATGATTCGAACTCCCAGTCTTGGCTTGCGTTGCAAGCACTGAACAATTAAAAAGTTTCTTTGGGCCCCAAATAGCGCCATTGCCCCACAGGCAAGGCCCCCAAATGCACGCGCCCCATGCGAATGCGTTTCAGGCCCACCACCTTCAGACCAACTTGCTCGCACATGCGGCGAATTTGACGCTTCTTGCCTTCTTTCAAAACAAAGCGAAGTTGCTCTGGGTTTTGCCACTCCACTTGCGCGGGCTTCAAAGGCTTGCCATCCAAACTCAAGCCATGGCGCAGTCGTTGCATTTGTGCCGCGGGGAAGTGCGCTTGAACATTGACCGAGATATCGCCTTGCGGGCCGGCACACGTGACGCGCACCAGGTACTCTTTTTCCATGTCAGAGTCTTCGCCAATCAGTTGGCGTGCCACGCGGCCATCTTGCGTCATCACCAACAAGCCCACCGAGTCAATGTCCAAGCGGCCGGCAGGGGCCAAGCCTTTGAATTGGGCGGGACTGAAGCGAATGCGCGTGGTGTCACCTGACCATTGGTTGCGCGCTTGGAACAGCACCATGGCGGGTTCGTGGCCGTCTTCTGCTTGACCGCTCACGTAGCCCATGGGCTTGTGCAGCAGCACCGTCACTTGTTGTTCTTGTTGGGCTTGCGCAGCGCGCTCTACCGTGATGCGATCGGCCGAGCCGACTTGCATGCCCATCTCGGCCACTTGGCCGTTGACCAAGACCCAGCCTTGCTCAATCCAAGCATCGGCTTCGCGACGTGAGCACAGCCCCAGTTCTGCCATGCGTTTGTTCAAGCGCACGGTGGTGGCGCCTGAGGCACTGGGGTGCGCCGCAGAGACGGCGTTGGCCGGTCTAGGTGCGCGGGTGAAAGGGGGTTTGGCGGGTGGCTGGTTCATAAGTTTTTTTCTTTGACCTGATTGTCTCTGTTTCTGCGGTCAATCATGCGTGTGCGAAGACCGTGCAAGTCCAAAATTCGCAAACCGCCATACTCCACCCGAATCAATCCTTCTTCTTGCAAATGAATCAGGGCTTCGTTCACACGTTGCCTGGACAGGCCCACCAAGTAAGCCAGTTCTTGTTGCGTAATGCGCAGCAAATCACCAACACCGGAGAACAGCACCGGATTGAACAAGGCGGCCAAGTTGCGCGCCACCCGCAAATCGGGGTTGTTCAAGCGGTCAAACTCGCGGGCGGCAATGAATTGGCCCAAGCGCTCGTTCAATTGGTTCATGACGTAGCGGTTAAAGCCCAAAGAGTTGTCGATCAACCAATGGAAGGTTTCCAGTGGCAAACCGGCCACCACACTGGCCCGCAAAGCTTGAATGTTGTAACGATAGACCTCGCGCTTCAAGGCTGTGCCTTCGCCAAACCAGCCGCCGGGCGGCACGCCGGTGAAGGTCATGGTCTGGCCGCTTTCGT
>CALEYZ010000172.1 GCA_937928195.1 uncultured Limnohabitans sp.
TGCCGGGTCAAGTGTTTACAAACGTCAATTCAAGGGCACCGAAATACCTTGACTTGGCACTACGTTGCCGGGTTTTTAATCTCTTCATCGTCAAAACGACTATGGAGATTCACCTTGATCACACACCCAACATTCCACAAAACTGCCCTCATCACGGGTGCGTCATCCGGTATTGGTAAGGCCTTGGCCCACCAATTTGCGCAAGATGGTTATCAGCTCGTGCTGGCCGCCCGTGGTGTGGCCAAGATGCAGACGTTGGCCGATGAACTGGAAAAGCAGTTCAAGGTTGCCGTCACTGTCATTGCTGCAGATTTGGAGACCCATGCCGGTGCCGCACAGCTGCACGCCGAGATTCAAGCGCGCGGCATCGTGCTGAGCGCGTTGGTCAACAACGCTGGTTTCGGGGCCTTTGGTGAATTCAAAGACTCTGCATTGGCGACAGAGATCGCCATGATGCAGCTCAACATGAATGCAGTGGTTGTACTGACCAAGCTGTTCTTGCCCGATCTGTTGGCGACGCGCGGCAAAATTCTCAATACCGCTTCCACGGCGGCCTTTCAGCCAGGCCCCTACATGGCGGTTTACTACGCCACCAAATCTTTTGTACTGAGCTTTTCGGAGGCTATTGCTTGCGAGCTAGAAGACACCGGTGTGACCGTCACGGCGCTGTGCCCTGGTCCCACAGCCTCGGGCTTTCAGGACAAGGCTGAGCTTGGTAACTCTGCCCTGATTAAAGGAAAGCAACTGCCCAAGTCCGAAGAAGTTGCTGCCTTGGGCTACCGCGCCATGCAGCGTGGACAGCGGGTCTACATCCCTGGCTTTGTCAATTGGGCCATGGCCCAAAGCATGCGCTTTACACCGCGCAACCTGGCAACCCAAGTGGTTAAATTTTTGACCAAACCTATCGCATAAAGCCTCGGTCATGATCAACAACCACCGCGTTTGAAGAACTAAGAACGTCCCTTGAACACCCGAGACAACAAAGAGCCTTTCGCTTGATCCGCTGGGTCCGCGTCAACCTCTGGCTCAGCCTCCACCACCGGGCTGATCGCCTCTTCAAAGCGGCGAAAGAAATCTTCCGCCAGTGACTTGGCTGCGCCGTCAATCAAGCGCTGGCCCAGCTGCGCCAACTTGCCGCCAATGCGCGACTGCACGGTGTAGTGCAATTCGCAGCCCTGTTCGTTGTCGGTCAAGGTCACTTTGGACTCGCCCTTGCCAAACCCTGCCACGCCGCCTTGGGCATCGAACACCAGGGCGTAGCCATTGGGTGGGTCGATGTCTTGCAAGGTCACGGTGCCAGCGAACTTGGCAGACACAGGCCCGATCTTGATCGCCACGCCCACGGCATAGGTGTTCTCATCGGTCAGTTCAAACTTGTTGCAACCGGGAATGCAGCGCTTCAACACCTCGGGGTTGTTGAGTGCGGCCCATGCCTCTTCGCGGCTGACGGGCAGCTGCCGGGTTCCTTGCATTTCCATCGTGGTGTTCCTTCTTTGTTTTCAATGTGCAGATTGGCAATGCACGTATTGTCAGTGTTTCAGCAGCTGGCCGAGGCCTTGTGCCAGGTTTTCCAGACGCGCCAGGCTGTGAATGGCCACCTGCGCATCGGCATGACGCGCCAGCACCTGCGGCCCGCGCGCTAAGGGCTGGTAGCCGTCAAAGCGCAGCAGCGGGTTAAGCCACAGCAAGCTGCGGCAATGCCGCTTGAGCCACGCCACTTCTTCTTGCAACTGCTCAGGCTCTCCGGTGTCTAAGCCATCGGTGATCAACAGCACCAAGGTACGCCGCCCCACCAGTACCTGCGAATACTGCTGACGCAAGGCTGCCAGCGATTCACCCAAACGTGTGCCACCGCCAAAGTCCGCCACATGCTGGCTGACGGCATGCAACATGTCGTCGGTATCGCGCAAGGCAAAGGCCGCGCGCAAATCAGTCAAATGGGTGCCAAAGGCAAACACCGCGCGCTTGCCCCGTGGGGTGTGATGGTGCAAAAAAGCCAGTTGCATGCGGGCATAGCGCTCCATCGAGCCCGACACATCGAGCAGCACCAGCACGGGCAAGGCTTGCTCACGGCGCCGCCGCATGGGCAAAGCCAGCACCTCGCCACCTTGCCTTGCCGCCGTGCGCAACAAACGCGGCCAGTCCAGCCGCGTGCCACGTGCGCCTGAGCGCCAGCGCCGCCCGGGCACCGTGGGCCAGGGAATGTGCAGCGTTTGTAGATGGCGCTGAAGCTGAGCCAGCTCGTCAGCGCTGAGGGTTTGAAAATCCGCATGCCGCAAACGATGTACCGCACTGGCCACCGTGTGTTCGACCTGTGCAGGGGGTGCCACCGGATGCAAGGCCATTGAAGGTGCGGGCTGAATTTGCGCCAGTGCGTCTTGCACACGTTGGCGCAAGGGCGGGTTGTCATCTACGGAAAGTGCCATCGAAAGCGGCAGGCCTTGGGATGAGTCATCAGCGGTGGACGACTGGCTCACCATCGCCCAATAGGCATCGAACACAGCCTCAAACACCGGAATGTCTTCGGCCCGGCTCAGCCAGGTGGCTTGCAGGGCGTGGCAGACCTGGTCACGTTGGGACACATCGATCAAGGTCAGGGCTTGCAGACCCAAGGCCATGCGGGCACTGTCCACCGCCACACCGGCGCGGCGCAATACACGCCCCAAGCCCACCCCGTGCGACACCCACATGCCTGCGTGTCCTAACTGGCTAAAAGCTCGGGCAAGCGCTGCTGCAGGCTCAACACATCTTCTTGTTGTTTGA
>CALEYZ010000173.1 GCA_937928195.1 uncultured Limnohabitans sp.
CCGCCTGTTCATGGCGGCCAGCCATTCGCTGTATGCGCTGTATGTCGAGGTTCGGGGCGCTTGAGCCCTGAATTGACAAGACATCGTACAACTTAGGGGCTCAATGGCCCCCGCTGCGGGCCTTGCGCAGGCGGTCGCGGCTGTTGGACAAATGGGTGCGCATGGCGGCTCGCGCAGCCTCAGTGTCTTGCGCGGCAATGGCGTTGAAGATGCTCTCGTGCTCTTGGTGGACACGGCGCAAATAGACGAGTCGTTTGTCATCGGCAGGCAGTGTGCTTTGCAATCGGCCGCGTGGAATAGCGCCTGTTCCCAAAGAGTGCATCAGGTCTTGAAAATGTTTGTTGTGTGTGGCGCGTGCAATGGCTTGGTGAAACCTGAAATCGGCTTGAACAGCATCTCGGCCTGCTTCAATGGCATTGGAAAAAGCATCCATGGCGTCTTGCATTTCTTCGAGGTTCTCGGCATTTCTCCTCTGAGAAGCCAAGGCCGAAGCCTCTGTTTCAATGCTGATGCGAAACTCTAGCAAGGCAATCACTTCATGCAAAGTGCTCAACTGATGGGGACTGATTTGGAACGAAGGTGCGCTGTTTTGTGGCAACACAAAGGTGCCAATGCCGTGGCGTGTTTCGACCAACTGCGCAGCTTGCAGTTTCGACAATGCTTCGCGCACCACCGTTCTGCTGACGCCAAAATGCTTCATGATTTCAGCTTCACTGGGTAATTTGTCGCCTGCCACTAAGCGGCCCAACCGCACATCGGCTGTGAGTTTGTCAACCAAGTCCAAACCTAAGCTGCGAGACTTGCGCGGTTCATCCAAAGTGGCTGTGGTGAGGGTCATCGGGTAAGTACTGAGTTCAATTGACGTGGAGGATTACATAATTCTACTTGTACGACAAGTTAATATTTACCCTGTGATCACAGCACTGCACCCCACCATCGCCATGCACCCTTCAGACAACGTTGCCATTGTGGTGACAGCGGGTGGTCTGAAGGCGGGCGACCGTGTTCAAAAGGGCATGACATCCGAAACGCTGGTGCTGTTGAATGCGGTGCCGCAAGGTCACAAGATTGCGTTGGTCGACATTGCCGCTGGCCAAGCCGTGCTGCGATACAACGTCAATGTGGGCACCGCCAAAGCCGACATCCCCGCAGGCAGCTGGGTGCACGAGCGTCTGCTCGACATGCCGGCCGCGCGTGACTTCCAAAATTTGCCCATGGCCACCGCGCCACAAGCACCCATCGAGCCTTTAACAGGCTACACCTTTGAGGGCTATCGCAATGCCGATGGCTCTGTGGGGACACGCAATATCTTGGCCGTTACCACCACGGTGCAGTGTGTGGCCGGTGTCGTTGCGCTGGCGGTGCAAAAAATCAAAGATGAGTTGTTGCCCTTGTACCCTCACGTCGACGACGTGGTGGGCATTGAGCACACGTATGGCTGCGGCGTCGCCATTGATGCACCCGATGCCGTCATCCCCATTCGCACGCTGCGCAACATCAGTCTCAATCCGAATTTTGGCAACGAAGTGTTTGTCATCAGCTTGGGATGTGAAAAGCTGCCACCGCAACGTTTGCTGCCCCCTGGCAGTTTTCCGCTGGTGGATGAACGCACGGCGGCCGATGGGCCCGACAGCATCTGTCTGCAAGACGATCAGCATGTGGGTTTCATGTCGATGCTGCAACACATCACGGACGCTGCCAAGCCGCACTTGGCACGGCTGAATGCCCGTCGCCGCGAAACAGTGCCTGCCAGTGAATTGGTGGTGGGCGTGCAGTGCGGCGGCAGTGATGCATTTTCGGGTGTCACGGCCAATCCGATTGTGGGGTTTGCGGCTGACCTGTTGGTGCGCGCAGGCGCCACCATCATGTTCAGCGAAAACACCGAAGTGCGTGATGCGGTTGAGCAACTCACACACCGCGCCAGCACACCGGCGGTGGCGCAAAGCATCGTGCGCGAGCTGGATTGGTACGACCGCTACTTAGAGCGCGGTCAAGCCGATCGCAGCGCCAACACCACCCCCGGTAACAAAGCGGGTGGCTTGTCCAATATTGTCGAAAAAGCCATGGGCTCAATTGTGAAGAGTGGCACGCAGCCCATTCAGCATGTGCTGTCGCCCGGCGAAAAACTCAAACCGCATCAGAAAGGCTTGGTCTTCGCCGCCACGCCGGCCAGTGATTTCATTTGCGGCACGCTGCAATTGGCGGCAGGCATGAATGTGCATGTGTTCACCACGGGCCGTGGCACACCCTATGGTTTGCAAGCGTGTCCTGTGGTCAAAGTGGCCACGCGCACAGATCTGGCCAAGCGTTGGCATGACCTGATGGACTTGAATGCTGGCCGTGTGGCCGACGGCGAGATCAGCATTGAAGAGGGCGGCTGGGAATTGTTCAAGCTCCTCTTGGACGTGGCCAGTGGCCGCCAAACTTGGGCGGAGCATTGGAAGTTGCACAACGCGTTGGTGTTGTTCAATCCGGCCCCCATCACTTGAAATACCTGATTTGCTTGAATGCCCTGAATTTGAAGGAGACGAGGATGAAAAAATTACTGACAGGTTTGATGACGGCTTTGTGCGTCACAGGCGCCATGGCTTGGCCCGATAAAACTGTTTCTTTGGTGGTGCCTTTTCCGCCGGGTGGTTCCACCGACTTGATTGCACGCACCTTGGCGCCTAAGCTTCAAGACAAGTTGGGCGGCAATTTCATCATTGACAACAAGGCGGGTGCCACCGGCACCATTGGTGCTGGTTTTGTGACGCGTGCTGCAGCAGATGGTCACACTTTGCTGGTCACGTCTTTGGGCCCTTTGGTGATTGCACCGCATTTGATGGCCAAGGTGCCTTTCGATGCGCTCAAAGATTTTGACTACATCACCATTGCGGTTCAAGCGCCCAACGTGTTGGTGGTGCCTGCCAACTCCCCGCACAAGTCCATGGCCGATGTGATTGCATTTCACAAAGCCAATCCCAACAAGTTCACGCTGGCATCGTCTGGCAATGGCAGCAGCGACCACCTCACGGCCGAATTGTTTTGGCAGCAAACGGGTACCACCGGTATTCATGTGCCATACAAAGGCGGTGGCCCTGTGATGACCGATTTGCTGGGGGCACAAGTGGATGGCTCTTTCATGAACATCAACACCGCCATGCCGCAAATTGTGGCAGGCAAACTGCGTGCGCTTTCTATCACCAGTGCCAAGCGTTCGCCCTTATTGCCTGCTGTGCCCTCGTTGGAAGAGTTGGGCATCAAAGAAGCCAATGTGTACTCGTGGCAAGCCATTGCGGCACCCAAAGGCATTCCTGCCGATGTGAAAGCCAAGTTGTACGCCGCCATCGTGGCGGGTTTGAACGACCCGGCTGTCAAGCCTAAATTGCTGGAGCTGGGTTTTGAAATCGTGGCCAACACACCGGAGCAATTCACGGCTTATCAGGCCGCTGAGTTTGCTCGCTGGTCCAAGCTGATTCAATCGCGCAACATCAAAGCAGATTAAGTTCAACAGCGAAGACTTCCACCATGATTCAAAAATCCCTTGTTACGTTGCTGGCCAGCAGTGCACTTGTTCTGGGTGTCTCTGCTTTTGCCCAATCTGCGGCCAATTACCCAAGCAAGCCCCTCAAAATTGTGGTGCCCTTTCCAGCAGGCGGTACGTCGGATGTGCTGGCGCGAATTTTTGGTCAGAAGATCACGGAGCATTGGGGGCAACCGGTGGTGGTTGAAAATCGTCCTGGCGCAAGTGGCAATTTGGGTGCCGACGTGGTGGCCAAGGCCGCACCCGATGGCTATACCTTGGCATTGATGGACGTTGGCAACTTGGTGATCAGTCCTGCGCTGTTCAAGTTGCCCTTCAATGTGGTCAATGATTTTGCGCCGGTGGCCATGGTGGCCTATTCACCGCATTTGTTGGCCGTGAGCACCAAAGTACCCGCCAATACACCTGCCGAATTGGTCGCCTATGCCAAAGCACAAAAAGGCAAACTCAATTACGCGGTGGCTGCGGGCATGGGCAGCGCATCGCATTTGGCGGGTGTCACATATGCCCAGCGCAACGGCATTGAATGGGGGTATGTCCCTTACAAAGGTGGTGCGCAAGCCATCACTGATTTGGTCGGCGGCCAAGTGGACGTCATGTTCAATGGCATGGTGGCCACATACCCGCAAGTGAAGGCCGGCAAAATCAAACTGATTGCAGTTTCCAGCCAAACGCGCAACGCGCAAATGCCAGACACGCCCACGGTTGCTGAATCATTGCCAGGATTTTTAACCGGCAGCTTTCAAGGATTGTTGGCGCCTGCTGGCACGCCCAAACCCGTCATTGACAAACTGTACGCAGAGATTCAACGCATCGCTGCCTTGCCCGATGTCAAAGAGCGTTTGGTCACATTGGGTGCCGAGCCCTCTAGCATGACACCTGAGCAATTCGGTCAATGGATGAAAACTGAAATTCCAGCCATGGCCAAAATTGTGAAAGACGAAAAGATCACCGCGGAGTGACCTGCTTGTTAACCCTAGGCTTTTGAGTCGCCAACTGGCCAATTCGCAGGGCAGACTGCGCTACGATCAGGACCTGCTGAACCTTGTTGTGGAGTCCGCTCATGCTCAAGAAAATTGCCATCCTGTTTGGGTTGATCATTGCTGCTTTGATGCTGGTGGTCGGCGGCCTGTACGTCAAAGGTGGCGCGGCCGAAGTGCTCTTGTGGGGTGTCAAAATCTTCTTAAGGCAAGAGCACGCACCCAACAGGGAAGTGAATTGGGCTGTACCGCATGACGCCGCCATGGATCGTCAAACGGGCAGCGGCAACAAACCACCCAACGTTGTTTTGATTGTGGCCGATGACTTGGGCTACAACGATATCACCCTGAACGGCGGGGGCTTGGCCAAAGGGACTGTTCCCACACCCTTCATCAACAGCTTGGCGCAGCAAGGTGCCAATTTTGAAACCAGTTACTCAGGCAACGCCACTTGCGCACCCTCACGTGCTGCCATCATGACGGGGCGTTACCCCACGCGCTTTGGCTTTGAATTCACGCCCACGCCCAAAGACTTCATGAAAGCGATTGGCCATTACAAAGGGCCCCATCAGCTCTACGATGCGATCTACCACGCTGAACGCGAAAAAGATTTGATTCCCTATGAAACCATGGGCTTGCCGCGAACAGAAATCACGCTGGCCAAGTTGCTCAAAGGCCAAGGCTATCGAACCTTGCATGTGGGCAAATGGCACCTGGGTGATGCGCCTGAATTCAGATCGCATGTGCACGGCTTTGATGAGGCTTTGTCGTTTCAGCATGCCAGCTCGCTTTATTTGCCAGAGAACGATCCCCATGTGGTGAACGCCAAACAATCGTTTGACATCATCGACAAATTTCAATGGGCGGCAGGCAGTTTCGGCATGCACTTCAACGGCAGTGAACCTTTCAAGCCCAAGCGCTATGTCACCGATTACCTGACAGATGAAGCAGAAAAAGCCATTGAGGCCAATCGCAAGCAGCCCTTCTTTTTGTACTTGGCTTATACCGCGCCGCATACACCGCTACAAGCGACCCAAGAAGACTACGACGCACTCGCCCACATTGAAGATCACACCTTGCGTGTGTATGCAGCCATGGTCCGAAACCTGGACCGCAACATTGGCCGTGTGCTGCAAACTCTCAGAGACAAAGGATTGGACGACAACACCTTGGTGATTTTTACCAGTGACAACGGCGGGGCGCATTACGTGGGCCTGCAAGATCTGAACAAGCCTTACCGCGGTTGGAAGGCGACCTTTTTTGAAGGCGGTATTCGCGTGCCTTTGTTCATGCGATGGCCTGCCGCCATTCCCAAAGGTGTGAAGCCTCAAGTGCCCGTGAACCACATGGACATCTTTGCAACGGTTGCCGCCGCTGCAGGCGCAAAGCTACCTGATGACCGGCCCATGGATGGCATCAACCTGTTGCCGCAATTGAAAAAACCTTCTGACAAAGGCCCGGCGCGCACACTCTTCTGGCGAACTGACACCTACCGCGTGATTCGGCAGGGTGATTGGAAATTGCAGGTGGCGCAGAATCCCAAAAAAGATTGGTTGTTCAATTTGGCCACGGACCCCACCGAGCAACACAACCTGGCAACTCAAGAGCCTGAAAGGTTGACCCGCATGAAGAAAGAACTAGAGGCTTTCAATGCAACACAAATGAAACCTCGTTGGCCTTTGATGGCGGAAGCGGCCATCGCCATAGACAAAACCTTGCGCGAACCCATGTTGCCAACCGATGAATACGTTTTTTACGGCAACTAGTTGCAACACCCCTCAGTTGGCCCGCATGAAGGCCACCAAGGCTTGTGCCACTTCTTCCCCTTTGTCTTCTTGCACAAAGTGTCCCGCACCGCGAATTTGGGTGTGATTTTGACCGGCAGCGCCGGGCACCTTTTTTTGCCATGCCACCTGCCCACCTTTGGTGACAGGGTCGCGTGTGCTGAACAGCGTGATGAAGGGTTTTTGCCAGTTTTTGAACAACTCCCAAGCGCGCTCATTGGCCTCGCGCGCAGGGTTGCTGGGGTCGATTGGCACCAAAGTGGGAAACACCCTGGCGCCCACTTTGTAACGGCTACTAGGGTAAGGTGCATCGTAGGCCGCGACCACATCATCACTCAGGCCTTGCGCGCAACCGGTGCGAACGATCTTGCCAATGGGAAACCACGGGCTGTACATGGCAAACGCGCGCCAGATGTGAAATGCGCGAGGAATTTTTTCCATACCGGTCGGTAAGCCGCCGTTGCTGAGGGCGATTCTGTCAAAGCGCTCGGGCATCTCCGCCACCATGCGCAAGCCAATCAGTGAGCCCCAGTCTTGGCAAAACAGAGTGATGCCGCTGAGGTTTTGCGCTTCAAGCCATGCGCTCATCCATTGCACATGGTTGTGGTAGGTGTAGTCACTGCGGTGCACGGGTTTGTCGCTGCGGCCAAAGCCCACCTGGTCGGGCACCACCACGCGGTAGCCCGCGTTGACCAACACAGGAATCATCTTGCGATACAAAAAAGACCACGCCGGTTCACCGTGCATCAGCAAGACCACAGGACCATCGCGTGGCCCTTCATCAATGTGTGCCACCCGCAAGCCACCAATGAGCGTGTAGTGAGGCTCATAAGGAAAATCAGGCAGGTTTTGAAAGCGTTCTTCAGGGGTGCGAAGAAAATCTTGAATCTGAGGAAGTTGGCGCATAAAAACCTTTAAAAACGACGGCTGGTTTGAACCGCAGTTTGACCTGCGGGCAGGCTCACCACATCGCCATCTTTGGCCACTTGAATCTGACCTTTGAAGATGTCTGCGGTGCCTTTCAAGAACACGTCCACCAAGCCAGGCAAGGGCAGCGGAGGCGCCACATGGTTGAGCAACAAAAATTTGACTTGGGCTTTGCTGGCAATTTGCGCCGCCTCTTGCGGCGTGCTGTGGTAATTGAGGATGTCTTTCATGAGTTGCTCAAGCTTGTCGCGCTTGGCATCGTGCGCGCCTTCTTGAATCAATTGCATCAGTTCGGTCGACATGGCTTCATGGATCAATAAGTCCGCACCTTGTGCTTCGCGTTGCACATGAGCCGAGGGCGTCGTGTCGCCGCTGATCACCAGACTGCGGTCTTTGTAACGAATGTGATACCCCACTGCAGGGTGAATGGGCGCATGCGACACACTGAAGGCCGTGATGCGTGTGTCGGCGTTTTCAAAGACCACCGTGGCTTTGTCGTCTTGCAATGCAAAGGGTGTGGCAACAGCACCGAAGCCCTGGTTGGGCAAAACCTTGTCGCCATGGTGTGCCACGCGGTAGCCGCGGTCCAAAGTGTAGGCTTGTAAAAAACCATTCACCACGGTGTCGATGCCTGCCGGGCCGTACACCGGCACAGGCGTTGAATTGGGCTTTGAAACCCAGCGCTGCAGCATCAGTTCACCCAAACCATCGATGTGGTCAGAGTGGAAGTGGGTGATGAAAATGCCATCAATCAGGCCAGCATTGAAGCCCATTTTGTTGATGTTGCGCGCGCTGGTGTTGCCAGTGTCAAACACAAACATTTGTTGACCCGCCATGACCAAGGTGCAAGGGCCGCCGCGTTGGTCATCGGGCATGGGCGAGCCTGCACCACAGATCGCCACATGCAAACCATCGGGCAGATTTTTCAAGGGATCGCTGGCAAGGCGCTGTGCGGCCATCCGCTTGGCAATCGCCATGCTGATTGGCGCACGGGCCAGGTACAGACCTGTTGCCAGCAGTCCCAGCAGCAGCAAGGTGATGCTTGTTTTTGTCAGTCGCATGGTCAAACTCCTAAAATTCTGGCCAATCGGACGCCAAAGCCTTGCAGCCAAGGCGCGACGTAACGCAAACGGGGCCGTCGCGCTTCGCTGGCTTTCACGATGGCATTCACAATGCCTTTCGTGGATTTGGCTTCAAGCCATTGGAAGGTTTGGCGCTCTTGTTTTTTCATGGCCTCGGCCTGGTGTGAAAAATAAGACGAAGTGCCCATCCATTGGTACTTGCTGTTGGTCATGGCCTGGTTGAAGCCGGTGTGAATGGCCCCCGGCTCAATCACGGCAATGTGGACGTTCTTTTTCAGCTGTTCCATTTCTGCACGCAGGCCTGCAGCGGCAGCCGACAGTGCAAACTTGCTCATGCTGTAGGGCATCAGGAAAGGCATCGGCACACGGCCTGCGATGGAGCTGATGAACAAGACCGTGCCGCTTTGGTGTGCAATCATTTGGCGCAAGGCCACTTGCGTCAGTTCCAAGGTGGCAAACAGATTGACCTCAAACAACTGGCGCACACGTTGCATGTCGACCTCGGCCAGTGAGCCCGACTCCCCTATGGCGGCGTTGTTGATCAAGACATCGATGGGGTACTGCGTGAGCAACTCGCGGTCTGCTTCCGATGTGATGTCCAGCTTGAAAGTTTCCAAGTGCAGGTTTTGCGCTGTCGCCACAGCTTGCAACGCCAAGGCTTGCGCGTCGGTTTGGGTGGTGGCCAATACGCGGTGGCCTCTTGCGGCCAATGCCAAGGCAGTGTCCTTGCCAATGCCCGTGCCAGCGCCGGTGATGAGAATGGTTTTAGACATGGGGTGCAATGTGGATTCGTGTGAGCCGGTCCATGGCGGACCAGTAAATGTCGCGGTGCCAGCCTGCGCTGGGGAACACCACGCCTTGCATCAAACCGCCTGTGCGAACACGTGCTTTTTCATGACCTGTTTCGATGTCCAAGATCACCACCTGTTCGTTGAAACGTTGGTAATCGTTGACGCACAATTCGCCGGTGTCTTCAAACAGCAGCATGTGGCTGGCGGCACCAAAATTTTTCAAATGCCACAGTTCTTGAAGTTCGACATGAACCGCATCGTTTGTTTTTCGAACGATACGCCAAGCCCGTAAATGGCAATTGGCTGAATCAAAGGCCACCACAATTTGCCGCGACACATCCACCAAGGGTGGGTTGGTGATGGCGCCACCCTGTGCCCCACTCACTTCCCAGTGCTGGTGGGCGCTTGAATCGCTCAGTGACACTCTGTGCAGTCTGGTCGGTGCATCATTCAGTCCTGCGCCCAACATGCTGATCCGGTAATTGTGCGCGCCGTTGTCCATGAACCAGGCATCGTCTGTTGTCAGCACCATGTCCCAGCCATAAGTTTGCGACGCGTTTTGTAAATACTGACATGACCACAGAGGGTCTTGCTGCAAGCACTGCTGCGCCTCATTCCAGTGGTACCTCACCACGCAGCTGAGGCCCACTACATACACCGTATTGCCCTGCGCACTCAGGCGTGCAATGGAAGGTTCAGCACAAAGGGTGTCGGGTGCCATTGGGGCGAGTGTGTCTGGGTGCAACACGCGCAGTTGCGCCCGGGTGGCGTTGGACAAGTTTTTGGTAACCACCAAGCCGTTTTCCAACACCACAAAGCTGTTGTAGGGTTCGTTGATGGGCAGTGTGTGTGACTGAACCACTTCGCATTGGCGATTCAACAGATGCGCATGCCGTCCGTACACCACCAGCAGCAAGCCATTGCCCAGCACGGCCATGCCGCCAGGCCACATGGGACCACCGGCCAAGCGCGGGGATTGGCAGCGTGTTTTCAAAGTCAGTGGGTCAATCAAATGCACTTGTGCTGTGGTGGCCAGGCCCAGATGCGAGCGCAATGCAGAATGGGTTAGCAAGAAGACCTCGTCGGGTGAACCCAGCACGGTCATGGTGGACAAATGCGTGCGCCGCGACGTTTGCTGCAATCGCTCATGGGCTTGAATGTTCAGTCCCTGCCCGCGCTGCGGCGTTTGCAATCGCGCGGCACTCGCGTCTTCGCAAGGCCACGGACTGTCAAAGTAAGCGCTCAGCGCCTGCGTCGCCATAGCCAAATTCCGCTGAGCAAGAGCAATGCACCCAAGCCCGCCAAATGCCATTGGTAGCGTGGCCAATACACAAAGACCAACGAGTTGACGATGACCTGTTGAATGGGGTCATAGCCTTCGGGCATCGGCAAAACGCCATTGGCCTTGGCCCATTTGGCGTAATCGTTTTGCATGCTCTGAAACAACTCAGGCAGTTCTTGCTGTAGATCTTTAGTCTCGCCTGGATCTAACGTCAAGTTGTACAAATGCCACTGGCCATCACCCACGGGTGCCAGATTGCTGAGCAGTTTGTAGTCACCCTTGAAGACCGCTTTGTTGCCAGACAATTCATATCCCAAGACCTCGTCGGGCCCGCGCACGCGTGAAGCCTGACCTTGAAGCACGGGCATCAAACTGTGTCCCGTGAGAGGGTAAATGGTTTGGCCTTTGTAGGATGTACCGGGGTGTTGCACCTTGGCCAAGTCGAGCAAGGTGGGCACGATGTCGCTGACGTGTGTCAGGCTGTTTTGAACCGATGCTTTGGCTGTGGCAGGAACGCCCGAGATGATCAAGGGCACTCGAATGCCCCCTTCGCCTGCAAAAAATTTGTAGGTGTTCAACGGTGCTGTAGCCGCACGTGCCCAGTTGGGGCCAATGATGCTGTAGGCGCCTGGGCTGCCAAGGCGGTCGATGTCGCGGTTGTAATGCTGGTCCAACCACCATCGGCCCACAGCCAGGGCATACGGGTCAGAGGCCTCTGCGCCGTTGTCAGACATGAACACAAAGACGGTGTTGTCGTACTCGCCCGTTTGCTTCAAATGGGCCATGAGGCGGCCAATGTGAAAGTCCATGGCCTCCGCCATGGCGGCATAAACTTCCATGCGCCTTGCTTGATAGGCCTTGTCTTGCGCACTGAGTGAATCCCATGCCACATGCGATGCAGGCAAGTCCGCCATGGGCGTGTGGGGTGGCACCAAGCCCAATTCGATGGCCTTGTTGCGACGTTCTTGTCGCAGTACATCCCAGCCCGCGTTGTAGCGGCCTTTGTACTTGTCGATGAATTCTTGCGGCGCTTGAATCGGAATGTGATTGGCCTGAAATGCCAAGTACGCAAAAAAAGGCTTGTCCGATTTGGCATCGGCCTTCAGATAGTCGAGCGTCTTGCTCACGTAAAACTCAGAGGAGTAAAAAGATGGGGGCATCTGCGCTTCGTGCCCGTTCTCATACCAATAGACCTTGTCGGTCAAATCCAAATACAGTTTGCCAGTTTCCCAGTTGTCCGAGCCGCTGTCGCCCATCACCAGCGAGCGGTCGAAACCGCGCGCAGGTGGCAGGTTGTGCGCTTCTTTGCCGACATGCCATTTGCCCGCTGCATAAGTTCGATAGCCACTGTCTTGCAACAAACTGGCCACCGTGACAACACGTTGGTTCAGCACACTCAAATAACCTGCGCGGCCCACATGCGACTGCGGGATGGTTTCGCGCATGTTGCCGACACCATTCAGGTGGTTGTCTACACCTGTCAGCAGCATGGAGCGTGTGGGAGAACACGAGGCGCTCACGTGAAAGTTGGAGAAACGTGTGCCAGACTGCGCGAGTTGGTTGAGATGCGGCGTGTTGATTTCGCTGCCAAACGCGCCGACATCGCTGTAACCCCAGTCATCGGCCAACAAGACCACGATGTTGGGTCGCTTGGCCCAAACTTGCCCACACAGGGCCATTGATGCGACAACGAACAAGGAAAGCCAAGTCTGGCGGGTACTGCTGATGAGGGACATGGTTTATGGCGAAGGAGGTGAATCGAACTTGGCGCGCATGGCTTTTTCAATGACCCAAAAGCGGTCTTGACCCCACACGGCTGTTTCTTCGAACCGAAACGATGGAACGCCCCAGAGGCCCAAGGCCAACAAGGATTGTCTGTTTTGCTCAGCCACCGTGCGCCAGTGCGTGTCATTGGCTTTGCTTTTTAAAATATCTTTGGCGGCATCCCAGTTCAGGCCGGCGCGCTCGACAATGCGCTTCAAATGCGCATCCGTGCCAGCATCCAATCCCTCTGACCAAACGCCCTGCATGAACGACTGAATGTAGGCTTCTGCCTGCTCGTGCATTTGGGCAAACGGAATGAGTGCCAGGCCGCGTTCAGTGGGTTTGCCAACGGGGTCGTTCAAACGGCCAAAGGGCACGTTTTGGACAAACGCCTCGCGGGCCGCATCCAGGCTGATGTACCTTCTTTTTTCGGCAGGCACCGGCAAGCCGCGCATGACCATTGGCAAGACATATTTCAAGTTCACCTGTACGCCGTTGGTTTTTGCCCAATCAAAAACTTTGGCAACACTGATGGCCGAGTAGGGGCTTCGAAATGAAAAATAGAAATCGATGCTGGTGCCGTCTGGCACATGGGGCAGTGGCTGATATTGCGGCGTTTCAAACAAGGGTGCCAAGCGCTGCAGTTGATGCGGTTTTTTTTGAGTGCACAGACCTAAATCAGTCAGTCGCGATTCAAGGTGATGTAAACGGTCTAGGCCCCAGTACCATTCGCCTTCGTAATAAATCATGCCACTGAGGTAGTGGCCCCAAGTTTTGCGCAAGCGATGAGACGCTAGAAGTGTCTCGGCGGTGGGTTTGGGCGTGTGAACAGGCTCGACTGCCTCAGGAAAACGCAAGCCGTAGTGAGATGCCAAGCGTGATGCGTCAAGTTGGCTGTAAGCCTTCAGCATCTCACGTTCAGGCACTGCGGAGTCATCAGGCTCGCCCACCACATGCTGCAAGATGGAGACGGCATAGCGCGACTTCAGCAGCGGTATGGCCTGCGCCAACAATTGTGAATAGGGATCGTCGACCTGATGAAAAAAGTGCAGCACATGGGGCCGACTTTGCGATTGTCTTTTTTGTTCTGCTTTGCGGCGCAGGGCCAACAATCTTTCGCGAGATAAAAAACGTTGGCTGATGACCGGCATCAGCCAACTTTTTAAACTGCGAAAGG
>CALEYZ010000174.1 GCA_937928195.1 uncultured Limnohabitans sp.
ATCCTTGTTTCTGTTTGAATAATTCAAATTGTGAAGGCACACTGCGCGTTGGCCAGTAGTTGTCGTTCACATTGGTATCGGCAGTTTCCATTAATGGATCAAGCACAATCTCATTCACTTTCTTTTCAAAGACGAAAACCTTGCTAACCGTTGGCTCGCTCATCTTCCAAATTTCGGCTGGAATACGCTCGGTGCGTTTGGTACCGTCTTCAAACGTGAATTCAAAAATCAATGGCATGATCAATCCACCGGTATTTTCAACTTGAAGTTCATAGAAGAAGTGTGGCGTGTCTAAGTATTTCTTTTCTTCCGGAGTAAGAGATTTCTTGTACTCTTCGTAACGTTTTTTGTCTTCTTCAGTCACTGCGTATGGATTGTCATCGTTGTACTGATCGCGTGTCTTTGGATTCGAATCCACAACAGGAACAAACCCTTCCGCTTTGTCGCGCATCAACGAAATATCAGCAGGCTGATTTTCCATTTTCGATTTCATCAATGCTTTTTCCACCGCAGGATCATGACTGTTTAAGGTGTATTCTTTCACCGATTTCAAAGTCATGTCGCAATTCTCTGTGGTATAAAACCAACCTCTCCAAAACCAATCTAAATCCACAGCACTTGCATCTTCCATGGTGCGGAAGAAATCTTCCGGAGTTGGATGACGGAATGCCCATCTTCTGCAATACTCTTTGAAGGCATAATCAAAAAGTTCTCGTCCCATAACGGTTTCTCGTAAAATGTTCAATCCTGTTGCAGGCTTTCCATATGCATTATTTCCAAATTGATAAATGCTTTCAGAGTTCGTCATAATTGGAGACATCTTCGTCTTGTCGCCTTTCATGTATTCTACAATGTTTCTAGCCGGACCACGACGCGTTGGAAATTCACGGTCCCATTCCTTTTCTGCCAAGTATTCACAAAACGTATTCAATCCTTCGTCCATCCAAAGAAAATACCTGAAATTGCCAATTTTCACTGGTAATCACATCGCCCACTTTGGGCAAATAACCCAACTCAGCCAATATAAAACCACCTAGAGTGTTGAATAAGCCTCGTTCTTCTCCATTGAGTTGTTTAATGTCCAATCTAGCTTTCAATTCATTGATCGGCATTAACCCATCTAACAGCCAAGAGCCATCGTCCCGCTCAGTTGCCCATGCATCAGCCACTTTCAAAGGCTTTAACTCCCCAGTGATGGCCTCCAACAAATCTCGTGGCGTCAATAAACCTTGAACCACGCCATATTCATCCACCACAAAAACCATGCGACCGGATTTGCCCCTGAATTGCTCAAGCAGCGACATGCCACTGAGAGTTTCAGGCACAAAAGTGGCAGGCATGGCATATTTGTCAACGCCATCCTCTGCGGCCTCCAGCGACACCAAACGAGCCACACTGACCACGCCCAAGACGTCATCCAAACTGCCTCGGCAAACCGGGTACCAAGAATGACCTTGCGCACCCTCGTGTTGCCCCACTTGGGCTAGACACTGCGCCACAGTCATAGCGCCATCAAACCACTCTATGTCCAATCGGGGCACCATCAAAGAAGTCAAAGGCCGGTCGTCCAGGTGAAACACATTTCGAACCATTTGATGCTCATGGGCCTCAATCAAACCCGCATCAACCCCTTCCTCTAGACTGGCCGTGATTTCTTCCTCTGTCACGGCACGGTTGCCGCGCGTGTCAATTCGCAGCAACTTTAAAACGCCATGCGTGGTGAGCGATAACAAGCCCACAAAAGGTTTGGCAATACCTGCAAGCCAAGCCATTGGGCGCGCCACCACACGGGCGACGGGTTCTGGATACAGCTGCCCAATCCGTTTGGGAACCAACTCACCAAAAATAATGGTCGTGAACGTAATGACGGCGACCACCAAAGCAGTGGCGGTGATGTCAGCTGCAGGCTCGGCCACCCCCAGCGCCATCAGCCAAATTGCCACATCCCCACTGAAAGCGGCTTCGCCCACAATGCCATTCATGACACCAATCGAGGTGATGCCCACCTGCACGGTCGACAAAAACTGGGTGGGGTTCGCCAGCAATTTAAGGGCCGTTGCAGCGCCTTTGTCACCGGCCTCTTCCATGGCAGCCAGCCTGGCCTTTCGACTCGACGCCAATGCCAATTCGGACATGGCAAAAAGGCCGTTGATCAGCGTCAGCATTGCAATGAGTAAAAAATCCATGGCCTGATTGTGCCAAGGGCCGTACCTGAATGAAACACTCTTCGGCATTCATTGAAAAAAATCAGTCCCAAATGCATCCACAATGTCGTATTCAGAATGATTTTGGAAGCAAATGTCAGTTTATTGGGTCGGGGACATTCAAGGATGTGATGCGCCATTGGGCCAACTGCTTGACCAGCTTGGTTTCTCAGCAAGTCGCGATCGGCTTTATGTCTTGGGAGATTTGGTCAATCGCGGGCCAGACTCTTTGGCGGTTTTACGTCGATTGGAGAGCCTGGGCACCAGCGTTCAATGCGTCTTAGGCAATCACGACCTGCACTTACTGGCCATCGCAGCCGGCGCCAGACCGCCCAGCCGAACGGACACCCTCGACGAGATTCTCTCTGCCACCGACAAAGACGCTTTGCTCTATTGGCTGAGGCATCAAGCAATCGCCCTCTACGAGCAAGATGTGTTGATGGTGCACGCAGGTGTCTTACCGCAGTGGTCTTTGTCAGAAACTTTGGGGTTGGCTCGTGAGCTTGAGGGCATTTTGCAAAGTCATGACGCCGTTGAATTTTTCATGCAAATGTATGGCAATGAGCCTGCGCAATGGCAGCCTCAACTTCAAGGAATTGAGCGTTGGCGTTGCGCGCTGAATGCTTTCACTCGCCTTCGATTTTGTTCACCCTCGGGTGCCATGGAATTCATCACAAAAGAAGGCAGCGCCAAAGCGCCAGCGGGCTATATGCCTTGGTTTGAGGTACCTGGACGACAGACTGCCAACACCACCATTGCATTTGGCCATTGGTCCACATTGGGCGCAGTCGCCAGAGACGATGTGTGGGCCTTGGACACAGGCTGTGTTTGGGGGGGGTGCCTCACAGCCATGCAACGCGATCACCCATCTGAAGCACCGAGGCGCATTGAAATCAAATGCCAAAGCTATCAAACGCACTTTTGACGAGCTGCATCACTGCCCATTTCCTTTAAATATATGAAAAGCACTTTGGGGTTTGACCCGCGAGATATTCCTTGGACCGCCTCACCAGGGGACTGGCCAGCATTGCCCAAAGAGTGGCTGCTCGCCGAGCAACTCAAACGTGTTTTTGAAAATCCACCGGCATGGACACCCGAAGTTAAAAGAGAAGTTGCATTCGGTCAGCGCCCGCCAAAGGAAGCGGCGGTTCTTATCCCCATTGTGCTCAGAGGCGAGCAAGGCTCAGACCCACATGTCCTGCTAACGCAACGCACGATGCATTTGTCCTCCCATGCCGGTCAAATCGCTTTTCCTGGCGGGAAAGTGGATGCAGAAGATGCAACTGTTGAAGCTGCTGCGCTCCGAGAAGCGCAAGAGGAGGTAGGACTGTCTCCTGAATTTGTCGATATTTTGGGCACCATGCCAAGCTATGTCACGGGAACAGCGTTTCACATCACACCCGTGGTTGGACTGGTGTCTCCTGCGCATGTGGTGACACCCAACGCCTTCGAAGTGGCCGATGTGTTTGAAGTTCCTCTGTCCTTTCTCATGAATCCCATGAATCACAGGCTTCATCAATGGGAACGAGACGGCGTCATGCGGCAATGGTATTCAATGCCTTACTCAGAACCCCCTGCCTTGCCCTCTGAGACATCCAATGAACGCTTCATTTGGGGTGCAACCGCTGGCATGATTCGCAACTTCTATCGTTTCTTATTGGCCGCGAATTCTTTATGATGTGCTTATGAGCTTCTTCTCTATTTTTTTAGCCCTCTTCATTGAGCAAGCCAGGCCCATGAGTCCTTCTCATTTTTTGCACCAGTGGTTGCGGAATTGGGCAGATTGGGTCACCTCCCATGTTGACGGCGGGAAACGATCACAAGCGTGGCTTGCTTGGGGCTTGCTCATTGGCGTACCTGCGGGACTGGCTGTGCTCATCCACTGGCTTTTGACTTTTTTCTTTGGATGGTTTTTCGCCATTGCTTGGAATGTGGCTCTGCTGTACGTGACCCTCGGGTTCCGGCAGTTCAGTCATCACTTCACGGGCATCCGTGACGCCTTGAACGATGGCGATGAAACGCTGGCACGCAAGTTATTGGCCGAATGGCAACAAGTTGAAGTCAACGAACTTCCACGAAACGAAATTGTTCGCCACGTCATCGAACACTCCATACTTTCTGCGCATCGACATGTCTTTGGTGTTTTCTTCAGTTATGCCCTGCTGTCTGTCATTGGCCTCGGTCCTGTCGGCGCTGTGGTTTACAGAATTGCGGAATATGCCAAACGCTACAGCGCAGCAGCTGCTAGCTTGTCCAATAACGCTTTGTCTGCCGAAGCACACCCAACCCATTGGATCAGTGATGCTTTGAAGTCAGTCGCCAATGAAGCTTGGCACACCATCGACTGGTTGCCCGCCAGAGCCACAGCCATGGGCTTTGCCATCATGGGCAGTTTTGAAGACGCCATGGATGGATGGCGTCATCACGCCGAAAAATTTCCCGATGACAACGATGGTGTCATTTTGGCAGCTACGGCAGGCGCCATCAATGTTCAATTGGGCGGCGCAGCACTGCAACCCGACACACCCAGCAGCAGCAGCACGCCAGGACGCCAGCCCGAACTTGCGCATTTTGCGCAAGTGGTTGGACTGGTTTGGCGAACCGTGATCATGTGGTTGGTATTGGTTGCCCTTTTATCGCTGGCCAATTTATTAGGCTAAATTGACGGAATAAAGTTAGTCAGGCAATTACCAGCGTTGTTGACCCAACTCTTCAAACAGTTGTGCATAAATTCGGTGCCGCCTTGGGCTTACTTCTTCAGGCTGAAGCGTAGCAAGCTCATCTTTTTGCAAAGCCGACAAGACACCGCAACCGGGTTCATGCAAATGTGTGCAGTTGTAAAACTTGCAAGATGCAACATATTTTTTCAAATCAGGCATGCAGGATGCCAATTGATTTTGCGGAATGTGCTGCAACCCAAACTCCTGAAATCCAGGTGAGTCAATGATGGCTGTGCCTGCCCCACCCACGACAGCGGGGCGCTCCCCCACCCAATAAAGCGATGTGCTGGTGGTGGTGTGTTTACCAGAGTTCAATGCCTGAGAAATTTCTCCAGTCAATGCGCGCGCGTTGGGCACCAGCGCATTCACCAACGTACTTTTTCCAGCGCCCGACGGCCCCAGAATCAACGTTGTTTTGTCAAGCATTTCAGCTTGAAGCTGGCGCAGTGACTCATTTACACCGTGTTCTTCTTTCAACTGCAAAGGCAAAACGGTATAGCCCATTTGCCGATAAGCGGCCAAGCGCTCCCAGGCTTGCGAAAAGGCTTCGCACAAATCGCTTTTGTTCAACACAATGAGCGGTTTGATGTGTTCCGCTTCTGCCGCGATCAATGCCCTGGACAATTGCGTTTCAGAGAATTCTGGTTCAGCCGCCAACAAGATCAATACTTGGTCAAGATTGGCCGCAAACGACTTGGTTCGTACTTCATCACGACGATAAAAAAGATTTTTTCTTTCCAGCACACTTTCAATCGTGCCTTCGTCTGCAGCAGCTTGCCACTTCACACGATCGCCCACCACTGACTGGCTTTTTTTACCGCGAGGGTGGCAGATGATCCGCGAACCATCGTCCAACTCCACCACGCAATGACGACCATGTGTGGCAACCACCAAGCCTGTGCTCAAAGCCTCTTGTGTTGAAGCCACCAGCGCCTGAGCAGCCTTGGTTTTGGTGTGTGTGCGTTGGCTCAGTTTACGCATGTTGCATGCGCGCCAAGCGCAAACTGGCGGGTGGATGTGAGTAATAAAAAGTCACATACAAAGGATCTGGCGTGAGAGTTGACGCATTGTCTTGGTACAACTTCAACAATGCAGAACTTAAATCTGCGGCAGGCGTTTGCGAGACAGCATAAGCGTCTGCTTCATACTCTTGAATTCGCGAACGCCATGAAGACATTGGGGCCAACAAAAACGTGAACACAGGGACCACCAGCATGAACAGCAACAAGGCAACGGCCTCATTGCCCCCTGTCATATTGGGCATCACGCCCAAGCCCGTATAAAACCAGACTTGATGTGAAACAAATCCAAGCAAGGCCAAACCCAACAAGCTCAACACAAAACTGGTGAGCATCATTTTGAAAATATGCCGGTGCTTGAAGTGTCCCAGTTCATGGGCTAGCACAGCCTCCATCTCTGCAGGTGTCAGTTGTTTCAGCAAGGTGTCAAAAAACACCACACGCTTGCTTGCGCCAAAGCCTGTGAAAAACGCATTGGAATGTGCAGAACGTTTGCTGCCATCCATCACATAGAAGCCTTTAGCCTTGAACCCAGCACGCTGCATCAGTGCATGGACTCGTGCCTTCAGCGATTCATCTTCCAGAGGTGTGAACTTGTTAAACAAGGGCATGATCACATTGGGTGCAATGGCCATTAAAAACAATTGCCAAAATACCAAGGTGCACCAGGTCCAGAACCACCAATAGGCGCCTCCCACCTGCATCAGCCACAGCACCAACGCAATCAAAGGGATGCCCAAGACCAGGCCCAGCAGCAAACCCTTGAAGGCGTCGGTCAGCCACAAAGACCAGGTCATCTTGTTAAAGCCAAACTTTTGCTCCAACACAAAAGTTTGATACAAAGACAAAGGTAAATCAATCAGGCCACCCACCAAACTGAAACAAAGCACCAAGAACACTTGCTGCCAAAGACCAGGCGCCATGTATTCCAATATCAGGGCATTCAACGCGCTCAATCCCCCCAGCAGAGTCCATCCCACCAGCAATGCGGCATCTAGCAAAATATCGATCTGCGACACTTTGGCTTTGGCCAGGGTGTAATCCGCTGCTTTTTGATGGTCCGCCAATGAAATTTGACTGGCAAAGGCAACAGGCACCTCACCCCTGTGCTGCGCCACATGTCGTACCTGCCTGGCGTTCAGCCAAAGCTTTAAAAGTACATTGGTCAGCAGCGCGCCTGCCAAAAGGTAAGTCAGGGTCAAAGTCGGATTCATAGACTGAAGTGTAGATCAGCCGACATCAGCGACAATCAAAGCCTTCACGAAAAGCCACATTTTGAAATGACCGAGAAATCAAGCACCACGCACGCCCCATCCGTCAGTAACGCCTCTGATCTGGCCAAGTCTGATGACAACTTGGTTTGGATCGACTGCGAAATGACAGGCCTTGACCCCGAAAAAGAACGCCTCTTAGAAATTGCGGTGGTCGTGACGGGCCCCAATCTGAGTCCCCGCGTTGAAGGTCCAGTTTGCGTCATTCATCAAAGCGATGAGTTGCTTAACAAGATGGATGCATGGAACAAAGGCACACATGGCCGCAGCGGCTTGATCGACAAAGTCAAATCCTCAACCACGACAGAGCAAGACGCAGAGGCGCAAATCTTGGCGTTCATCAAAAAGTACGTCTCTAAAAACAACTCGCCACTTTGCGGCAATACCATCAGCCAAGACCGTCGTTTTTTGGTCAAATTCATGCCCAAGTTGGAAGCCTATTTGCACTACCGCAACCTGGACGTCAGCACCCTCAAAGAACTCTCCAAACGCTGGAAGCCTGAAGTTTTCAACAGCTTCAAGAAGCAACAGAAGCACACGGCACTGGCTGATGTGCACGAGTCCATCGAAGAATTGGCGCATTACAGAGAACATTTCATTCGCCTTTGAAGCGCAAGGCCATTGATTTCAGGGAAAACCCGCACAAGCCAAAAATCTGTGCCATAATCGCCGGCTGAGCTGCAAACAGGCTTCACGCCGCAGCCCTTGTGCATCACCCTTCACGCCTTTGACTCACTGATAAGAGTCACTCGACTGGAAAAGATGGGATTGGCATCACGCCAAGCCCACTCTCTTCAAACAGCACCGAGCTCCGTTTGATGGTTGATGTTTTTTAACCATGAACGGCGCCACCGCAAATCTTGCGGACGTCCGTGCGAGAAAAAAATATGACTGACGCTTTTGAAGTGCAGGCCGACTTGTCGCCTGCGGAATCCTCTACGAACGAAACTTTCGTAACCGAAACCTTGGCGCTTGATGCGGCCAACGTGACCGAGAACGAAGCCCTCGATACAGACAACACACCAGAACAGCCCAATGGCTTCGTCCAGTTGGGCTTGGCGCCCGAATTGGTTCAAGCCGTGGCCGACCTGGGCTATACACAGCCAACGTCTGTGCAGCTGAAGGCCATTCCTTTGGCATTGCCCAAAGAGACACTGGGCGAGGCTCACCGCTACATTGACCTGATGGTGTCAAGCCAAACAGGTAGCGGCAAAACAGCCGCATTCTTGTTGCCCGTGCTGCACACGCTGTTGCAAGAACTGGCCGCTGAAGAAGAAGCCGAACGCGCTGCATTTGCGCAAGCTTGCGCAGACGCTGCAGCCAAAGGCGAACCTGCACCCAAGCGCCCCAAGCGCAAAGATCCCACCAATGCTCGCAATTTCAAAGCGCCATCACCAGGTGCGCTGATCGTTTGCCCAACACGTGAATTGGCCCAACAGGTTGCACACGACGCCATCGATTTGGTCAAACATTGCCGCGGCTTGCGCGTTGCCAACATTGTGGGCGGCATGCCTTACCAATTGCAAATTGCCAAGTTGCAAAATGCAAATTTGGTCGTAGCGACGCCTGGTCGTTTGCTCGACTTGCAGCGCTCCATGCAGATCAAGCTCGACAAAGTTAAATTCTTGGTGGTTGACGAAGCCGACCGCATGTTGGACTTGGGCTTTTCTGACGACTTGGCTGACATCAACCAACTCACCAGCCAGCGCCAGCAAACCATGATGTTCAGCGCCACCTTTGCGCCACGCATTCAGCAATTGGCCATGCGTGTGATGCATGACGGTGGCTCTTCGGTGCAAAAGATTCAGATCGATTCACCTCAAGAAAAACACAGCAACATTAAGCAAGTTCTGTTCTGGGCCGACAACGCACAGCACAAACGCAAACTGCTCGACCATTGGTTGCGTGATGCGTCCATCAACCAAGCCATTGTGTTTGCCAGCACGCAAATTGAGTGCGACGGTTTGGCCGCAGACCTTCAACAAGATGGTTTTGATGCTGTGGCTTTGCATGGTGCTTTGAGCCAAGGTTTGCGCAACCGCCGTTTGATGGCATTGCGCAATGGCCAAGTTCAAATCTTGGTGGCCACCGATGTGGCAGCCCGCGGCATTGACGTACCGACCATCACGCACGTGTTCAACTTTGGCTTGCCAATGAAAGCCGAAGACTACACGCACCGCATCGGCCGTACGGGTCGTGCCGGACGCGATGGCTTGGCCATCACCTTCGCTGAAATTCGCGATCGCCGCAAAATTTTGGACATTGAGGCCTACAGCCGTCAACCGTTCAAAGCAGAAGTCATTCCAGGCATGGAACCCCAGCAGCGCTTCCCTGAAAGCCGTCCTGGCCGTGGTGGCAATGACCGAGGCGACCGTGGTGGCCGTGGTCGTTCATTCGGCGGCGGTGGCGGCTTTGGCGGCAACCGTGGTGGCGATCGTTTTGAATCACGTGGCGCACCTCGCTTTGAAGGCAACCGTGGCGGTGATCGCTTCGAAGGCCGTGGCGATCGCTTTGAGAACCGTGGTGCACCTGCACCTCGCTTTGAAGGACGTCCTGAAGGTCGCGGAGACTTCCGTCCTGAAGGCCGCTTCGAACCACGCGGTGACTTCCGCGGCGAACAACGCAGCTTTGCACCTCGTGGCGGCGAAGGTCGCTTTGAGCCCCGTGGCGATCAGCGCCCTGACAACCGTGGCGGTGACCGTTTTGATTCACGTGACAGCCGTGCGCCCCGCGCACCTGGCCGCGACAACGCACGTGGCGGTGCCGGTGATCGCTTTGCACGCGGTCCCAAGGTCATTGGTGCAGGCAACTTCAAGCCTCACAATGCCGGCGGTCACGCAGCACCCAAGCGCACTGGCGCTAAAGTATTGAAAGTCACACGCGGTTAATGCCCCTACCCCACGCCCCTGCCAAACAGGGGCGTAAAAAAACCGCCTTGGCGAAAGCCTTGGCGGTTTTTTCATGAGGGTCCCGAAGGACCTTCAAAATTGCTTTACGCAGCAACTGCTGTTTTAACAGCGCGTTGTGGCAACTTTTCTTTGATACGTGCAGACTTGCCGCTACGATCACGCAAGTAGTACAGCTTGGCGCGGCGAACATCACCACGGCGCTTGACTTCAATGCTGGCAATCAAGGGGCTGTATGTTTGGAACGTACGCTCCACGCCTTCACCACTTGAAATTTTGCGAACAGTGAAACCACTGTTCAAGCCGCGATTGCGCTTGGCAATCACAACACCTTCATAAGCCTGAACGCGCTTGCGGTTACCTTCAACCACATTGACGCTAACGATGACGGTGTCACCAGGCATGAAGTCAGGAATTGTTTTACCCAAACGGGCAATTTCTTCCTGCTCGAGAGTTTGAATCAAATTCATTTTGAGCTCTTTCAACTACCGATCATGCACAACGCTACGCTAAAGGCGGCTTCTATGCTGCTTGCGCTCAACCATGAAGGCGAGAACCAGCGCAACAGCCGCGGCGGGCAGAGGATCGACAAGCCCATGATTATATATTTGTTTTACGGCTGAATGGAAGTCTTCCTACCGCTGGGCACTTGCCCATGTTTGGGCTTAGGTCTTATTGGGATCCGTCAATGACAAATTAGCCAAAAAGTGTTCATCTTTGACACTCAACTTTCCCATCTTCCTGGCAGATGCAAGAAGGTCTGGCCGATGCTTTTGCGTCAAAATCAAACTTTGTTGACGTCGCCATTTGGCAATATCGGCATGGTGTCCAGACATCAAAACAGGCGGAACAGTTTCACCATGCCAAGTTTCAGGGCGTGTGTAATGACCACAATCTAACAAGCCATCCAGCGCCGGATTGAAACTGTCCATTTGGTGACTGCCTTCATCGTTCAAAACGCCTGGCTGCAAACGCGCAATGGCGTCCAACAGCGCAATGGCCGCGATCTCCCCCCCCGACAATACAAAGTCCCCCAAACTGATCTGCACATCCACATGAGCATCAATGAAGCGCTGGTCAAGGCCTTCATAGCGACCACAAATCAAAACGGCACCATCGCTCTGAGACCATGATTCAACACGTGCATGGTTCAAGGTCTGACCAATGGGCGAAAACAGGACGACGGGTACGGGTGTTGCTTTGGAATTTTGGGCGATGCGGTCTTGTTGAATGGCCAACAAACACTTTTCCAAAGGCTCCGCCATCATCACCATGCCAGGACCACCGCCAAAGGGGCGATCATCTACACGGCGATATGTTCCTTCGGTGAAATCACGCAATTGCCAAAGCTTCAACTCAACCGCGCCAGATTCAAAGGCTCGTCGGTTGATACCAGAACTTAGAAAGGGGGCAAACAGTTCGGGAAACAGCGTGATGACGTCAAAGCGCATGGCTTGTCTTCACCTGCTCAGTAGTCCAGTTGCCAATCAACGGTGATCTTGCGACCCGGCAGGTCCACGTTGTCGACGAAGGCTGCAACAAAGGGAATCATGCGTTCAGTGGGCGGTTTGTCGGCCTCAGCCGAAGCCTGAGACAAGACCAACACCGTTTGGGGTCCGGTGGACATCAAATCTTTGACTTGCCCGAGCGCCACGCCTTCACGGTTGACAACCTCGAGGCCCAGCAAGTCCACCCAGTAGTACTCGTCGGTACCGGCCGTTGGAAAGCTTGAACGTGGTACAAAAATGCGCGCGCCTTTGAGGGCTTCGGCTTGGTTTCGATCGGCCACATCCAATGAGCATGCAACGACAGTGTCTGCATGGTCTTTGGCTTCTTTGATTTTGAGAAGCACAGGTTTAGCAACAGCGCCAGACATTGGCGAAGTTGATTTTGCGGTAGGTGATTTAGCGCCGCCAACAGCTCTGTCAGAGGGCAATAAATACCAACGCTTGGAAGAAAAAAGCGCCTCGGGCGAGGCGCTGTGGGGCAAGACTTTGAACCAGCCTTTGATGCCCCAAGCATCTGCAATACGCCCCACTTCGATGGCGTCTGCCGGCATGTCGGCAAACTCTAAATGGGGTAGCACAGCAAAGCCTTTGGCGTAGCCAAAAAGCAATTAAGCAGCTTTGGCAGCAGCTTGTTTGACCAAACGCTGAACGGTGGGCGACACTTGAGCGCCAACGCCTGTCCAGTATGTCAAACGGTCTTGCACAACGCGCAGGCCTTCTTCTGTGTCTTTGGCGATAGGGTTGTAAAAACCGATACGCTCAATGAAACGACCATCGCGGCGAACGCGCTTGTCGGCCACAACAATGTTGAAAAATGGACGGGCTTTAGAACCGCCACGAGAAAGACGAATGACAACCATGATTTATCCTAGGGTGGTGTACACATTGCAAAATTCAAATCATTTAAAGTAAATAACTTGAATCCGACAAGGACACAAATTCTTCCAGCGTTTGAGACACGCAACTGGCCACCCGGCCAGTGACACACTGAAAAGCCACTGATTATAACCCGGAGTTCTAGAATGCCAATCATTCGTCCAAGCCAGCCCAACGACATACCCGCTATCACGGCCATTTACAAGCATCACGTCCTCCATGGAACGGGTACTTTTGAAATTGACCCGCCCACTTTGGAGGACATGACAGCCCGTCGAGAAGACGTTTTAGGCAAAGGTTTGCCCTATTTGGTGCTTGAAAACGACCATCAAGTGGTCGGTTTTGCGTATTGCAACTGGTTTAAACCTCGTCCTGCTTATCGATTTTCAGCCGAAGACTCCATTTATTTGGCGGCAGACACCGCGGGCAAAGGCTGGGGGCGCATGCTCCTGGCCGAGTTGTGTCAGGCCGCAGAGAAAGCTGGCATTCGCAAGTTGATCGCGGTGATTGGTGACTCCGGCAATACAGGCTCGATTGGGGTACACACCTCTTTGGGATTCCAACACGTAGGCATCGTGTCAGCTTGCGGCTGGAAATTCGAGCGATGGCTCGACATTGTCATGATGGAAAAAGCCTTGGGGTTGGGACCGTCGCACCCCCCTGTCTAAAGCGTTGACCCATGCCTGCATTGCTGGCTTGGGTCTGTTGCACGCTTAGAAAATTTGAAGGCTGAACCAGTAGGCAATGGCGGCCACAAAACCGCTGGCAGGAATGGTCAGAATCCATGCCCAGACGATGTTACCGGCAACGCCCCAGCGGACAGCGCTGGCACGTTGCGTCGAGCCCACACCCACAATGGCACCCGTGATGGTGTGCGTGGTGGAAACAGGAATACCCAATGCGGTGGCCAAAAACAGGGTTAACGCACCGCCTGTTTCGGCACAGAAGCCGCCCACAGGTTTGAGCTTGGTGATTTTCTGCCCCATGGTTTTGACAATGCGCCAACCGCCGAACATGGTGCCGAAACCAATGGCCATGTAACAGCAAACAATGGTCCAAGTGGGCGGCGAGGTATCGGCTGCAGACACATAGCCCGTTGCCACCAGCAACATCCAAATGATGCCGATGGTTTTCTGAGCGTCATTGCCGCCGTGACCAAGGCTGTAGGCACCCGCAGAAACGAGTTGCAAACGGCGAAACCACTTATCGACCTTGGAGGGACGGCTGCGTTTGAAGATGTTGGCCACCAAAACCATCATGAGGGAGCCCAACAAGAAGCCGAGCAACGGTGACACAAAAATGAAGGTAACCGTTTTGATCACGCCTGCCGACAACAAAGCACTCGCACCCGATTTGGCAATGACAGCCCCCACAATGCCACCGATCAGTGCATGTGACGAACTGCTGGGGATTCCGTAGTACCAGGTGATCACATTCCAAGAGATGGCCCCCAGCAAAGCACCAAACACCACATGAACATCAACAACACCCGGTTGAACGATGCCCTTACCAACAGTGGCCGCCACACTCAAGTGGAAAATGAAGATGGCAACGAAGTTGAAAAAGGCAGCAAAGACAACTGCCTGCGTAGGCTTCAAGACGCCAGTCGATACAACTGTGGCGATGGAATTTGCAGCATCATGAAATCCATTCATGAAGTCAAACGCCAGGGCCAAAGCCACCAGCAACATCACCACCCACAATGCGGCCTGAGTGTCCATGCTCAATACTCCAAATGTCAGGAGTTCTCGAGGACGATGCCCTCGATTTGATTGGCGACATCTTCACATTTGTCGGTAATGGTTTCGAGCAATTCGTAAATGGCTTTCAACTTGATCACTTCACGCACATCAGGCTCTTCGCGAAACAGTTTGCTCATGGCACTGCGCATCACGCGGTCTGCGTCAGATTCCAAACGGTCAATTTCTTCGCATGTTTTCAATGCGGCCTCTGCCGTGGCGGGGTCTGCAATGTTGCCCAACATGTTGACGGCATCACGCAAGCGCTCACAGCACTTCACAGACAAATCGGTGAGGCGAGAAATTTCATCGGTCATGGCGCGAACGTCATACAGTGCCATGGTTTCTGCAGAGTCTTGAATCAAGTCAGCCACATCGTCCATCAAATTGATGAGCGTGTGAATTTGCTCGCGGTCAATGGGGGTGATGAAAGTGGTGTGAATCAAGCGATTCACTTCGTGTGTCACACGATCGGCAGAACGTTCTGCATTGTCAACATCTTGCGCATACTTTTCACGCAAATGGTCATCACTGTAGTTGACGACCAAATTTGAAAAGGCTCGCGCCGCTTCCACAATTCGATCAGCATGCTGATTGAACAACTCAAAAAAGTTGCCCTCTTTGGGCAAAAGTTTGCCAAAAAACATAGGATTCTCCGAGAACAAAAAGCGAGAAATTCGCCTTTTGAGGCAC
The DNA here is from genome assembly GCA_937928195.1 of uncultured Limnohabitans sp. Classification (GTDB taxonomy): domain Bacteria; phylum Pseudomonadota; class Gammaproteobacteria; order Burkholderiales; family Burkholderiaceae_C; genus Limnohabitans_A. Next base: position 14,937 of record CALEYZ010000174.1, read on the forward strand.
TCAGGAGTTTAATCGCTAACCAAGAAATATTTCAGGAGTGTGACGTATTTATGTCGATCGAAAGATGAAATAAACCGCCCCGACCAAACACAAACCAGCCCACAGGTAATCCCATTTAAAAGGCTCTTGCAAGTAGTACACCGCAAATGGCACAAAGACCGTCAAGGTGATGACCTCCTGGATGATTTTCAGTTGACCCACCGAAAACTCAGCGTGTCCGATGCGGTTGGCAGGCACTTGCAGCAAGTACTCGAACAGCGCAATGCCCCAACTCACAAGGGCAGCAGCCCACCAAGGCGATTGCGACATGTTTTTTAAGTGGCCATACCAAGCCATGGTCATGAAGACATTGCTGGCGATCAACAACAGGACTGTTTGAAATGAAATAGGCAGTTGCGTGAGAAATTGCATGGTCTTACGGTTCGACTGACGCGTTCTTCACTGACTTCTCAAAACTATATGCATTCAGTTTTTGAATGGCTTGGTCTTGGACCTGATGCAACCCGTCCTGCGTCACCAAATGAGGGGCCAGCTCCCACAATGGCTGCAAGACAAAGGCCCTCTCCTGCATCCTTGGATGCGGAACGGTCAGCTCTTGGCTTGCAATGCTTGCGTCACCAAACAACAACACGTCGATGTCCAAGGTGCGTGGCGCATGCCGATAGGGCCGCTCACGCCCGGCCAAGATCTCCAAGGCCTGCAAGGCACGCAACAACTCGTAAGCATTGATGCGCGTTTCCAGATGAACCACGGCATTGATGTAGTCAGGACCCGTGGCATCGACAGGCGCAGAACGGTAGAAAGACGAGCAGCCCAGCAAACGGGTATGGGGAAGTTTGCCAATGGCCTGCACAGCCGCCTCAACAGCATGATGCGCCTCGCCCAAATTGGCGCCAAGACCCACAAACACCGACACCCATTCGCGTTGCATCCAGGTTACCTCTGTTGAGTCACTCACCCGTTGGTGAGTGTCCTGCATCCGATGCACTTGGTGTGCCAGTCGCGTTTTTTGTTGCCGGCTTACGACGGCGCGGAGCACGACGTGTTTTGCTGGCACCTGAAGCGGGCACAGGGCTTTTTTCTGATTTAGCCTGCTGAATCAAGTCTTCACGCGCAGCATCGTCAGCCATGCTGAATTCTTGCCACCAATCGGCCAAAGTCAACGCCACATCAGCGACCTCTGCACGCAAGCGTAAAAAATCAAAACCTGCTCTGAAACGCGGCTGCTCCACCAAGCTAAAGGGCGTACTGCCAATCCGCTTTTCAAAACGCGGTTGCATCATCCAAATTTCACGCATGTCTGCCGCTAATTTGCCACGACCTGAAACATCGCCTATGCGCGCATCAAAAACTTCATCAATGGCCTCTTGCAATGCGGGAAAGGGTGGCACACGCTTGGCCACTCGTTGATCCCACCCCAGTTTGACATCAGCCCACAAGACACACGCCAACAAGAAACTCGGTGCAACCGGCTTTTCCTCCCCGACACGACGGTCTGTGTCAGCCAACGCCGCTTTGACAAAAGGCGTGTCAGCACGCTCAACCACCACATCCAAGAGCGGATAAATACCTTTATGCAAACCCAAGGATTGCAATTGCGCCACAGAGGCCAATGCATGACCTGTCTGTAGCAGCTTGAGCATTTCATCAAACAATCGACTTTGCGGCACATCGGCTAGCAAATTCAACATGGTGGCCAAAGGCTTGGCCGTTTTGCCCTCCAGCTTAAATCCCAAAGGACTGAGCTTGGCTGCAAAACGAATGGCACGAATGATGCGCACGGGATCTTCGCGATAGCGTGCAACTGGGTCGCCAATCATTCGCAAGATTTTCTTTTTGGCATCTTGCATGCCGCCGTGATAGTCCACCAAATACTGCGATTCAGGATCGTAGTACATGGCATTCACAGTGAAGTCACGGCGAGTGGCGTCTTCATCTTGAGGCCCCCACACGTTATCGCGCAGCACACGCCCACTTGAATCAACTGCGTGTTTCATACCAGCCAATTCAGACTTGCTGGTTTTTTCATTGCCCTTGACTTGCTCTGCTGCACGATTGTCCAAATGCGCACGGAAAGTTGATACTTCAATCACCTCGTGCTCCCGCCCTCTTCCATACACCACGTGGACAATGCGAAAACGTCGCCCAATGATGAAGGCGCGTCGAAACAGGCTTTTCACTTCCTCGGGCGTGGCATCGGTGGCCACATCAAAGTCTTTGGGGCGAAGTCCCAACAGCAAATCGCGCACAGCGCCGCCCACCACGTAGGCTTCATAACCCGCATCTTGCAAAGTTCTGACAACATTCAAAGCACGCTCATCGACCAGCGCAGGATTAATGCCGTGGACCGATGCTGGGATTTCGACACGTTTACCAAAGTCGACGGCACCATGACCCGCTTTGGGTTGACCTAATATTTTTTGAATGAATTTTTTAATCATGAGAAAAGTTGAAGTGTGCGCCAGCCTCGATCGGTCGCAAGTTGGCGCAAACGCGCATCTGGATTCGTTGCAATGGGTGACTGTGCCATTTCTAAAAGCGGCAGATCATTGACAGAATCCGAATAAAAAGTAATGTGAACGTCGGGCCAATCAAGGCCGCGTGCAGCAAGCCACTGCGCGACTCTTGTGACTTTACCTTCTTTGAAAGAAGGCGTGCCCGCAATTTCACCGGTAATCCAGCCTTGTGCATCGCGCGCCAATTCGACAGCGATCAAATCGGTCACGCCAAAGGCATTGGCAATAGGTCGCGTGACAAATTCATTGGTGGCTGTCACGATCATGACGTGATCACCTGCTGCTTGGTGTTGCCTGACCAAATCAATGGCAGCAGGTTTGACCGCCGGCAAAATGATCTCGCGCATGAACTGCAAATGTGCTTTCTCAGCTTCTACGGCACCTCGTTGGCGAACTGCATCGGTGGCAAAGCGGACATAGTCATGAATGTCCAAACTACCCGCTTGGTAATCCGCATAAAACTGATCGTTGCGAGCCTTGAATGACACTGGATCCGTCCAGCCAATTTGCTGACTGAACTCGCCCCAAGCGTAATCCGAATCAATCGGCAACAAGGTATTGTCGAGATCAAACAATGCCAACTTCATGTGCTCTCCAGCATGGACTTGATCAAGGGAATGGTGATGGCTCTTTGCGTTTGCAATGCGAACTGATCCAGGTGATCCAAGAGTGTCATCAGACTGCTTAAGTCGCGTGAAAAACGCGTCAGCATGTAGGTCATAACCTCGTCACTTAAAAACAAACCACGCGAGTCGGCCTCCTGACGCAGCACCGAACGTCGCTCGGGATCACTCAGCACTTGCAGGGCATAAACATGTCCCCAACCCAAACGAGAGCGCAAGTCATCGCGCAACTTCAAATCTGCAGGCGGAAGAGCGCCCGATGCCAAGACCCAACGGGGCTGACCAGATTTGGGCGTCAGCGCATTGACAAACCAATTGAAACCCATCGCCTGCTGTTCTAAATTAAAAAGATGGACATCGTCCATGAGAACAGCCACCCACGACTCATCAAAAATCAGATGTGTGCTGGTCGCGGCATCTAGCCATCCGACAGACAGCCCCTGCGCTTTCAATGCGGCATAAACCGCTTTGAGCAAATGAGATTTACCCGACCCACTTTCACCCCAAAGGTAAGTGGGAACAGGACTGGGCATTTGACTGGAAGTCCAAAGCTTGAGGTGCTGCAAGGCGGCGGCATTGGGCCCTGCAAAAAAACTTTCCAAACTCGGTACAGTTTGCAAACCAATGTCCAGGGCCATTTGCTTCATGCGTCAAGGCCTTGGTAAAGTTTGCTGTCAAAGTATTGTGCGCGCAATCGGCGCAGTGCAACCAGAATCACAGCACTGGCGGGCAAAGCCACCAACACACCCACAAAACCAAACAGCTGCCCCAATGCAAGCAAGGCAAAAATGACAGCCAAGGGATGCAAACCAATTCGCTCCCCCACCCATTTGGGCGTTAACCAAAAGCTTTCAAGCAATTGCCCTGCGCCAAATACAAGCGCCACCATCACAATCGCTTTGAGTGATGCGAATTGCAAGAACCCCGCCAGCAAGGCCAAGATCAACCCCAAGCCAAAACCCAAGTAAGGCACGCACGCGGCCAAACCCGTGAAGACACCAATCGGCAGCGCCAAATCCAAACCAAATGCGGCCAAGCCAACGGCATAAAAACCCGACAAGGCGAGCATGACCAGAATTTGACCGCGCAAATACTGACCCAGTACGCTGTCACATTCATTCATAAAACCATCAAAAGTGGGGCGCCAATGCAATGGCACCCATTGCACCACCAGAGAGACCCAGCGATCCCACTCCTGCAGCAGGTAAAACAAGACCACCGGAATCAAGATCAAGTTACCGAGCGCTGCAAGGGCAAAACTACCGCCCAACTTCAATGAGGTCACCAGCGGTTCCATCCAATCTTCACGGTTGGCACTGAGGTATTTCAAAACCTGTCCTTTGAGGTTGGCCACATCCAAACTCAAGCGCCAGCCGTACCTGTCAAGGATGGGATTCAGATAAGCCGCCAAACGATCCAGCAGCGACGGCAACTGTTGTTGCAACAAGGGTATTTCGCGGGTCAAGATAGGTACCAACAATAACAACACCCCAAAAACAACCAGTAATGCCAGCAACACGACCAAAATCACAATGGCAACATTGGGTAACCAAGGCAAGGTTTTTTGCAAGCGCACGACGACAGGATGCAAAGCGTAAGCCAGTACAGCAGCGACTGCAAAGGGCACCAAAACCGGTCCCAAGGCCCACAGCAGCAGGGCCATCACACAAGCGACACCTGACCACAGAGTGAGGCGCTTAGCAGGGATATGGATGGGCATTTGTGCGATTCGTGGTTAAAGAAATTTAAAAGAAGCTTGACGCTTTGGCGGCAGCAAGCAATGCCGCCCCTTAAAATAAGCCTTGATTTTAGTCTCCCCTCGCACTCTTCCCCACAATTTCCCCACTTTTCACATGAGCTCAACTCCCCTCTCCTACAAAGACGCTGGCGTCGACATCGTCGCTGGCGACGCTTTGGTCGAACGCATCAAGCCCCTGGCCAAAAAGACCATGCGCGAGGGCGTCTTGGCAGGAATTGGTGGATTTGGCGCCTTGTTCGAAGTGCCCAAACGTTACAAAGAGCCTGTTTTGGTGTCCGGAACTGATGGTGTGGGCACCAAACTGAAGCTGGCGTTTGAGTGGAACATGCACGACACCGTTGGCATCGACTTGGTAGCCATGAGTGTGAATGATGTCTTGGTGCAAGGCGCAGAGCCCCTCTTCTTCTTAGATTACTTTGCCTGCGGCAAGCTCGATGTCGATACCGCCGCAGCGGTTGTGGGCGGTATTGCCAACGGTTGTGAAATGTCAGGATGCGCACTCATTGGCGGTGAAACCGCTGAAATGCCCGGCATGTATCCTGCCGGCGAATATGATTTGGCTGGTTTCGCTGTAGGTGCCGTTGAAAAATCAAAAATCCTCACCGGCCGCGATGTGAAACCCGGTGACATTGTGTTGGGATTGGGCGCAAATGGCGTTCATTCCAATGGCTTTAGCTTGGTTCGCAAATGCATTGAACGCGCGGCAGATCACCTGCCAGAGAAGCTCGATGGACAAGATTTCAAACAAGCGGTGATGGCGCCCACACGTTTGTATGTCAAATCGGTCTTGCACGCTTTGTCACTGCACCCCATCAAGGCTCTGGCTCACATCACGGGCGGCGGCTTGCTAGAAAACATTCCACGTGTTTTACCCGAAGGCACTGCGGCCCATTTGGTGAAAGGCAGCTGGCCTCAATCGGAGTTGTTTGCATGGCTTCAAAATACAGCTGGCATTGACGACATCGAGATGAATCGCACCTTCAACAATGGTATTGGCATGGTCGTCGTGCTGGCTGCAGAACACGCAGCTGCTTGTGCTAACACGCTGCGCAACTCAGGTGAAAAGGTTTATCAGATCGGTGTCATTGCACAGCAAGGCGACGGCGCCCAAGTCGTGGTGCGCTAACACCCGCTCAAATTGCCAACGATGCCAAGCGCAAGCGAATGATGTCAACATCACTTGCGTTGGATGCCTGGTTGACATAGGCACTCAAGTCATCGCGCGCTTGTTCGTTCAAGCCCAAGGCCATCAATGCCAAACCCCGATCTCGCCTTTCGAAAATGGCCTCGGGATTGAGCACAATCAATCTGTCCAGCACGCATTTGAGTCGAGGCCAATCAGATTGGCTTGTGAAGATTTCTTTCAAGTTGCGCAGCATTCGCGTCAAGATGTCCCTCGGAAGTGCTGGCTGCAAATACAAACCCAAGGGAGTGTCGGCATCTTCGACTTCTTCATTGCGCAGACGAAATGGCGCAAGCCTCTCCGCCAAACGCTCAAGCCCAAGCGACTGTCCGGTAAGAGGATCCATGACAACCAACCCCTCCGGCAGCGTGACTTTGACCAAAAAATGGCCAGGAAAAGAAACACCCTCTGCTTGCAAACCCAAACCCTGCGCCAGCTCCAACCAGATGACCGCAATTGAAATCGGAATGCCTCGGCGCGTTCTGAAAACCTCGTTCAAATAGCTGTTTTCCGGTGCGTAAAAGTTGTTGGCATTGCCGGAGAAGCCAAGCTCGTTGTAGAAGAACTGATTCAACACAGTCAATTGTTGGAGCGGCTCTGCTTCACGCTTCAATCGCCGCTTCAATCGAACCATGAGCGCATCACATGTTGCAAGGACTTCCTGAACATCCAGCGACGGCTCTTCATCTTGCGCAATGGCCGCTGCGGCTTCCAGCAACGGAAACTCCAAGTCTGACTCAACCAAACTTTTGAAATAGGTCAATGGCGTAACAGTGCTGACTTGAAGGTTCATAAGGCAAAGGTGACTTATCGACGCACAAAGGTACTGAGGCGCAAGCCTGTCAATCTCAAACACCCAAAATAAATAATGGCAGAAGCCACCAACACCAAGGCCATCGCGCCCAAACGCGTTAGCACCTGTTGACGGCCTGCAAGCCAATCAAATTGCAGCGTCGCAAAAAACAGAAAGGCTGACAACAACAAGCTTGCGGACAAGACTTTGGCACCCAACATGCCCCAACCCGGTAAAGGCTTGTAACGCCCCATTCGGATCAAGCCCACAAACAACCAAGCCGCATTCAACAAGGCCCCTAAACCAATTGAAAGCGCAAGACCTGCGTGCGCCAAATATGGCACCAAGACAAAATTCATCACTTGCGTAAAGCACAAAACCACGACAGCAATTTTGACGGGGGTTTTGATGTCTTGACTTGCGTAATAACCAGGCGCGAGCACTTTGATGGCCACAAGTCCTAGCAAGCCGACGCCATAGCCTGTCAGTGCCAAGGTGGTCTGCTTCACATCCTGATCCGTGAAGGCACCATAGTGATAAAGCACAGACACCAAGGGTTTTGAAAAAACCAGCAAGGCCGCCGCACACGGCAAGGCCAGCAAGACAACCAATCGAAGTCCCCAATCGAGCATGGCGGCGTACTCTGCTTGATCACCTTTGGCACGCGCCGCGGCCAATTGAGGCATCAAAACTGCGCCCAACGCAACGCCCAAAATGGCCGTTGGGAATTCCATCAATCGATCGGCATAAGTTAACCAGCTCACACTGCCAGGCGCTAAATGGGATGCAATTTGGGTATTGATCAACAAAGAAATCTGTGCAACGCCAACACCCAAAAGGGCCGGTAGCATCAAGCTGGCAATTTGCCGCGATGCGGGGTCACGCACGGCTTGCTGAACGGCGCGCCATGTCAAGCCAATGCGCGGCAACAAACCCAACTTTGACAA
>CALEYZ010000175.1 GCA_937928195.1 uncultured Limnohabitans sp.
GCATCATGGACGAAGAGCGCCGCACCAGCGCCAACCTCAAGGCCTGCATTGCCGCAGCCAAGAGCCGTGTGGCCTTCATCAACACCGGCTTTTTGGACCGCACGGGCGACGAAATGCACACCTGCATGTTGGCCGGCCCTGTGATGCGCAAAGGTGACATCAAGTCCAGCACTTGGCTGGGCGCCTACGAGAAGAGCAACGTGGCGGTTGGCTTGCAAGCTGGTCTGCGCGGTCGTGCGCAAATTGGCAAAGGCATGTGGGCCATGCCCGATTTGATGGCCGACATGTTGAAGCAAAAAATTGCGCACCCCAATGCGGGCGCTAACACGGCTTGGGTGCCAAGCCCCACAGCCGCTACGTTGCACGCCATGCACTATCACCAAGTGAATGTGCCCGCATTGCAAAAGCAAATGGAAAAAACCATTGGCAAGCAAAAAGCCAAAGACCTGCGTGAAGAAACTTTGAACAAGTTGTTGCAGTTCCCTGTGGTCACCAAGGCGCAAGCTGCTGAGTGGACTGCAAAGGACAAGCAAGACGAACTCGACAACAACGCACAAGGCATCTTGGGCTATGTGGTGCGTTGGGTGGACCAAGGTGTGGGTTGCTCCAAAGTGCCCGACATCCATGGCGTGGGTTTGATGGAAGACCGTGCCACCTTGCGCATCAGCAGCCAACACATTGCCAACTGGTTGGCGCATGGCGTGGTGACCGAAGCGCAAGTGAAAGCCACGATGGAGCGCATGGCCGCTGTGGTGGACCAACAAAATGCAGGCGATCCTTTGTACCAAAAGATGGCCGGCAATTTCAAAACCTCCAAGGCGTACCAAGCGGCTTGCGACTTGGTGTTCAAAGGCAAAGAGCAACCCAGTGGTTACACCGAGCCTTTGTTGCACGCATGGCGATTGAAGGTGAAGGCTGCGGCTTAATTCGTCACAGCCCCTTGGCGCCATCGGCGCCTTGAGGTTCTCAGGCGGTATTGCTCCCTGTACAAGGCCGGCAAACCGCCTGTCATTTTTTGGAAGACGCGCCTGAAGCTGCCGGTGTCGGTGTAACCGCAGGCCTGCGCCACTTGCTCAATGCTGAGGTAGGTTGTTTCTAGCAACACCTTGGCGCGGTTCATGCGCTGCTGGTGCAGATAGGTCAACGGCGTAACGCCGTGTGTGGCTTCAAAGTGGCGAAGCAGGGTTCTGGCACTGGTGGCGGCTGCGGCGCTCAGAGTTTCAATGTTGTAGGGCTCCGTTAAGTGAGCGTCGATGTACCGCCTTGCCAAATCGACACTGCCTGCGGCTTGAATTTTGACGCTGGCTTCACTCATCATTTGCTGAACAGTTTGCTGGCGGTCGAGGTTGGGCAATAGAACGTGTGCTGTGGCCGTTGCCAATTCGGCCATGGGTGTGGATTTGAGAGCATCCAAGACAAGTTCTGTGGCCAGCACGGGCGAATTGCATGTCCATGTGCGTTGATGCTGTGTCCACATCAAATCGGCACGCAAAGTGATGTCAGGGCTTAAGCGACGGAAGGTGGGAATGAAAGCCCATGGACAGACCGCTTCGCCATCTGCGATTAAGCCTGCATAACCCAGCGCAGGAGATGAATTGCCAACGGCAATGATCAGGCCGCCGTGGTCATGCACTTGCTGCAAACGCGTGCGCAACGGGGTATTGCTTGTGATCAATTCATCTAAGTGGGGGCCATTTTGGGCCAACCAACCTGGCATGAAAAACAAGTCAGGCACTTGACGTGAATTTTTACCCGTCCAAAGCTTCCATTGCAGCACGGGACTGCGCGTGCTTTTCTTGCGACTTTGGCTGTCGCGCATGAACGTCAAGGTTTGAATCATGTTCAGCACGTCGATAGCCGCGTGCACAGGGCCGGCAAAGTTGACGGGTGAGCTTTGAATTTCAATCAAGAAAGTGCTTGGCATTGGATGAATCTATGTTGGCAACAAATGCACTTTACCCTGAAACAGGGCCGCTCTACGATGTGCTCAACATGCTCAGTGTGCTTTGACACAGGGATGTGACTTTGATGCAGACATAAAAAGAGATTCAAATGGAGATTCAAATGGCTTCAATCCCTCATGGCCTGACACGTCGGCAAATTTTGTCCACTGCGGCGGCGTTGCCTGCAGTGCTCTCAATGAATGCGTGGTCGCAGGCTGCGGCGGGGTATCCCAATAAGCCCGTGAGCATCATCGTGCCCTTCACAGCGGGCGGCTCTTCAGACATTGGCACGCGTATTTTGGCCGGCGAGTTGAGCAAGATTCTCAATGCTTCATTTGTCGCCGACAACGTGGCAGGCGCGGGTGGCGCCATTGGCATGCAGAAGTTGTTGCGTGCTGCACCCGATGGTTACACCTTTGCATATGGCGGTTTGAGCGAGTCTTTGCTCATTCCTATGATCAACAAAGCTGTCAATTACAAAACAGAAGACTTTGTCCCTGTGGCCATGGTGGGGGGTGCACCCGTGGGCATTGTGACGCGGCCTGATTTTCCGGCCAACACCATCGACGAGATGATTGCCTTGGTCAAAAAGAATCCTGGCAAATACAGCATTGGCTCGGCAGGCATTGGCTCCTTTGGGCATGTGATGTCGGAGGTGATCAAAACTCGCACCGGAACTTTCATGGTTCACATTCCGTATCGCGGTGGTGCGCAAATCATTTCAGACTTGATCAGTGGGCAAATTGATTTTGCAGTGACCACCTTGGCCACTGCTGCTGCCATGATTTCGTCCAAACGCGTGAAGGTGTTGGGTGTGTCGAGCAAAGAGCGCGTGCCCTTGGTCAAAGATGTGGCCACTTTTGGGGAGTCGCAAGCTTTGAAGGGCGTGGACATGTTGGTGTGGGCGGTTTTGTTTGCACCACCTGGAACGCCAGACGCCGTGGTTCAGAAAATGAACCAGGCCATTGTGCAGGTGAATGCATTGCCTTCCATGAAAGCCTTGGTGCTCAAGTTAGGGTCAGAGTTACCACCTTCTTTGACACCGGCACAAACCAGAGAGTATTTGAAAGCACAACGCGAGTTGTACCAAGACGCGGCCAGCCGCATTCAACCGGAGTAAGGTGTGACGCATTTTTTCCCCTCGACGTACCTTGAAGCTCGACAGTCATTTTTAAAAGCGGCACATTCAGCTGGCGCTCAGTTGGAAATGTGCTTGCATCCTCAAAAAGGTTTTCAAGGCGAAGACATGGCCCTTGATGTGGCCTGGTTGGGTGCGCGCGATGCCAGCAAGGTGTTGGTGGCTATTTCTGCCACGCATGGTGTAGAAGGCCTGTACGGTAGCGGTTGTCAAATCGCGTGGCTGCAACAATTCAAACCAGAAGAATTGCCTGCTGATACCGCTGTCATGGTGATGCATGCCTTGAACCCTTATGGCTTTTCTTGGTTGCGCCGTGTCAATGAAGACAACATGGACATTAACCGCAACCATGTCAACTTTGAAGCAGGGCCGCCATCGAATGACGGGTATGAAGACATTCACGCATGGTTGTTGCCCGACGAATGGACTTCCGCCACGCAATTGACATTGCAGCAGCAAATCATGGGTTATTTGGCGCAGAAGGGCGTGCGCGCTGGTACGCGGGCTGTGACTGGCGGCCAGTATCGACATGCTGATGGTATTTTTTATGGTGGCAAAGAACTGTGCTGGTCCAATCGGCAGCTGAACCAACTGGCGCACAAGTATTTGCACCATGCCAAACTCATTGCCGTTTTGGATCACCATACAGGACTGGGGCCCAGTGGCCATACCGAATTGATTTGCAGACACCCCGTGGACTCGCAGTCTTTGGCATTGGCGCGTCAATGGTGGGGTGCTGATGTCACCTCGCCAGCCTCGGGAGAATCTGCTTCTGAGGTGATTGATGGCAATGTGCGGATGGCCTTTGTGCATTTATGTCCGCAAGCCACGGTGGTGTCGATTGCGATGGAAGTGGGCACCCAAGCGCAGCCGCAAGTGATGGCGGCTTTGTTTGCAGACAATTGGCTTTATCAAAAGGGTGACCCGCAATCCCCACAAGGCTTGGCCATACGACAGCAAGTGCGCGATGCATTTTTTGTGGACACACCCGAGTGGCGTGAACAAGCCATGACACGAGCCATGCAGATTTGGCAAGATGCATTCAAGGGCATGTCCAGCACAGCGATTTGAATGAGATGCAAAGCAAGAAAGTTCCCCGTGTTGGCATCCTAGGATTTTTCCTAGAGTGCAACCGGTTTGCACCCATCACCACGCCTGACATGTTTGCCAGTGCTTTTGACTTGGCTGGGGAAGATTTACGCGCAGAACTTCAACAGTCGAAACCACGCACGTTGCCAGACACGCAAGGCTTTGTTGCCGCAATGAACGCGGACGGTGCTTGGGAACCTGTGGCCATTCGCATGGCGGGTGCGCAGCCAGGTGGGCCATCACAAGATGATTATTTCAACAGCTTTATCGAAGATGTTGCTGAACGCTTGAAGGCGTCTGGGCCGCTCGATGCGGTTTTCATTTCATCGCATGGTGCTGCTTTGAGCCAGACAGAAGACGATCCTGAGGGGGTGTTGTTTGAATGCGTTCGCAGCATGGTGGGCCTCTTGGTGCCTGTGGTGACAGTGCTGGATTTGCACGCCAACATGACGGTGCGATCAACCCAAGCACTGTCAGGCGCTGTGGCTTACAAAACCAACCCACATCAAGATTTACATGAATGCGGGGTTGAAGCGGCGCAAATGATTCGACGTTTTTGGCGTGACGGTGTTGGGCAAATTTCATGTGTGAAGTTGCCCTTTGTGCCACCCGCCACGTCACAAATGATTGAGCCAGGTACGGTGTATCACGTTTTGATGCAAAGCGCTTTGAAAAAATGCGATGCAGAGATCTTGAATGTCTCCCTGTGTGGAGGTTTCGCATTGGCCGACGCCACCAGCTGTGGCTTCAGTGTGCTGGTGACTTCGGCGGCAGGTGCTGCGCACAAAGGTGATTCAGTGGCGCAAATCATGGCGCAAGAAGTATGGGATGCACGGCATCAGTTTGTGTCACGCCTTTGGGCACTTGAAGACGCTGTTGCCTTTGCAGCGAGGGTGGGGCAATCTGACCCAACAGCTGAAGGGCCCTGCATCTTGGCCGATGTGGGCGACAACCCCGGTGGCGGTGGGGGCGGCAACACGGTTGATTTGCTCAAAGCCTTAATGGATGCCAAAGTGCAAAACGCCTTAGTGGCCGTCTTCACCGATGCACGTTTGGCGCAAGCGGCGCATGCTGTGGGGGTGGGTCAGGTATTTGATGCCACCTTCAATGCAGCTTCTAGCGACGTATTTGCCAAAACCTTGACGTGTGAAGCGAAAGTTCTGGCGTTGTCTGAGGGTCAATTTTTTGGACGACGCGGTTTGCTGAAAGGCGTTCAAGCCGAGATGGGCTTGTCTGCGCGCTTGGAGGTGGGCGGTGTGCAAGTGGTGGTGATTTCAAAACGCCAGCAACTGATTGACCCTGCGCAGCTGGATGCATTGCAGGTGGACTTGTCCAAGGTGCGCGTGTTGGTCGCAAAAAGCCGTGGCCATTACCGCGCAGCGTTTGCCGAATTCACCTCTACCGATCGCATGATCGATGTGGATTGCCCAGGCTTGACCACACCCAACTTGAAGCAACTGCCTTGGACACGCATGCCGCGACCTGTGTTTCCAATTGACGATGAAGTGAGTTGGTCGGCATCGTTACTCACCCCTTAATTTATTCAGAGAAAGAACTGCACCATGGATTTGTCTCGATTTCCTCGCCGTGTTTACACAGAACACCCTACACCTCTGGAATTTGCACCCCGTTTCAGCCAAGCGCTGGCGGCCACCTGCCCGGGTGGCAAAGGTCCGCGCGTTTGGATCAAGCGCGATGACATGCTGGGGCTATTTCCGGGTGGCAACAAAACGCGAAAGTTGGAATTCTTGGCGGCCGATGCGCTTGAGAAAGGTGCCACCACCTTGGTCACTTGCGGTGCGCCGCAGTCCAACCATTGCCGCATCACCTTGGCTGCGGCCGTGAAAGAAGGTTTGCGTTGCCGTTTTGTGATTGAAGAGCGGGTGCCAGGCAGCTACAGTTCCACGGCCAGCGGCAACAACTTCATGTTCAACCTGATGGGCGTTGAAGCCATCACGGTGGTGCCCGGTGGCAGCAACATGGCCGAGGCCATGCAAAAGGTGGCCGATGAGGTGGCGGCACAAGGTGGCAAGGCCTACATCATTCCAGGCGGCGGCTCCAATGCCTTGGGTGGCTTGGGTTATGTGGCTTGCGCGCAAGAGTTGCAACAGCAGTTCTATGACATGGGGGTCACCATCGACCGCGTGGTAGTGGGCTCGGGCAGTTCGGGGACCCATGGTGGTTTGTTGGCCGGTTTCTTGGGCAATCACATTGACATTCCCATTGTGGGCATTGGCGTGAGCCGAGATCCGGCGGATCAAGAGCCGCTGGTGTACAAAGAAGCACAAGCCGTGGCCGATTTGCTCAATGTGGGCTTGACCATTCCGCGCGACAAGGTGGTGAGTGTGGGGGGCTATTGGCAGCCCAAGTATTCCATCCCCAATGACATGATGGTGGAGGCCGTGCAAATGTTGGCTCGCAGCGAAGGTGTTTTGTTGGACCCTGTTTACACTGGCAAAATCATGGCGGGTTTAATTGGTTTGGCGCGCAAAGGCTTCTTCAAACCCGACGAGAATGTGATGTTCTTGCACACGGGTGGCCTGCCTTCATTGCACGCCTATGAGCAAGTGGTCTTAACTGGAGAACATTGAGCATGTGCCAACTTTTGGGCATGAACTGCAACACGCCCACCGACGCCACTTTCAGTTTCAGTGGTTTTTCGCAACGAGGCGGTATCACCGACCATCACTCAGATGGTTGGGGCATTGCTTTTTTCGAAGGGGTGGGGGTGCGTCATTTTGTGGACCACCAAGAGGCCAGCCGCTCGCCTGTGGCCGAACTGATTCGGCGCTATCCCATCAAAAGTCAGAATGTCATTGCGCACATTCGCAAAGCCACGCAGGGCGTGGTTTCGCTGGAAAACTGCCATCCCTTTGTGCGTGAGTTGTGGGGGCGCTATTGGGTGTTTGCGCACAACGGCAATTTAGACAATTTCAACCCACGATTGCACGGGCATTTTCAACCTGTGGGGCAAACCGACAGTGAGCGTGCGTTTTGCTGGCTGATGCAAGAGCTGTCCAAGTCGCATGCTTCGGTGCCCAGTGTGGAGGAGCTCACTCTCACGTTGCGTGAGTTGGTGCCTACCATTGCCAAGCACGGTACGTTCAATTTCTTATTGTCCAATGGCCAAGCGCTGTGGGCACACGCGTCTACCAACTTGCACTATGTGTTGCGGCAATACCCGTTCAAAACCGCCACATTGAAAGACGACGATGTGCAGGTGAACTTTGCCGAACAAACCAACCCCACCGACCGGGTGGCGGTGGTGGTCACCGCGCCCCTCACCTTGGACGAGCCCTGGACGGCTTTTGTGCCCGGTGAGGTGATGGTGTTCCGAGACGGGGCTTTGCTTTAAGCCGCAGCCTTGACGGCAGCCTCTAGCGCGTCGATGAAAATCGCTGCCACATCGCAGCCAGTCTGATCAAAAATTTCTTGGAAGCAAGTGGGGCTGGTGACGTTGATTTCGGTCACGCTGGTGCCAATCACATCAAGGCCAATCAACAACAAACCACGCGCCGCCAAGATGGGACCAATGGCTTCGGCAATTGAGCGGTCGTTGTCGGTAATGGGTTGCGCCACGCCTTTGCCGCCTGCCGCCAAGTTGCCGCGCACTTCGCCGCCTTGTGGAATGCGCGCCAAACAGAAAGGCACTGGCTTGCCGCCAATGATGAGCACGCGCTTGTCGCCTTGCGCAATGGCTGGCAAAAACTTTTGCACCATGACCGATTGCGCGCCGTCCAAATTCAAGGTCTCGATGATCGAGCCCAAATTCAACCCGTCGGCACCCACACGGAAAATGCCCATGCCGCCCATGCCGTCGAGCGGCTTCAAGATGATGTCTTGGTGTTCTGCATGAAAGGCTTTGATGGCGTCGGCTGAACGTGTGACCAAGGTGGGCCCAATGAACTGGGGGAACTCCATGATGGCCAGCTTTTCAGGGTGATCGCGCAAAGCAGAGGCTTTGTTGAACACCTTGGCGCCTTCGCGCTCGGCTTGACTCAGCAAGTGCGTGGCATAGAAATACTCGCTGTCAAAGGGCGGGTCTTTGCGCATGATGATGGCGTCAAAGTCCTTGAGCCATGCCTCTCGAGACGCTTTCACTTCGAACCACGTGGTGGCGTCGCCCGTCAAATGCAAGTCTTGCACTTGGGCTTTGACGCACTCGCCGCGCTGCCACTGAATGTGCGGCACTTCGCAGGCGGTCACTTGGTGGCCTCGCTTTTGGGCTTCGCGCATCATGGCAAAGCTGGTGTCCTTCTTGATTTTGAAGGAGGCGAGAGGGTCGACAATGAAAAGGATGTTCATGCGCGTAATGTCGCACAAAGCGCAAAACAAAGTAAATCAGCAGGGCTTTCGCGCTGCTGATTCACTTTGAGCCGACCTTCACACGGTTTACATGTTTCTGCGGTACTGGCCACCCACTTCAAACAAGGCGTTGGTGATTTGACCCAATGAGCACACACGCACCGCGTCCATCAACACCTCAAACACGTTTTGGTTGTTGATGACGGCTTGTTGCAAACGTGCCAGCTGCGCGGGCGCCTCTTTGGCGTGCTTCGCATGGAACGCGGCTAAACGATCGAGCTGAGATTTCTTCTCGTCCTCGGTCGAGCGGGCCAATTCCAGCTTCTCAAGCACTTCGTCGCCCTTGGGGTTGCGAAAGGTGTTGACGCCAATGATGGGGTACTCGCCGGTGTGCTTGAGCATCTCGTAGTGCATCGATTCGTCTTGAATCTTGCCGCGCTGATAGCCAGTTTCCATGGCGCCCAACACGCCGCCGCGGTCTGCAATTTTTTCAAACTCCGTGAGCACGGCTTCTTCCACCAACTCGGTGAGTTCTTCAATGATGAAAGCGCCTTGGTTGGGGTTTTCGTTTTTGGCCAAGCCCCATTCGCGGTTGATGATCAGCTGAATGGCCATGGCACGGCGCACGCTGTCTTCGGTCGGTGTGGTGATGGCTTCGTCAAACGCATTGGTGTGCAGTGAATTGCAATTGTCGTAAATGGCAATCAGTGCTTGCAATGTGGTGCGAATGTCGTTGAACTGAATCTCTTGCGCGTGCAGTGAACGGCCTGAGGTTTGAATGTGGTACTTCAACTTCTGGCTGCGCTCGTTGGCACCGTATTTGTTTTTCATGGCCACCGCCCAGATGCGGCGTGCCACGCGGCCCAATACGGTGTACTCGGGGTCCATGCCGTTGCTGAAGAAGAAGCTCAGGTTGGGTGCGAAGTCATCGATGTGCATGCCGCGCGCCAAGTAGGCTTCCACAAAGGTGAAACCATTGGACAAGGTAAAGGCCAGCTGACTGATCGGGTTGGCGCCCGCTTCGGCAATGTGATAGCCGCTGATGGACACCGAGTAGAAGTTGCGCACGTCATGGTGCACAAAGTACTGCGCAATGTCGCCCATCACTTTGAGGCTGAACTCGGTGCTGAAGATGCAGGTGTTTTGGCCTTGGTCTTCTTTCAAGATGTCAGCTTGCACGGTGCCGCGTACATTGGCCAAGACCCATTCGCGAATTTTGGCGGCTTCGGTGTCTGTGGGTTCGCGACCGTTTTCGGTTTTGAACTTTTCCAAGTTTTGATCAATGGCGGTGTTCATGAACATGGCCAAGATAGAAGGCGCAGGACCGTTGATGGTCATGGACACGCTGGTGCTGGGGTTGCACAAATCAAAGCCGCCGTAGAGCACTTTCATGTCTTCCAGCGTGGCAATGCTCACACCAGAGTTGCCCACTTTGCCGTAAATGTCTGGACGAGGATCGGGGTCGTTGCCATACAGGGTGACCGAGTCAAATGCGGTTGACAAACGTTTCGCCGCCATGCCCTCGCTCAGCAGCTTGAAGCGGGTGTTGGTTCTGAACGCATCACCTTCACCGGCAAACATGCGGGTGGGGTCTTCGCCTTCACGCTTGAAGGCAAAGGTGCCTGCGGTGTAGGGGAAGCTGCCAGGCACGTTGTCCAGCATCAACCATTTCAAAATCTCGCCATGGTCTTCGTACGTTGGCAGCGACACTTTGCGAATGGTGGTGCCAGACAAACTTTTGGAGGTGAGTGCGGTGCGAATTTCTTTGTCGCGAATTTTGACCACGTACTCATCGCCGGCGTAGGCCTTTTGCATCTCGGGCCACTGTCCCAAGAGTTTTTTGGCAGAGGGGTCTTGCGTGTCTTCGCGGCGAACAGCCAAATCGATGGCCGCTTCGGCGGCTTTGGCGCGACCGGGTTTGTCCACTTCCAACATGACGGCCGCTGCGCGCAGTTGTTGAATTTCACGCGCCAGTTTGGCTTGCGCGCGGGCTTGCTTTTTGTAGCCGCGCACGGTGTCGCTGATTTCGGCCAAGTAGCGTGTGCGTGCGGGAGGCACCACGGGCGTTTGGTTGGTGCTGTGGCGCACATCCACCCAAGGCAGTTGACCGTCTTTCAACTTCAAGCCCAATTCGGCCAAGCGTACTTTGAGGGCTTGGTACAAAGCGGTCACGCCGTCGTCGTTGAAGCGCGCTGCCATGGTGCCAAACACCGGCATCTGTTCTGTCGGAACGGTCCAAGCTTCTTTGTTGCGCTGAACTTGTTTGGCCACATCCCGCAGTGCATCGCTGGCGCCTTTGCGGTCAAACTTGTTGATGGCCACAAACTCGGCAAAGTCGAGCATGTCGATTTTTTCCAATTGGCTGGCGGCGCCAAACTCGGGTGTCATGACGTACATGGGCACATCCACATGCGGCACGATGGCAGCATCGCCTTGGCCAATGCCAGAGGTTTCCACCACCACCACATCAAAGCCGGCCACCTTGCACGCGGCCACCACGTCGGGCAAGGCCGCAGAAATTTCGCTGCCAAAATCACGGGTGGCCAAGCTGCGCATGAACACGCGCGCGCCATTGCGCCAAGGGTTGATGGCGTTCATGCGAATGCGGTCGCCCAGCAATGCGCCACCGCTCTTGCGGCGAGAGGGGTCAATCGACACCACGGCAATGCGCAAGTCGTCGCCTTGGTCCAAACGCAAGCGGCGAATCAATTCATCCGTGAGCGACGATTTGCCAGCTCCGCCCGTGCCCGTAATGCCCAGTACGGGCACTTTGTGTTGGGCGGCTTCGGTGCGCAATGCGGCCACCATGTCGGCCGAAGCGCTGCCGTTTTCCAACACCGTGATCAACTGTGATAAGGCGCGCCAGTTGGCTTCGGTACCGCCTTGAATGGCTTTCAAATCTTGGGGGGCATAAGCGCTGAGGTCTTTGTCGCAGCGCATCACCATCTCGCCAATCATGCCGGCCAGGCCCATGCGTTGGCCGTCTTCAGGGCTGTAAATGCGGCCCACACCGTAAGCATGCAACTCGCGAATTTCGGCAGGAACAATCACACCGCCGCCGCCGCCAAAGACTTGAATGTGTTCGCCGCCGCGCTGGCGCAGCAAGTCCACCATGTATTTGAAATACTCCACGTGACCGCCCTGGTAAGAGCTGATCGCAATGCCTTGCGCGTCTTCTTGCAAGGCTGCCGTCACCACTTCATCGACCGAGCGGTTGTGGCCCAAGTGAATCACTTCGGCGCCCATGCTTTGCAAAATGCGGCGCATGATGTTGATGGCCGCATCGTGGCCATCGAACAAACTGGCGGCTGTCACAAAGCGCACTTTGTGCGTGGGACGGTATTCGGCGAGGGCTTTGAATTCGGCAGACAAATCGGTCATGGCAAGGTTCCTGGCAAGGATAAAAAAGGGCCGCGTGTGAAAGCGGCCCAGTCTAATTGACGTTTACGTTAACGTCAACTCTCGGGTGCTGCCTTTTTGCTTAGAAAAGACTTACAAATCAACATGCCCACCAGCATGGCGCCTGTAAAAATGAGGGCGTCAGCACTCAACAGCGCGGATGCCAAGGCCGGGCCAGGGCAATACCCTGCCAACCCCCAGCCCACGCCAAACAAGGCGGCACCGCCTACCAGCGGCACATCGATCTGGTTGAGGGCAGGCTCATGAAATTGGTTGGCAAACAGGGGCAGTGGCGCTACACGTTGAGTCCACGCAAAGGCCAGCAAGGTGACGCATACCGCGCCGCCCATGACAAACGCCAACGTGGGATCCCACAAGCCAGGGAAGGGGCCTTTGGTGATGGCCGTGATGTCCA
This sequence comes from uncultured Limnohabitans sp., assembly GCA_937928195.1. Lineage (GTDB taxonomy): Bacteria > Pseudomonadota > Gammaproteobacteria > Burkholderiales > Burkholderiaceae_C > Limnohabitans_A. Next base: position 12,290 of record CALEYZ010000175.1, read on the forward strand.
AGAAACCCATCACCTTGAGGGGCTGGGTCATCCCTGACAGCACCAAGCCTGCGGCAAACACCAGACCGGCAGAAAAAGCCAGGCCCAGTCGGCCTGCGCGGTGAGGGTTGGGGGTGTGCTCGACGCTCATGCCGCACCTCGCATCAACGTGACGGTGATCATGCCGGTGGCCATGAAGGTGAGCACGGCCACCAAAGAGCGCAGCGACAAGCGGCCCAAGCCGCACACGCCGTGGCCACTGGTGCAGCCACTGCCCCAAACCGTGCCAAAGCCCACGAGTAAACCTGCTGGAATGAGCAAACTCAAGGACCGGGTGGGCAAGCTGGGGATTTCCAGGCCTTGCCCCAACAAACAACCGCCCACGATCAGGCCTGCCAAAAAGGCCCAGCGCCAGGTGTCTGGGTGGGTGGGGGCCGACAAGACTTCTGCGGTGATGCTGCTGATGCCGGCAATGCGGCCCAAGCCCCACCACAGCAGCCAGCTGGCCAGGCCAATGAGGACGCCACCGATGGCGGCTGTTAAATAAGGGTGCAGGTTGGCAAGCATCAAACAGAGTTCCTGAAATATGTTCTCAAAAGGTGGCAAAAGTTATCATAATTTGCAGACACCTAGAAAGAATTGCATGAGCCGCCTCGCCGACCCCGAAAAAAAGAAAGCACTTTGCGCCCGATTGGCCCGCATCGAAGGCCAGTTGCGTGGCCTGCAAAAGCTGATCGACACCGATGCCGATTGCGAAAAAATTGCCCAGCAAATGGCCGCCTCGCGCAAAGCCTTGGACAAAGCCTTCTTTTCAATGGTGGGCTGCATGATTGAGCAAGGCGATCAATCGGCTGAGCATGTGGCAGAAATGCTCACCAAGTTTGCTTAAGCGAAGCGCATCCCTGCCATGACTGCCGCCACTGTTCAAACCGTTCAGCTGTTTGATGCTGAGTCCTGCACTTACACCTATCTGGTCTATGACGCTCAGAGTTTGGAGGCGGTGATCATTGATCCCGTTGACACTCAATTGGAACGCGATCAAAAAACCATCCAAGCCTTGGGCTTGAAACTGCGCTGGGCGCTGGAAACACATGCCCATGCCGATCACATCACCAGCGCGGGTTTGCTGGCCGAACATTTGGGCGCACAGACGGCTGCGCCCGAAGGCTGCCACATTGGCACGGCCGCTGTGCAGCTGGTGGACGGTCACATGATTCCCTTTGGCCCGTTCGCGTTGAAAGCGCTGCACACGCCGGGCCATACGGCAGGCAGCATGTGTTTTCATGTGGCCACACCGCAAGCCAGCCATGTGTTCACCGGCGACACGCTGTTGATTGGGGGCTGTGGGCGGACCGATTTTCAATCGGGCAGTGCGCAGGCCATGTACCGCAGTTTGACCCAGGTTTTGTTCAAGCTGCCTGCCGACACCACCGTGTGGCCAGGTCATGATTACCAAGGACGAACGCATTCCAGCATTGGGCATGAGATGCAACACAACGCGCGCGTGGCGGGCCAAACGTTGGCGGCGTTTGAGGCCATCATGGCCCAATTGAATTTACCCAAACCACGGCGAATCGATGAAGCGGTTCCCGCCAATTTAACGTCGGGCTTGCGCCACGATGCAGGAGGAGACAGTGTGTCCAGTGAAGTATTAAGTGTGCGACCTGCACAAGGCTATGCCGGTGATGTGCTGCCCGAATTGGCGTGGCAATGGGTTCAGTCTGGCGACGCGGTGTTGGTCGATGTGCGCTCCGATGCTGAACGTGCCTGGGTGGGTTTTGTACCCGAAGCCAAGCCACTGGCGTGGAAGCAATGGCCGGTGGTGGACGTCAACCCTGACTTCGATGCTGGCATTCAAAGCCTGGGCGCCGAAGGCAAAAAGATCGTGTTACTGTGCCGCAGTGGTGTGCGTTCTGTGGCCGCGGCTCAGCGCGCAACCCAATTGGGCCTTGAGGCGTACAACATTTTGGAAGGCTTTGAGGGCGATCCCGATGCCAATGCTCACCGCGGTCTACTGGGTGGCTGGCGCAAACGGGGCTTGCCCTGGAGACAAAATTGATGAATTCAAAAACTGCAGCGGACCTCAGCCCCCAAGTCCAAGCCTTGTTGGCACGCATCGAATCCAAGCAAGACGAGGTGGTGGCGCTCACACAAGACTTGGTGCGCATTCCAACAGTCAATCCGCCGGGCGATGCTTATGAAGCCTGCGCACGGTTCATTGGCGAACGACTCAAACCTCGCGGCTTTGCCGTTGAATATGTTCGCGCGCACGGTGCCCCTGGCGACTCCGATGCCAAACCCCGCGTGAATGTGGTGGCCCGTTGGCAAGGCGCTGCAGCAGGTGAGTGCGTTCACTTCAACAGCCACATCGATGTGGTTGAGGCCGGCAGTGGCTGGACCTCCGACCCGTTTGGCGCAGAAATTCGTGACGGCAAAATTTACGGCCGCGGTACCTGTGACATGAAGGGCGGCTTGGCCGCCAGCATCATTGCCTGTGAAGCCCTGATCGAATCGGGTTTGCCCATTCCAGGCGCACTTGAAATCAGTGGCACCGTGGACGAGGAATCTGGGGGCTTTGCCGGGGTGGGCTATTTGGCGGAGCGCGGCTACTTCAGCAAACCGCGCGTGCACCATGTGATCATCCCTGAGCCTTTGGGGGTGGACCGCATTTGTTTGGGACACCGGGGCGTGTGGTGGAGCGAGGTGGAAACCAAGGGCCGCATCGCCCATGGCTCGATGCCGTTTTTAGGCGACAGCGCCATCAACCACATGAGCGCGTTCATCCACTTGCTCGAAACGCAACTGCAACCGCAGCTGAACCAAAGGCGCACAGCCGAACCCGTGGAGCCACCGGGTGCGCGCGTTAGCACTTTGAACATCAACAGCATTCATGGCGGACAAGTTGAGCAGCGCTATGCCACCGACGAACGCGGTTGGCCGACGGCCGACGCGCCTTCGCCCGTGGTGGCGCACAGCTGCCGCACGGTGCTCGACAGGCGTTTCATTGCCGAAGAAAATTTAGAAGCCGTGAAGCAAGAAATCATCGACATGCTCGACGAGCTCAAACGCACAAGGCCTGGCTTTGATTACGGCATTCGCGACATCATGAGCTTTGTGCCCACTGCCACGCCGCGCGATGCGCCGGTGGTGGACGCCACAGCGCGGGCCATTGCGCGCGTGCTTGGCCGCGAGCCTTCTTACATTGCCAGCCCCGGCACCTACGACCAAAAGCACATTGTGCGAACGGGCAAGTTGAAAGACTGCATCGCCTATGGCCCAGGTATCTTGGACTTGGCCCACCAGCCCAATGAGTATGTGGGCATTCAAGAACTGGTGGACTCGGCCAAAGTGATGGCCTTGGCCAGCCTAAGCTTGACAGGTGCCATGCGGTAAAGCATTGATGACCAGAATCTTGATCGCTGGTTATCAGCACGAGACCAACACCTTCGCGCCCAGCTTGGCCGATTGGGCGGCTTTCAATTGCGGTGAATCCTTTCCTGCTTACGTGCGCGGTCAAACGATGATGGCGCAAATGACCGGCATCAACATGCCGATCTCAGGCTTCATGGACGCGGCCAAACGCTGGCAGTGGGATCTGATTCCTTCGGCGTGGGCGGGTGCAACGCCATCGTCTTATGTCACGCAAGAGGCCTTTGAAAACATCGCCTCGGCCATCTTGGAAGACATTCGACATGCCTTGCCCAAGGGCCTGGATGGCATTTATTTGGACTTGCACGGCGCCGCCGTTGCACAGCATGCCGATGACAGTGAGGGCGAGTTGCTCTCTCGCATCCGGCAGTTGGTGGGGCCTGCCATGCCCATCGTGGCCAGCTTGGATTTGCACGCCAATGTGACGCAGCGCATGTTGGCGCAAAGTGACGCCTTGGTGTCGTACCGCACGTATCCGCACATCGACATGGCCGACACCGGTGAATTGGCCGCGCAGTTGATGCAGCGGCGTTTGAAGTTGGGCCGAAAAGAGCCGATGTTCTCACGTCGTTTCCCTTTCTTGATTTCATTGAATGCACAGTCCACATGGATGGCACCCGCCAAGTCTGCCTACGAGCAGTTGCTGGCACTTGACCGTGAGTCGGGTGTGATGCTGAGTTTTTGCATGGGCTTTCCTGCTTCAGATTTTGAGGAGTGTGGTCCTGTGGTTTGGGGACATGGCCCGCAGGCAGAAGCCGTGGTTGAACAGCTCTTCAAGGCGGTCAGCGAACCCAGTGTGTGGCGGCCCCATTGGCTGCCTGCGCGCGACGCGGTGGTGCACGCCCTGGCAACGGCCAGCAAAGTTGCGGCGCCCGTCGTGATTGCCGACACGCAAGACAACCCTGGCGCAGGCGGTGACAGCAACACCACCGGCATGTTGCACGCCCTCTTGCAACAAGGGGCTGGCAAAGTTTTTCCGGGGCAGGTTGCGGTCGGTTTGGTGTTTGATCCACAGGTCGCCCAAATGGCCTGTGACGCGGGTGTCGGTGCACAAATCCATTGCAGTTTAGGCAAGGCCGTGCCCATCTTCAACGGCCAACTCAGCGACCCGCCCTTGCAGGCGCGTTTTACCGTCAAAGCCATCAGCGATGGCCGCTGCGTGTTGAAGGGCCCCATGATGACCGGCGTTGCGGTGCAAATGGGCCCCAGTGCGTGTTTGGAAATCGACGGCATTTTGATTGCCGTCGTCAGCGGCAAAGTGCAGTTGCTCGATCGTGAGTTGCTGCGCACGCTGGGCATTCATGCTGAACAAATGAAGATCGTGGTGGTGAAAAGTTCCAACCACTTCAGAGCCGACTTCACCCCCATCGCCTCTGAAGTCCTGATCGCCAAAGCGCCGGGCCCGATGGCGGCAGACCCCGGCGATTTGCCCTGGAAAAAACTCAGTCCTTTGACAAGACGACAACCCTGAATGAGGCCACGCTTGTATGACTTCTGCCAAACCAACCGATTTAACGCAATGCACTGCGCATCAACTGCTGGCGCTTTATCGCAGCGGTGTCGCATCGCCCGTTGACACCACACGCGCTGTGTTGGCGCGCATCGAACGCGTCAACCCGCAGATCAATGCCTTCACGTTGGTGGACGAAGAGGTGGCCATGCAATGCGCTCAACGCAGTGAAGCCAAGTGGACGGCGCATCGGCAATCAGGGGGGCAAGGCCCGGAAGTCGGTGCGTTGGAAGGCGTGCCTGTTTCCATCAAAGACCTCATACTGACCAAAGGGTGGCCCACGCTGCGCGGCAGTCGAACCATTGACCCGCAGCAAGCTTGGGAGGTGGATGCGCCTGTGACGGCACGCTTGAAAGAATCAGGTGCGGTCTTGTTTGCCAAAACCACCACCCCCGAGTTTGGTTGCAAAGGCGAAACCAATTCACCCGCCACGGGTTTGACGCGCAATCCATGGCACCTGGACAAGACCCCCGGTGGTTCTTCCGGCGGCACGGCTGCCGCGGTGGCCGCGGGCCTTGGCCCTTTGGGTGTGGGCACTGATGGCGCAGGCAGTGTGCGCATCCCCGCTGCGTTTTGCGGCAACTTTGGTTTGAAGCCCAGTTTTGGCCGGGTCCCTGCGTACCCCTTGTCACCCTTTGGGTCGGTTGCGCACTTGGGGCCGCACAGCATGAGTGTGCAAGATGCGGCCCTCATGATGAACGTGATGAAGCAAGCGGACGCAAGAGATTGGACCTCATTGCCCCCTGACGCCACCGATTACTTGCAGGGTTTGAACGATGGCATTCGAGGTTTGCGCATTGCGTATTCGCCCACCTTGGGCTATGCCCGCAACATTCACCCGGAGGTGGCCGCGGCAGTCGAGCGTGCTGTCAAAGTGCTTGAAACCTTGGGTGCTCATGTTGAGCAAGTGGACCCCGGCATCGAGGACCCTTTGGAAATCACCACGGGCTTGTGGTTTTTGGGCGCGCTCACGGTTTGGAAGGGTTTAAGCCCCGCGCAACAGGCCTTGACCGATCCGGATTTCAAAGCGCAAGCGGTGTTGGGTGAAAAATTCAGCGCCCTAGACATTCAGCAATTGAATTTGAGGCGCGGTGCTTTGGGCTCGCACATGCGCCAGTTCATGCAGACCTATGACCTCTTGGTCACCCCTGCTGTGGCCGTGCCTGCGTTTGACGTTCGGCCAGCAGGACAGCAAAGCATGACGCCTGAAGTCATGCTGGGCTGGACACCCTTCAGCTATCCCTTCAATTTGACGCAGCAGCCTGCCGCCACCGTGCCGTGTGGTTTGACAAAGGAAGGCCTGCCAATGGGCTTGCAATTTGTGGGGCGCATGTTTGAGGACGCCATGGTGTTGCGCGCCTCACGTGCCTACGAGTCGGTCTGTCCTATTCCCCGGCCAAAGATTTAAAAGGGCCAGCTCGCCCTGTTGAAAAAATCATTATCATCGCCTCTATGACTTTTTTGGCCATCGACGTCGGCAACACCCGCTTGAAGTGGGCGCTATACGATCGTCCGCACACCCAAGCCAATGTGTTGGCGCAAGGCGCAGAGTTTCTAGAGAACATTGAAACTTTGGCCGAAGGACCGTGGGCTGCTTTGCCTGCGCCCCAACGCATGCTGGGCTGTGTCGTGGCCGGCGAAGCCGTCAAGCGCCGTGTGCAAGAGCAGTTGGAGATTTGGGACATCACGCCCCAGTGGGTGGTCTCTTCCACCGAAGAGGCGGGTGTGTCGAATGGGTATGACCATCCCACCCGTTTGGGCTCTGACCGATGGGTGGCCATGATTGGCGCGCGCCATCGCTTGTTGTCAAAAGGTGAAGCCAAGCCGCTGGTGGTTGTGATGGTGGGCACCGCTGTCACGGTGGAAGCCTTGGACCAGCATGGCAAATTTTTAGGCGGTTTCATTTTGCCTGGGCACGGCATCATGCTGCGCGCTTTGGAATCTGGCACTGCGGGCTTGCATGTACCCACGGGTGAAGTGCGGCCCTTTCCCACCAACACCAGCGATGCGTTAACCAGTGGTGGCACCTACGCCATTGCCGGCGCTTGCGAACGCATGGTGCAGCATCTGAAAGAGCATACGGGCATGGCGCCCGCTTGTGTCATGACCGGTGGTGCGGGTTGGAAAATGGCCCCCAGCATGGCCATCCAATTTGAATTGGTCGACAGCCTGATTTTTGACGGTTTGCTGAAGCTGGCGCAAACACGTTTCGCCTAACTCAATAGGCTTGCGTGAGTTGCATCAAGTGTGCACGCTCATCCATGTTTTCCAGATACGGCGCTAACAACAAGAGCACGTGCTTGGCGCCACGCGCCAAAGCTTCTCCCGCACTTTCGGGCTCCATGGCATGGCGCGGATTGCGCACATATTCATAGCTCAGCCAGTACGTCACCACCACCGACATGCTGGCCGACAAGGTGCTGAAGGTGTCGGGGTTGCTTCGGATGTGCCCTTGTCTGGCCAATGCTTGCAGCAGTTGGTTCAGCGCGGTTGTTTTGGCCTCTAAGATGTTTTTGAAATGCGTTTCCAAGTGGCGATTCTTGGACAGCAAGTCGTTCAGGTCGCGGTAGAGGAAGCGGTGATCCCAAATGAGCTCAAACAATGAGTGCAAGAAGAACCAAGCGTCTTCCACATCCTTGACATCTTGGCTGGCCTCGAGCAGGCTGAGAATGTGTGTTTTGTAGTCATCAAAAAGATGGCTGACCAATTGGTCTTTGGCCGGGAAGTGATAGTACAAATTGCCCGGACTGATGTTCAGCTCAGCGGAGATGAGCGTGGTCGAGACATTGGGCTCACCATAGCGATTGAACAAGTCCAATGCCACTGTGGCAATGCGTTCTGCGGTGCGTCGAGGTGCTTTTTTGACCATGCCGTTTTGTGTGGTGGCGCTTTGTGTGCCGAGCTTTAAGCGCGTGCTTTGGCTTTGGTGGCACTGGCGCGTTGACGCGGCGCGGCTTTGGGTGCATTGGTTTTCAATGCGGCCTCGAGTGCGCTGACACGTTCTTGCAGTGCGGCCACTTCTTGCGCCGTAGGCAAGCCCAGGCTTTTCAAAGCGCGGGCGACGCGGTCTTCAAACAAATGCTCCAGCCGGTCGACTTTGACGGAGGCGGGTTGCACCATGCTTGTCTGAATGCCAGCGCTGAGCCCCTGGGCCAATTGGTTGAAATGCGCGGTGGCTTCGTGGAGTTTTTCTTGGGCAACTGCTTGTGCTTGCGCCATGGCCCCCAGGCCGGCCATCCAGATGTCTTTGGAGGCCTTGCTGTTCAACGCTTCTTTGGCTGTGTTTTTGGCTTGCGCTGCCTTGGCTGTGGGCTTGGTGCGTGACTTCGAGGTCGATTGGGTTGCCATGGGAACTCCGTACTTCTTGGGTTGGTTCAGCAAAACCCCACTTTAACCGCTGTCGCAGGGCCTGCCAAGGCTTCTAAAATACAGTTTTAGAAAGAAAAGCATGGCTGTTCTGATTACCGGCGGTGCGGGCTTCATTGGTGCCAACTTTGTGTTGGACTGGGTGGCGCACACGGATGAAAAAATCATCAACCTCGACAAGTTAACCTACGCAGGCAACTTGGCGTCTTTGGCGTCGCTGTCGAACAACCCGCAACATGTTTTTGTGCAAGGTGACATTGGCGATGACGTGTTGTTGCCCAAGCTGCTCGCTGAACATCAGCCGCGTGCGGTGTTGAACTTTGCGGCCGAAAGTCATGTGGACCGCTCCATCCATGGCCCTGGCGATTTCATTGAAACCAACATTGTGGGCACCTTCCGTTTGCTCGAGTCGGTGCGCGGTTATTGGCAAGCTTTGTCAGCCGATGCGCAGCAGCAATTTCGATTTTTGCATGTCTCCACCGACGAGGTCTACGGCAGCTTAACGCCACAAGATCCGGCCTTCAGCGAAAACAACAAATACGAACCCAACAGCCCTTACAGTGCCAGCAAGGCGGCCAGTGATCATTTGGTGCGCGCGTGGCATCACACCTATGGTTTGCCGGTGCTCACCACCAATTGCAGCAACAACTATGGGCCCTTTCACTTTCCAGAAAAACTGATTCCCTTGATGATCGTGAATGCCTTGGCAGGCAAGCCCTTGCCGGTGTACGGCGATGGCATGCAAGTGCGCGATTGGCTCTATGTAAAAGACCACTGCAGCGCCATTCGCCGTGTTTTAGAGAGCGGCCGTTTGGGTGAAACCTACAACGTGGGCGGTTGGAACGAGAAGCCCAACATCGACATTGTGAACACCGTGTGCGCGCTGTTGGACGAGATGCGGCCCCGCGCCGATGGCCAGTCTTATGCATCGCAAATCACCTACGTGAAAGACCGCCCCGGCCACGACCGCCGCTATGCCATCGATGCGCGCAAGCTTGAAAAAGAGTTGGGCTGGAAGCCTGCCGAAACTTTTGAAACCGGCATTCGCAAAACGGTGGCTTGGTATTTGGACAACGCCCAATGGGTGGCCGATGTGCAAAGTGGCGCCTATCGCGAATGGGTTTCCAAGCACTACACGGCCTGATTTGCGCATGAAAATTTTATTGCTCGGCAAAAATGGCCAAGTGGGTTGCGAGCTGCAGCGCAGCCTGGCGCCTTTGGGTGAGTTGCTGGCCCTTGACCGGCACAGCCACTCGCATTGCGGTGACTTGGCCAATTTGGAAGGCTTGGCCGAGACAGTGCGTGTGTTCCGTCCTGATGTGGTGGTCAACGCAGCGGCTTACACCGCCGTGGACAAAGCCGAGTCCGATGCAGAGATGGCCCACGTGGTCAATGCACTGGCTCCAGAAGTGCTGGCACGCGCATGCGCGGCCATCGATGCCACGCTGATTCACTATTCAACCGACTATGTGTTCGATGGCCGTGGTCAGGCGGCTTGGCGCGAGGTCGATGCGACCGGCCCGCTCAATGTCTATGGCCGCAGCAAGTTGGCCGGCGAGCAAGGCATTGCCAAGCAAGGCGCGAAGCATGTGATTTTCAGAACCAGCTGGGTGTATGGCACAGAAGGCGGCAACTTCGCCAAGACCATGCTGCGCTTGGCGCAAGAGCGCGAGAAGATGACGGTCATCAACGACCAGTTTGGCGCACCCACGGGTGCGGCATTGTTGGCCGATGTCACGGCCTTGGCGTTGCAAGCACCGCAGCCTTTGTCGGGCATTTACCACTTGGCCGCTGCCGGTGAAACAACGTGGTTTGACTATGCGCAGTACGTGCTCAAACAGGCCAAAGCCTTGAAGCCCAGTTTGAAATTTTTGGTCAAAGAGGTGCTGCCCGTGGCCACGTCAGAATTTCCCACGCCGGCCAAGCGTCCTCAGAATTCCAGGCTCAATTGCAGCCGTTTGGAACAAGCCCTTCAGATCAAGTTGCCTGTTTGGCAAACGGGCGTCGACCAGCTCTTGGCAAAAATTTTGTGAATTGAGGGTTCGCGCGGGGTTGAGTGGCCTTAAAAGTGTTCACAATACGGCCCTGAATGCCTTCCATCCAATGAGCAAGTACTGACTTGCATGTTTCCACTTTGACGGCCCATCATGACTGACAA
>CALEYZ010000176.1 GCA_937928195.1 uncultured Limnohabitans sp.
AACAAGTCGGGGGCATTGATTGCAAACCCATCACAGGCGAAATTACCTACGGCCTTGAGCGCTTGGCCATGTACTTGCAAGGTGTCGACAACGTCTACAACTTGAAGTGGACCGACACCCTCAGCTACGGCGATGTGTATCACCAAAACGAGGTGGAGCAGTCCACCTACAACTTTGAACATTCCGACGCTGAGTTCTTGTTCACTGCATTCTCCGCTTACGAAAAACAAGCACAAAACTTGATTGGCGCGCAGTTGGCCTTGCCCGCTTATGAGCAAGTGCTCAAAGGTGCGCACACCTTCAATTTGTTGGACGCCCGTGGCGCCATCAGCGTCACCGAGCGTGCTGCGTACATCGGCCGCATTCGCAATTTGGCCCGTGCAGTGGCGCAAAGCTACTACGAAAGCCGTGAACGCTTGGGCTTCCCCATGGCGCCGCGCGAGTGGGTTGAGCAATTGAATGCTTTAAGCAAAAAAGCAGCCTGAAGGAAAAAAATGACACACCAAAACCTTCTTGTTGAATTGTTTGTAGAAGAGTTGCCTCCCAAGGCACTCAAAAAATTAGGCGAATCATTTGCCAACGTGTTGTTCGATCAATTGCGCGATGCCGGTTTAACCGCTGCGCAATCGGTGGTCACCGCCTACGCATCACCGCGTCGATTGGCCGCGCACGTCACGCAAGTGGCCGCCCAAGCTGCCGACAAAGCGGTGCAGCAAAAATTGATGCCAGTTGCCGTGGGCTTGGATGCCAGCGGCAATGCCACCCCCGCGTTGCTCAAAAAGTTGCAAGCACTGGGTGCCGATGTCGCCAACCCCGCGGCGGTGGTGGCCTCTTTGAAGCGTGCCCCTGATGGCAAAGCGGAAGCTTTGTTTTACGACAGCGTGGCCAAAGGCGCGAGTTTGCTGCAAGGTTTGCAGAAGGCCTTGGACGAAGCCTTGGCCAAGCTGCCCATTCCCAAGGTGATGACCTACCAGTTGGAAACAGACTGCGAGATGCCCGGCTGGACCAGCGTTAACTTTGTGCGTCCTGCACATGGTTTGGTGGCCTTGCACGGCAAAGATGTGGTGCCCGTCAAAACTTTGGGTTTGAAGGCCGGTCAGCAAACGCATGGCCACCGCTTTGAAGCCAATGTGTCGCCCGTCGTCATTCAAGACGCCGACAGTTATGCGGCCACCTTGGCGCGCGACGGTGCCGTCATTGCCAGTTTTGCTGAACGCCGTGCAGAAATTGTGCGTCAACTCAATGCGGCCGCTGCCAAAGTGGGTGGAGGCGCCAAAGCCATCGAAGACGAGGCTTTGCTGGACGAAGTCACGGCCTTGGTCGAGCGCCCCAATGTGCTCACTTGCGAATTTGAAACGCAGTTTTTGGAAGTGCCTCAGGAGTGTTTGATCCTGACCATGAAGGCCAACCAAAAATACTTTCCACTGCTCACAGCAGAGGGCAAGCTCACGCATCAGTTCTTGGTGGTCAGCAATATTTCACCCGCCGATGCCAGCGCTGTGATCGGTGGCAACGAACGTGTGGTACGTCCTCGCTTGGCTGACGCCAAGTTTTTCTTCGACCAAGATCGCAAGAAAACATTGGCCTCGCGAGTGGAAGGTTTGAACAAAGTTGTGTACCACAACAAGTTGGGCACACAAGGCGAACGCATGGCGCGTGTGCGCGGCATTGCCAAAGCCTTGGGCCAGGCACTGGGTGGTGATGCGTTGGCGCAAGCCGCAGACACAGCAGCGCAGTTGGCCAAAACCGATTTGCTCACCGACATGGTGGGTGAGTTCCCAGAGTTGCAAGGCATCATGGGCGGCTACTATGCACGTCACGACGGTTTGTCGAATGACATTGCCGATGCCATCGAAGACCACTATCGCCCCCGCTTTGCTGGCGACGAGTTGCCACGCAACAACGTCGGCTTGGTGGTGGCGTTGGCCGACAAACTCGAAACCTTAGTGGGCATGTTTGGCATTGGCAATTTGCCAAGCGGTGACAAAGATCCATTTGCGCTGCGCCGTCACGCCTTGGGTGTCATTCGCATGCTGATGGAAAAAGATTTGGCGCTCGATTGGCGTCAACTGTTGGCTTTGTCAGTGCCTGTGTTTGGTGACAAGATCACCGATCCGTCTGAAGCCCTCACCACATTCTTGTTTGACCGTTTGGCGGGTGCATTGCGCGAGCAGGGCTACAGCGTGCAAGAGGTCGATGCGGTTCTGGCGTTGCATCCTGCGCGCCTGGGCCAAGTGCCCAAGCTGCTGGCCGCTGTGCGTGCTTTTGCCGCGTTGCCTGAAAGCCCGGCCTTGGCTGCAGCCAACAAGCGCATTGGCAACATTTTGAAGAAGGCCGACGAAGTCGATCCGCATGTCAATCCTGCGCTTCTGAAAGAAACGGCTGAACAAGCTTTGCACCAAGTCATGCAGCGACTGTTGCCCGAGTCTGAAGCGTTGTTCAAAGCCGGTGACTACACCGGCTCGTTGCAAACATTGGCCGCTTTGCGTTCGCCAGTCGATGCGTTCTTTGACGATGTCATGGTCAACGCCGAGGAGATGGATGTGCGTTTGAACCGTCAAGGTTTGCTCAAATGCTTGCATGTCGCCATGAACCGTGTCGCTGATTTGTCTCGTTTGGCATAAGCAGCCTCACGCCCACCTAGGCCCAAAATGAAGCTTGTCATACTCGACCGCGATGGCACCCTCAATCACGACAGTGATGAGTTCATCAAGTCGCCTGAAGAGTGGCAAGCCTTGCCCGGGGCGTTGGAGGCGATCGGGCGGTTGAACCACGCTGGCTATCACGTGGTGCTGGCCACCAATCAATCTGGCTTGGGGCGTGGGCTGTTGGACGTGGCGTCACTCAATGCCATTCACAAACGAATGCTGAAGCAATTGGCGGCAGTGGGCGGACGCATCGATGCCATTTTTTACTGCCCCCATGCACCCGAAGATGCGTGCTCATGCAGAAAACCCTTGCCTGGATTGATCGAGCAAGTGGCCGAGCGCTTTGGCATTGATGCCCAAGATGTCCCGTTTGTCGGTGACAGTCTGCGAGACATGCAAGCGGCTGAAGCGGCTGGCTGCAAACCTCATTTGGTGTTGACGGGCCGATCTGAGCACTTGCGCGGTGCGACTTTGCCTCCTTCATTTCCGCAACACACGCAGATGCACGTTGATCTCAACGCCTTTGTCGATGCACTTTTGAAAAAATCTTCGGAACCCGTTTTATGAACTTCATTCGTTCACTCATTCACATGGTGTGGATGGCGATCACAGTCATCCCTTGGGCCTTGGTGGTGGTGGCGGCGTCCACGTTCATGAGCAGTAGTCGGCTGTATTGGTGGTGTGCCGCATGGTTGCGCAACGCCATCAACAGTGGCACTTACATTTTGGGCATTCAAAACCGAATCACGGGCATGGAAAATTTGCCGATTGGTGAAAAAGACCCTGTCATTTTGTTGGTAAAACATCAGTCCACATGGGAGACCTTTTTGATGCCGGCCATCATGCCGCACCCCTTGGCTTATGTGTTCAAAAAAGAATTGCTCAGTGTGCCGTTTTTTGGTTGGGCCATGTCCCGCATGGACATGATCCACATCGATCGGAGTCAGCGTGCACAGGCTTTTCAAAAGGTGGTGTCGCAAGGCAAACGGTTGATGGCGCAGGGAGTTTGGGTCATTATGTTTCCTGAAGGAACGCGAATCCCGCGTGGTCAAAAAGGCGTTTACAAAACGGGTGGCACACGTTTGGCCATCGAGGCCGGCGTGCCAGTCATTCCAATTGCCGTTACCTCGGCCAAGTGTTGGCCTACCAAGGCATTCATCAAGAAACCTGGTGTTGTTGATATCTCCATTGGCAAGGCCATTTCAAGTACCGGCCGACAGCCCGACGAGCTGATGCAAGAAGTCGAAAATTGGATTGAAGCAGAAATGCGCCGCCTTGATCCAGAAGCCTATCCAGAGTCTTCAGCACCTGCTGCATAAAGCAGAAACAAAGAACACCGATGCGCAATCCGCTGCAACTTGTTCTTGATTTTTTAAGTCCCTCGCCTGTGGTGGCTGCGTCGCCGCCAACACCAAAGCCCAGGCCTCCCCAGACCCACACGACGCCCTCGCAAGGGCTCGCCCCCTTGACGCATCCGCGGGCCAATCGGGAGGCTGTGCTGGAAGGCATGCGAGTCAGTTACTTGTTTCAACGCGTTCGCAGACGATCCATCGGATTTGTTGTGGGGCCGGATGGCTTGGAAGTTCGTGCGCCAAAGTGGGTCACCTTGAAAGAGGTTGAGTTAGGTTTGCAAGAACGCGGTGAATGGGTGCTTCGCAAATGGGCTGAGGTGCAAGAGCGGCAAAAGAACATTCGACAAATTGAGTGGACTGATGGTGCTTGCTTGGATTATTTGGGCGCCTCTGTCCGTTTGCGACTCAGCCCCGAAGTGGGGCGCAGTGAATTGCAGCAAAGTGCCTTGCCCGGTGCCACGGAGCTCAAGCTAGCATTGCCTGTGACGGCCGAGGCGTCTCAAATTCGCGATGCCGTGCAGGCGTGGTTGATGCGCGAGGGACGTACCTTATTTGAGGCGCGGTTGAATTTTTTTGCGCCTCAAATGGGCGTGCAATGGCGCAAGTTGAGCTTGTCCAATGCGGGTTCGCGGTGGGGCAGTGCGCGCATTGACGGTGCCATTCGTCTTAACTGGCGTTTGATTCACTTAAAGCCAGAGGCCATTGACTATGTGGTCGTGCACGAACTGGCGCATTTGCGTGAAATGAATCACAGTCCTGCGTTTTGGAAAGTGGTGGCCGAGATCTTGCCCGATCACTTAGAGCGGCGCAGAGCGCTTCAAAAAGAGAATTTGGCCAACTGGACTTAAGTCCCGCTGCGCGCATTCAGTTCAAGGTTTTGAAGCGCCAAACGCCTTGCGCATCTTTGGCCCGTGACATTTTTCCTGCAAACCACAATGCATGCAGGTGCGCGACAGACTCGCCAATCGCAAACGTGGTTTGGTGAAAATCCAACGGACGTTTGAAAATGACCTTGAGCATGTCGTGTGCACTGCCTGCTTGCACTGTGCAAGCCGCCAAGACCTCGCCCATGCGGTCTTCGTGGTGCTTCAGCAGCTGTGCGGTTCGGGTGTGCAGGCCCACAAAGGGTCGGCCGTGGGATGGCAACACCAATGTGTCTTCAGGCAGTGCGTCGAAGTGATGCAGCGATTGCATGAACAGGGCCAGTGAGTTGGCTTCGGGCTCTTGCGCATACACACTGACGTTGGTGGAGATTTTGGGCAGTACCATGTCGCCACTGATCAGTACCTTGGCTTGATCGCAATACAGCGCCATGTGTTCGGGCGAGTGGCCCCAGCCACTGATGCAGCGCCACGTACGGCCGCCAATTTGCAGCGCGCGGTCGTGCATCAGCCGGTGATAAGCCTCAGGCACCGAAGGCACCATCTTGGCGTAATAAGACACGCGGTCTTTGATTTGCTGCTGATCAGCGGGATCGTTCCAGCCGTGGTCGGCAAAAAACTTTTGCGTACTCAGCCCGCCAAAGTTGGAGGCTCCCGTGGAGGCCAATAATGCGGCTTGGTATTCCGTGGCACTCATCCACAAAGGCGCATTGAACTCTTCGCACAACCAATGAGCCAAGCCCATGTGGTCGGGGTGCATGTGCGTCACCACCACGCGCAAAATAGGCAAGCCTTGCATGGGTCCCGCCATCACTTGCCGCCAGGCCGCTTGCGTGCTGTCGTTGGTCACGCCGCAGTCGACCACCGTCCAGCCCTGGCGCACGCCCGATGGTGTTTCTTCGGTGTCGGCCAAGAGCCACAGATTGATGTGGTCCAAAGCAAAGGGCAAAGCCATGCGGATCCACCACATGCCTGGGGCCACTTCCAAGGCATGGCCAAGCTCTGGCAACGTGTTGCCCAACGGAAAACGCAAAGCTTTTTCGCCTGCCATCAGGTCGGCTGGGTCGATTGCAGGTTTGGTTTGCGCGGTGGTTGTGGCGGTTTGGGACATGGCAATTCTGGGTTGAGGGAAAATCCCGTCGATAGATTGACGTTTACGTTAACGTCAATTACAGTTGAGGCATTGTAAGACGCACCAGACGACCCCGTCTGTCGCCTGTGCGCAAGCAGGAAAGTAGCAGCATGGCAACTCAATTTTCAATCAGTGATTTGGCCAAAGAGTTTGACCTCACCACGCGCGCCATTCGTTTTTACGAAGACATGGGCTTGTTAGAGCCCGAGCGCTCAGGCCCCGGTGGGCGCAATCGGGTGTACTCCTCGCGCGACCGCACGCGCCTCAAGCTCACCTTGCGTGCCAAGCGTTTGGGTTTGTCGCTCACAGAGGCCAAAGAGCTGATTGACATGTACGACAGCCCCCGTGACACGGGCCCACAGCTGAAAAAGTTTTTGGTGGTGCTGGCCGAGCACCGGCAGCAACTGGAATCGCAATTGGCCGATTTGCATGCCACCTTGGAAGAAGTCAAGACGCATGAAAAAGATGCGAGAACTTTGTTGGCGCGCGCCGATAAGTTGGCACAGAAAAAAGGTGCGGCATGAGTGTGCATGATTTGAACTCCCCAATGGCGCAGCGCATTGCGGCCAGCATGGCGCGCCAAGGCATGATGAAACACTTAGACGCCAAACTCCTGCGGGTTGAAAAGGGGGAGGTTGAAATCGCCTTGCCTTATGCGGACAAAGTGACGCAGCAACAAGGTGGTTTCCATGGCGGTGCCATGGGCGCACTGGCCGACATTGCAGGTGGCTACGCGGGCCTCACGGTTTTGCCTGAGGGCATGGAAGTGGTCACTGCCGAATACAAAATCAATTTTTTAAGCGCCCACCAAGCGGGTGAGTTGCGCGCCATTGGCAAGGTGGTCAAAGGCGGTAAGCGAATCGTTGTGACCACCGCTGACGTTTTTCACATCGATGCACAAGGCAAAAAATCCTTGT
>CALEYZ010000177.1 GCA_937928195.1 uncultured Limnohabitans sp.
TTGGCTGGTGATTTGGGTGGTGTCGAGTTGTTGCTTGAGGCGCTCATACACAATGCGTTCGTGCGCCGCATGCATGTCCACCACGATCAGGCCTTGGCTGTTTTCTGCCAAGATGTACACGCCTTGAAGTTGCGCAATGGCGCGGCCCAAAGGCCACTCGTGTGTGTGGCTTTCAACGGGTGTTTGCGTTGAGGCGCCTGAGTTGGCGACTTGCCCAAAGCCAGGTGCACGCTCTTCCGCTTGTGGTGCGTTGCCCCACAGGGCTTTTAGATCTGCCATGGCTTTGGCCGGATCGTTTGTGCTGCGATCGCTGCCAAACGACATGCCGCGTTGCGACCAAGTGTTCTGCACGGTCGGTGCACTGGGTGTGGGGCTTAAAAACGAGGAGGCTGAAGGGTCTAAATTGGCCGGTGCAGCGCTCTGTGTTGGTGCTTCGTTGCCGCCTGCCAGCAACTGTGCTCGTGGCACGGCCAGCGCCCGCTCAATGGCATGGCGCATGGCTTGGTGCACTTCGCGACTGTCTCTGAAGCGCACTTCAATTTTGGTGGGATGCACGTTGACGTCCACACGCGTGGGGTCCATTTGCAAGTACAGCACATAGACCGGTTGGCGTTGGCCGTGCAGCACATCTTCATAGGCACTGCGGGCGCCATGGGTGATGACTTTGTCACGCACAAAGCGGCCATTGACGTAGGCGAATTGTTGGTCAGCACGGGCGCGCGCTGCATCGGGTGTGCCCGCACGACCTCGCACATGCACAGGTCCCGATCGAAAATCGATGTTGACGGATGACGCCACAAAGTCTTCGCCCAGCACATCGGCCAAGCGTTGGTTCCAGCCGGCTTCACCGGGGTGGCTGCGCCACTGTTCCACAATTTTGCCTTCGTGCCAGATGGCAAAGCTCACTTCAGAGCGTACCAAAGCATGTCGCCTGACGGCCTCAATGCAATGCGCCAGTTCGGTGTTTTCTGACTTCAAAAAATGACGTCGCGCGGGGGTTGAAAAAAACAACTCTTTCACTTCCACGGTGGTACCTACAGCGCGCGCTGCGGGCCGGACTTCGCCAGTTTGGCCATCCAACAGGAAGGCTGTGGCCGCCCCTTCAGTGCGGGACAACAGGCTCATTTCAGAAACTGAATTGACCGCTGCCAAGGCCTCTCCGCGAAAGCCCATGGTGGCCACCGATTCCAAATCTTCCAAGCTGACAATTTTGCTGGTGGCGTGGCGCTTCAAGGCCACGGGCAATTCTTCAACGGGGATGCCGCAGCCATCGTCTTCCACGGAGATGAGGCGAATGCCACCCCCCAACAAGCGCAGGGTGATGTGGCGCGCACCCGCGTCCAGCGCGTTGTCGACCAATTCACGGACCACAGAGGCGGGGCGCTCAATCACTTCACCCGCGGCGATCTGGCTGATCAGCACATCGGGAAGTTCGCGGATGGTTCGGCGAGGTTGGGTCTGGGACATGCGCAAATTGTAGGTGTTCCCGCGCCGGGCTTTGAGTGGGCCTTGAAGCGGCAGAAGGCTGGGATAATGGCCGCATGGACACGCTGCTGCAATTGTTGAACTTTGTACTCCACGTCGATCGCTACTTGGAAGCCTTCGTGGGGAATTACGGCACCTGGGTTTATGCCTTGTTGTTTGCCATTGTGTTTGTCGAAACAGGCTTGGTGGTCATGCCTTTTTTACCGGGAGACTCGCTCTTGTTCGTGGTGGGCACCTTGTGCGGTACCGGTTTGCTCAGTTTGCCACTGGCCATGGGTCTGCTGGCGGTGGCGGCCATTGCGGGCGACCAGGTCAATTACCGCTGGGGCCGTTACTTTGGCCCCAAGGTGTTTCAGTGGGAGAACTCGCGTTTCTTCAACCGAGCGGCCTTTGACAAGGCCCATCATTTTTACGAGACCTACGGTGGCATCACCGTTGTGTTGGCCCGTTTCATGCCTTTCATTCGCACCTTTGTGCCCTTTGTGGCAGGTGTGGCGGCCATGACGCCCGCGCGATTTGCCGCCTTCAACGTGGCCGGTGGCTTGGTCTGGGTCTGCGGCCTGACCTTGGCAGGTTATTGGTTTGGCGAAACGGCCTTTGTCAAAGCGCACTTAAGCCAAATCATTTGGGCCATGATTTTCGTACCCGGTTTGTTCGCCCTGTGGGGCGCTTGGCGAGCCCGTCAACCGTAAAATTGGCAAATGACTTTGACCTCCATGACTTCCAACTCGGCCCCATCGGCTGCCTCTCTTTTGGCCCCCCGTGTGGTCACGGCTGGCGAAGCCTTGATCGATTTGGTCTCGCAAGCCGATGGCAATTTCCAGCCCTGCTTGGGCGGAGCGGTGTTCAATTTGTCGCGTGCCTTGGCCCGTCAAAACGTGCCCATCCTGTACCAAAACCCCTTGTCCAGTGACCGCTTCGGGCGTCAGCTGGCACAAGCCCTTCAAGACGACGGCGTGCAATTGGCCCAACCCATGCCCGTGACCCAGCCCACGTCGTTGGCGGTGGTGGCCCTGAATGCGCAAGGTCACCCAGACTATGCCTTCTACCGAGAGGGCGTGGCCGATCGCCAAATTTCTGCGGCTTCTTTGAACGCCGTGTGTGACGCGCAGCCTCAGTTAGAAATTGCGTGCACAGGCTGTTTGGCGCTCGACGCTGCAGACGCGCTGCATTACGGGCCTTGGTTGCAAGCGCAAAAGGCGGCGGGCCGATGGATTGTGGTGGACGTCAATTTGCGTCCTTCCGTCATGCCCGACTTGGTTCAGTACCGTGCGCACGTGTTGAAGATGGCCCAATTGGCCGACGTGCTCAAGGCCAGCGACGAAGACTTGGCCCATTTGCAATTGCCGGGCGAGACCCCCATGGACCAAGCGCTGCATTTGATGAACCTGAGCTCAGCACAGTGGATGGCTTTGACCTTGGGCGCCGAAGGGGCGCGCCTGTTGGTTCGCAAAGGCGCTGAGGTGCAAGTGTTTTCTGCGCGTGAGGCTGCGCCTGTCAAGGTCTTGGACACGGTGGGTGCCGGTGACAGTTTCTTGGCGGGCCTGTTGGCCTGTGCCTTGCATCATGCGGATGCCCATATGCCCTCATTGGCATTGAAGTCTTGGGCTGCACAAGCCAGTGACAAGAGCCTGCAAGATGTGCTGTGCCATGCCTTGGCCAGTGCCACCTTGGTGGTGATGCGCCGCGGCTGTGATCCAGCGCGGTGGGATGAAGTGCGCGACAGAATGACGGCCTTTCCGGCCGTTTAATCAAGTGGACCGTTTGCGCGCAAGTGGCGGGTTGCGTTCAAAGTAATTTTGTAAACCCTTGACCAAGGCATCGGCCATGCTGTTTTGGTAATTGGCGTCTGACAGTTTGGCTTCTTCATCGGGGTTGCTGATGAAGGCGGTTTCAACCAACACACTGGGAATGTCAGGGGCTTTCAAAACGGCAAAACCGGCTTGCTCTACTTTCGGCTTGTGCAGTCTACCCACGCCACCAATTTCTCGCAACAGGGCACCGCCCAAATTCAGGCTGTCCTTGATTTGCGCAGTGGTGCTCATGTCGAGCATGGCCTGCTGAACTTGGGTGTCTTTGACCCCTAAATTCATGCCGCCAATCAAATCGGCTTTGTTTTCTTGTTGCGCCATCCAGCGTGCAGCACTGCTAGAAGCAGCGCCATGGCTGAGTGCAAACACGCTGGCACCTTTCGCGTTGGGCGTGAAGAAGGCGTCGGCGTGCACGCTCACAAACAAGTCAGCCTGCACCTTGCGGGCTTTTTGGACACGCACATGCAGCGGCACAAAGTAGTCGGCATCGCGCGTGAGGTAAGCCCGCATGGGGCTGCCTTTGACGCTGGTGGCATTGATGCGATCGCGCAGTTTCAAGGCAATTTGCAAGACCACGTCTTTCTCTTTGGTGCCGTTGGGGCCAATGGCGCCGGGGTCTTCGCCGCCATGGCCCGCATCGATGGCCACAATGATCAAACGATCGGTGGTTGGCGCATTGCCAGCAATTGTGTTGGCGGGTGCATTGGCTTCAGCCGGTGGTGTGGGTGAGTTGCTGGCGTTGGGACGCGTGGCATTGGCTTGTTTGTTGAGCCAGTCGCTCAAGGGGTCGTTGCTTTGGGTGCGCTCGGCAATCCAACTTTCAAGCGGGTCAACGGGTGCTGTGGGATACAAGTCCAATACCAAGCGATGTTGATAGGCGCCCACAGGGGTCAATGCAAACACTTGCGGTTGAACAGCTTGCTTCAAATCAAACACCATCCGCACGATGCCCGGGCTGTTTTGCGCCACCCGCACACCCGTGATGTTGGGGTCGTCGGGTTTGATTTTGCCAACCCACTCCTTGATGGAGGGGTTCAACTCCAAGCCTTCAATGTCGATGGCCAAGCGAGGCGGTGAGGGCACAAAGGTGTACTTGGTTTTGAGCGCAACGTCCGATTCCAAGGTGACCCGTGTGTAGTCTTTGGCTGGCCAGACGCGCACGGCCATCAGGCTGGCGCCTTTGCTGATGTCGGCCCATCCCAGCATCAAAGCCAGGCTGGAAACCTTGAGCCAATCACGACGTTGGATTTGCATCGTGAGTCGCCTGCGTTAGGGCCGCCAACAGGCCCTTCAAAATTGCTTGCCCATGCAAGGTGCTGGCCACGCCTTGAACTTCACGGACTTCTTGGTCATTGACGCGCAAGGTCAGCTGAAGGTCTGCCGGGGGCAACATGCCTTGCGCTTGATTGGGCCATTCGGCGATTTTCAAACCGGCGCTGGCAAACAAATCTCGAAAACCTGCTTCTTCAAATTCTTGGGGATCATTGAAGCGGTAAAAATCGAAATGCCAAATGGCCAGGGGCGCTTGGCTGCTGGGGAGAATCCCCTCATGCGCTTCGCCAACAAGAAACATGGAAACAAGAAACGAATCTTTACAGTGATTCCACGTATTATTTCATTCAGCTAGATGCAGCGAAAACAAACCCAATCGAAGAAATTGATAACGTTCCGTCGAATGTCCCCTTTTTACCCTACGCCTGGTCATTAAAACATTATGAGCCCGAAACTTATAATCTTCTCCAATCTGGTCAAACTTGGTTGGGCGATGCATTCTACGGTAACTCGAGTAAAATTTTACAATACACACTACCTGATTATTTGAGTGGCCAAGCAGCCTATTTGAACGTCAAACTTTTTACCAGCAGCGTTTCCCCAAGTACATTCTCCATTCCGATTATTGATAAATCCATTTCGATTAAACCCATACTTGGTGGCCGATATGACAACAAATCATTCAGTGAAGAGATATCCACCTGGACAAGCCCCGTTTTAACAAACAAATCCTGGACTTGGCCGATCAACTTCCAAAGCACCGGAGGAACAGGTTACCTAGATTACATTAGTTTCATGTATCCCAAAGGATTCGATGCCAATTATGAAAATCCTTTATATCTACTTCCCAATAAAACAGATTCGTTACTGAACATAACGATTCCAAATTTAAATTCGAGCCAACAAAT
>CALEYZ010000178.1 GCA_937928195.1 uncultured Limnohabitans sp.
GGGTTTGCAGATTCAATTTGCCAGTGAGCAGTTCATTGACGAATTGGCGTACGCCACTGGCGAAGATCCCATTGCGTTCCGTGTGAAATATGCCAAAGCGCCTCGCGACATTGCGGTGCTCAAAGCTGCGGCTGAAAAATCAGGATGGGAACCCCGTGGCAATGCCAAACGCGATCGCACAGGTGCCGTGCTGAGCGGACGCGGCATTGCGTACGCACAACGTGCAGGCACCATCGTGGCGGTGGTGGCCGAGATTGAAGTGGACCGCAAAACGGGCCACATTTGGGGGCGTAAATTCACAGTCGCTCACGACTGCGGTTTGATTGTGAATCCACAAGGCCTGCGCTACACCATTGAAGGCGGCCTGGTCCAAGCCTTGTCGCGAACGCTGTACGAAGAGGTGCAATTTGCACCCGACCAAGTCAAGAGCGTGGATTGGCGCAGTTACCCCATCTTGGAAATCAAGGACACCCCCGAGACCATCGACATTGTGCTGATCAACCGACCTGAAGCGCCGCCCACAGGCGCGGGTGAAGCCACTTGCCGAGTGGTGCCGGCGGCCATTGCCAATGCATTTTTTGATGCCACAGGCGTTCGCATGCGCCAGGCCCCTCTGAATGCAGCGCGGGTTAAAACTGTTCTGGCCAAAGCGTGAAGGAGTCCAGCATGCAACACCTCGTCCACTGTGGGCTTTTGAAGCTCAAGAATTTGGCTGTGCCGGGTCTCTTGGCGTTTGTGCTTGGCCTGGGTACTGCGGTGTCGTCGTTTGCGCAGATCGCCAGTCCGCACGAAGCCATCTTCATGAACAAGTCGGCAGACCGAGAGGCTTGGCTCTTGGAGCGCGCCAAGAAAGAGGGCGGACTGACGCTTTACACTTCGTTGGCACCGACCGAGTCAGGTCCTTTGGTGGCTGAGTTTGAAAAAAAATACGGGCTCAAAGTTACCGTGTGGCGTGGCCTCAGTGATGGTGTGGTGCAACGCGTGGTGAATGAGAGTCGCGCCAAGCGCAATGTGGTGGATGTGGTGGAAACCAATGGTCCTGAAATGGAGATGTTGGCGCGTGAAAAAGTCTTGACCGAGTTTCACAGCCCACACCTTGCAGATCTGCCGCAAGCCATGATTCCCAAGCACCGCATGTGGATGCCCGATCGCGTGAACTTCTTTGTGGTGGCGTTCAACACGCAAAAACTCAAACGCGAAGATTTGCCCAAGCACTATGAAGGCTTCACAGAGGCCAAGTGGAAAGGCCGCGTTGCGATTGAGTCAACCGATGCTGAATGGATGGGCGGCTTGGTCAACGCCTTGGGTGAACAACGCGGCATGGCGTTCTTCAAAAAACTGTCAGAGCAAAAACCAGATGTTCGCAAAGGCCACATTTTGTTGGCGCAAATGGTGGCGGCGGGTGAAACCGATGTGGGACTGACCATTTACAACGCCAATGCGCAATCCTTGAAACAACGCGGCGCACCCATCGATTGGGCACCCATTGAGCCCACCTTGGCCCGTCCGCAAGGTGTCGGCGTTGCAAGGCTTGCGGCGCATCCGCACGCCGCAGCTTTGTTTGCAGACTTTATTGTGTCGCCCGATGCACAGACGTTGCTCAACAGCATGGGCCGTCCGCCTGCGAATCAAAAAGTGAAATCCAATTTGAACAATTTCAACTACGTCCTGACCGACCCGGGTCTCGTGGTGGACGAGGCTGAGAAATGGAATCAGCATTGGAACCGCCTGTTTTTAAACAAATGATTGAACCGAGAAACAACATGAGCACCTCTCTCACACAACTCATCGAAGACCTTGCCACTGCCAATCAAATTTTGGCCAACGAAGGAGTCTTTGATGGCTTTGGCCACATCAGCGTTCGTCATCCAGAAAATCCCGAGCGATTTTTCATTGCACGCAGCATGGCACCCGCGTCCGTCACGGCACAAGACATTGTGGAATGTGACTTGAATGGCGATGTGCACGATGCACAGGGTCGCAAGTCTTACTTGGAGCGTTTCATTCACAGCGCTATCTACAAGAAGCGCCCTGATGTCAATTCAGTGGTGCACAGCCATTCACCTGCCATCATTCCTTTTGGTGTCACTGGCGCGCGCTTACGACCTATTTGTCACATGAGTGGATTTTTGGGCAGCAATGTTCCGACTTTTGAAATTCGCAACACGCTGGGTGAAACCTCCGACATGTTGATTCGCAACCAAAGCATTGGCGAATCCTTGGCTGACACACTGGGCAACAACACCGTGGCTTTGTTGCGTGGTCATGGCAATGTGGTCGTGGCCAGCTCGATCCAGCTGGCTGTGTTCCGTGCTTACTACACTGAAGGCAATGCCAAGCTGCAAGCCGAAGCCATGCGCATGAGCTTTGGCATGGGCTTGGGTGAGCCCGTTTATTTGTCAGAAGACGAAGCACGTAATTCTGCTGAAACCAATGCCGGTCAAGTTGAGCGGCCTTGGAATGTTTGGAAAAGCAAACTGCCCCAATAATTTGTCATTGAAAGAAATTCAGCATGTTTCACCTCAAAGCTCAATCGAGCTTCTTCGCTCGCCGAGGGACTTTTTGTTTGACTGCAATGGCTTTGTGCAGCACCTTGTGGTGTGGCCTGGCCCACGCGCAAAACACCAACACAAGTTACCCCTCTGGCCCTGTCACGCTGTTGGTGCCCTTCACGACGGGCACCGGTGCCGATTTGCTGGCCCGATTGCTGGGCCCCAAGCTGGCTGACAAATGGAAAGTGTCGGTGGTCACCGACAACAAAGCCGGTGCCAGTGGCGCGATCGGTACCGGCGCTGCTGCCAAGGCGGCCCCCAATGGCTTGACGGTGTTGGTGACGGCCACAGCCCACGGCACTTTCCCGGCTTTGATGCCCAAGCTGCCCTTTAACCCACAACAGGCCTTCACGCCCGTTATTTTGTTGGGCACCAGCGCTTTGGGGGTGGCCACGTCTGGCAAGTCGCCGTTCAACACGTTCAAAGATTTTCAGGAGAGTGCAAAAAAACAACCTGGCGTTTTGAACTACTCATCACCCGGCACTGGCTCCCCGCAGCATTTGGCCATGGAGTTGTTGGCCCAAGAAACCAATGTGAAACTATTGCATGTGCCCTACAAA
The DNA here is from genome assembly GCA_937928195.1 of uncultured Limnohabitans sp. Taxonomy (GTDB): domain Bacteria; phylum Pseudomonadota; class Gammaproteobacteria; order Burkholderiales; family Burkholderiaceae_C; genus Limnohabitans_A. Next base: position 3,113 of record CALEYZ010000178.1, read on the forward strand.
GGAACCGCTGGCGCTTTGACCGATTTGATGGGGGGCCATGTTGACGCCAGCATCGTGGCTTTGCAAACTGCCGCGCCGCATTTGCAAAATGGCGCTTTGCGCATGTTGGCATTGATGAGTGCTGAACGTTCACCAGCTTTTCCCAATGTGCCCACCTTGAAAGAGTTGGGCGTGGCCAATGGCGTGGTGGACACTTGGTATGGCGTGTTTGTGCCAACGGGTACGCCACCTGATGTGGTGGCCAAACTCAATGCGGATTTCAACAGCTTGTTGCAATTGCCGGACGTGAAAGAAACCATGAACAAGCAGGGCATGGTCATCGCGGGTGGCAAGCCTGATCGCATGAACGACTTGGTGAAACATGAACTGAGCCGATGGGCGCGGGTGGTGGAGAAAGCCGGCATCAAGGCTGACAACTGATAATTTGTTCTCTGCATGTAACCAATTTCGTGGGAAAATTGAAATTAAATTACACCGGAGACAAGTCCCCATGCCCAGTCGCGCTACCAAAATTGTTGCCACCTTAGGCCCTGCTTCCAGCGAGCCCGCATTGCTCGAAGCCATGATTCGGGCTGGTGTGAACGTGGTTCGTTTGAACTTCAGCCACGGAAAAGCACAAGATCACATTGACCGTGCGCGTTTGGTGCGCGAGGCCGCTGCCCGTGCGGGCCGTGAAGTGGCCATCATGGCCGATTTGCAAGGCCCCAAAATTCGCGTCGGCAAGTTCGCAGACGGCAAAGTCATGCTCGAGCCTGGCGCCAAGTTTGTGCTGGACGCCTCCCGTACCGAACTCGGCGATCTCACAGGTGTGGGCTTGGACTACAAAGAATTGCCACGTGATGTGAAGTCTGGCGACGTGTTGTTGCTCAACGATGGCCTGATTGTGCTGACCGTTGATTCCGTGCAAGGTGAGCAAGTTCACACCACTGTCAAATTGGGCGGCGAGTTGTCCAACAACAAAGGCATCAACAAACAAGGCGGCGGTCTCACCGCCCCAGCCCTGACGGGCAAAGACATGGAAGACATCAAAACGGCGATGAGCTTCCAGGCTGACTATGTGGCGGTGAGCTTTCCAAAGAACGCCACTGACATGGAAATGGCACGCCAGTTGGCCAACGTGGCGGCAGCCCAGTACAACCACAAGCCAGGTTTGATCGCCAAAATTGAACGCGCAGAAGCCATTCCCCGTTTGGAAGAAATTCTGTTGGCCAGTGACGGCATCATGGTGGCACGTGGCGACTTGGCGGTTGAAGTGGGCAATGCCGTGGTACCAGCTTTGCAAAAACGCATGATCAAATTGGCACGCGAACACGACAAAGTTGTGATTACTGCCACGCAAATGATGGAAAGCATGATCACCAATCCGGTGCCTACACGTGCCGAAGTGAGTGACGTGGCCAATGCGGTGCTGGACGGCACCGACGCCGTCATGCTGAGTGCTGAAACAGCGGCAGGCAAATTCCCGCTGGAAACCGTTGAGGAAATGGCCAAAATTTGCTTGGCCGCCGAGACGGCTGAAGAGTTTGAACTCGATGCTGATTTCAGTGGGCAAACATTCAGCCGCATTGACCAGTCGATTGCCATGGGCGCATTGTTCACGGCGCATCACCTGAAGGCCAAAGCCATTGTGGCCCTTACAGACTCTGGCTCAACGGCGCTTTGGATGAGCCGTCATCGCGTCAACATTCCAATTTATGCGCTCACCACGAAATTGTCGTCGCAGCGAAAAATGGCCTTGTATCGCAATGTGCGTCCGCTGTTGATGGACACCAGTGCCGACCGAGATACTGCCTTGGTTCAGGCCGAGAATCATTTGAAGAGCCGGGGCATTGTGTCGGGCGGTGACATTTATGCCATCACCTGCGGCGAGCCGATGGGCGCACCAGGGGGTACCAACATGCTCAAAATTTGCCGCGCAAGCGACTGAAAAGCAAATGACTGAGCCAGCCCACGGTCCAGCTTAGCCAAGCGGTCCACAGGGTGTGGCTCATGAAGTGAGCGCCTCGAATCTGCTGTGACAGGCCCAACACCAAGCCGACCAGCAAGGCGCACACCAGCCAGAGGCGGGCACTGCGTGCGCCGCTTTGGCGCAGGCTGAAGTAGGCTGCCACAAAGGCAAAGCCGGTAGAAGCATGTCCTGCTGGAAAGCAATGTCCGCCGCCGCCGTCGACTTGAAAAACAGCCCAGTGCGAGACATAGGCGGCGGTACCGCCAAACATTTGCAAATCCCACGGGCAACTGGTTTTGCTCATGCCCTTGATCAGCGTCACCACCAACAGGGCGCTCAGGACGGCCACAAACAAACTGACCCGCTCAGCCGTTGCCACTTGGCGCAGGGCGCCCCAAGGGCGCCATATGCCCACGCCCAAAGCCAACAGCAGCGCCCAACCCAGATTGCGGGCACCCTCGTGCATGACTTTGACCATCCACCAGTCGTCGCGCAGTGCAAAGCCACTGGTTTGCCCCCACCACTGCGCCATTTGCATGTCGCCACCCGAGAAGTCCCAAGCCAACAAAACGAACAGGCTGATCACGCTGATCCAGGCGTCTGGACGCCATGCAGAGCTGCCGTCTTGGCTGGAAAATAAGCTGCGATCTTTGAACATGTCCGAAATCATAGTCGGACTGGCCAAAAAAACGGCCAAGAACCCTTCCAGTTGTTAAAATCCTTGCCAGTTACAAGCCGGTTACATGATCCCAGAATGAAGCCCTTCATCCTGACATTGCTGCAGCCGAACCGCTTGAAAAAGGTTTTTTAACTCTGGGACTTTTCATCATGGCACTCGTTTCTATGCGCGAGCTGCTGGACCATGCAGCCGTCAACGGCTACGGCATTCCAGCTTTCAACGTCAACAACCTGGAGCAGGTCC
>CALEYZ010000179.1 GCA_937928195.1 uncultured Limnohabitans sp.
AATGAGTTTGTAATGTAACTTTGTTTCATCGATAATTCAAGCCTTGTTTTAAATTATTTGCCATGAACCAACTCGACGCTCTCAAATCTCACACCACCGTGGTGGCTGACACCGGTGATTTCAAACAATTGGCTCAGTTCCAGCCGCAAGACGCGACCACCAACCCGTCGCTGATCTTGAAGGCGGTGCAAAAGCCCGAATACGCGCCTTTGCTGACCGAGTCGGTGGCCGCGCACAAGGGCGAAGCTTTGGATGTGGTGATGGACAACCTGCTGGTGAAGTTTGGTTGCGAAATTTTGAAGACCATTCCAGGCCGTGTGTCGACTGAAGTGGATGCGCGTTTGAGTTTTGACACGGCAGGCACCTTGGCGCGTGCGCGACGTCTGATGCACTTGTATGAAGCGCAAGGCATTTCGCGCAATCGCGTGTTGATCAAAATTGCGGCGACATGGGAAGGCATTCAAGCTGCTGCGGAGTTAGAGCGTGAAGGCATTCACACCAATCTCACTTTGTTGTTCTCTTTCGCGCAAGCGGTGGCGTGTGGTCAAGCCAAGGTGCAACTCATTTCTCCCTTTGTAGGCCGTATTTACGATTGGTACAAAAAGACCGCTGGCGCGGCTTGGGACGAGGCGGCCAATGCGGGTGCCAATGATCCAGGTGTGAAGTCGGTCAAGGCCATTTACAACCATTACAAAAAGCACGGCATCGCCACAGAAGTGATGGGCGCCAGCTTCCGCAACGTGGGGCAGATCGTGGCTTTGGCCGGTTGTGACTTGCTCACCATCAGCCCTGACTTGCTGGCGCTGTTGGCGTCCAACGAAACTGCTTTGACTGCGTCCTTGGATGCACAAGCGGCCAAAGGCATGGACTTGCCCATGGTGCAATACAACGAAGCAGGTTTCCGCTTTGCGCTGAATGAAGACGCCATGGCCACTGAAAAATTGGCCGAAGGCATTCGGGCCTTCTGCGTCGATGCCATCAAGTTGGAAGGCTTGATGTTGGCCGCTCAAAAAGCTTAAAAGGACGACCATGCGAGGTGATCAAACGGCCGCTTGGCAAGATTTGACGCAACAAGCCAAGGCCTTTGCGGGCTTTGATTTGCGTGATGCTTTTGCATCCGATGCGCAGCGAGCGACGCATTTCAGCCAAGAGGCACCGGGCGTATTTGCTGACTTGTCAAAGAACCATTGGGATGCGCGTGTCGAGGCGCAATTGTTGGCACTGGCGCATCAGGCAGGTGTGATGTCGCATCGCGATCGCATGTTCCAAGGTGAGGCCATCAATGCCACAGAAAACCGTGCCGTGATGCACTGGTTGTTGCGTCACCCCGCTGAGGGTGCTGCTGCGCAGGCGCTGCCTGCGTCGGTCAAGTCAGCCTTGAAAGATGTGCACGAGACCTTGGATGCAATGCTGTCGTATGCCGAAAAAATCCGTTTGGATCAGCAGATCACTGACATTGTGAACATCGGCATTGGTGGCTCTGATTTGGGCCCGCAAATGGCGGTGATGGCTTTGCAGGCGGATACCTTGCAAGGCAAGCGTTTCCACTTTGTCTCCAATGTGGATGGCCATGAACTGGATGCGGTGCTTAAGGGTTTAAAGGCCGAGAACACCTTGTTCTTGGTGGCCTCTAAAACCTTCACCACCTTGGAAACCATGACCAATGCCTTGTCGGCCAAGCGTTGGTTTGAAGCGCAAGGTGGCACCGATGTGTCGCGACACTTTGCGGCGCTCACCACCAACGTGGAGGCTGCTGGCAAGTTTGGCATTCAAACCTGTTTTGGATTTTGGGACTGGGTGGGGGGGCGCTACTCATTGTGGTCGGCCATCGGCCTGCCCTTGGCGATCGCCATCGGCGCGAACAAGTTTCGCTCGTTTTTGGCGGGTGCGCACGCCATGGATCAACATTTCCAGCATGCTGATGCAGCACAAAATTTACCCATTCGTTTGGGCCTGCTCGATGTTTGGTACCGCAACTTTTTGCACTACACCAGCCGCTGCATTGCCCCGTACCACAGCGCTTTGAAACGCTTTGCACCGTACTTGCAGCAACTCGAGATGGAGAGCAACGGCAAGCAGGTTGACCATGCGGGTCAAGCCTTGCCCTATGGCACTTCGCCTGTGCTGTGGGGGGAGCCTGGTACCAACGGACAGCATGCGTTTTTCCAAATGTTGCACCAAGGGACTGATGTGGTGCCGTTGGAGTTTGTGGCGGTGAAAAATGCCACGCATGCCTTGCCCGATCACCAAGCTTTGCTCTTGTCCAACGTGTTGGCGCAAGCTCAAGCTTTGATGGTGGGCAAGTCGGATGCGGGCGGTCACAAAAACTTTGCGGGCAATCGGCCCAGCACCTTCATCTTGCTGGACGACTTAACGCCCTTCAATTTAGGTGCCTTGATTGCACTGCAAGAACACCGCGTGTTTGTGAGCGGTGCGGTGTGGGGCATCAACAGCTTTGACCAATGGGGCGTGGAGTTGGGCAAGGTCTTGGCCAAAGACATTCATGCGCGCTTGCTCACGGGCGATGTGTCGGGTTTGGATGCCTCTACGGCGCAGTTGTTGAAGCGCTTGACCTAAACAGTGTCAGTGTTTGTGTTGGCTGTGGTCGTGCGCGGCAGGCGACGCGGCTGGTGCATTGGCTTGTGAAGCATCTGCAGCAGTTGATGCCGGCGCTGCTTTCACAATCAGCTTGCCTTTCATGCCCGCTTCAAAGTGGCCGGGGACCAGGCAGGCAATTTCGAGCTCGCCTGCGTTGTCAAATTGGATGACCCATTCGCGGGTTTCGCCAGCGGGCACGCTCAGTGCCATCGCACCTGCACCGCCCCCATGTGCGTGTTGATGGCTTGCGGTGCCGGCTGCCGCCATGGCCTGCATTTCCTTGGCATGTGCAGCAATGGCTTGCGCATTGCCAAGCACCATTTCATGGGTGAGTTTGCCGCTGTTGTGCACGACAAACTTGATCGTCTCGCCCGCGTTCACTTGAATGCTGTCGGGTGAAAATTTCATGCTGTCTAGCAACGTGACGTTGATGCTGCGGGTGACTTGAAGGGCTTGCAGGGCCGGTGCAATCAAAGGTGCTTCAGCGTGGCCGTGATCGTCTTGGGCCGTGTTGGCGCTGTCGCCATGGGAGTGGCCGCCCGCAGCCCATTCAGGATGTTGCTCAAACGCTTGAAAAGCCACCCCGCACAATGCGCTGATGGTGACGCCTAAGCCCAGCGTGTAAACCCACAAGGCCCGTTGCCAGCGCAATTGAAGCGTTGATACCAAGGCAATGACCGAGATGAAAAATCCAAGCGGCACCACCCATGCGCTGCGCGCAGGTGAGTCTGGAAAGTGTTGCAAACCACCTGTGAAAAAACCAAGTCCAATGGACAGCAAGGTGCCCATGAACAAGGACTGAAGCAAGCCTTGCGAATGCTTTTCCTCGCTGGCGCGGTGCTCTAACCATGCACCTGTGACAAACAACACAATGCCGATGGCTGCTGTCCACATAGAACGCGCGCCGCTGAAAAAACCATGATTGACCGCACCAGAAATGAAGCTGATCCCGGCGTATTTCATCAGCATGATGCCGTGCTGTTTGCCAAAGGTAGAGGGGGTCATGTGATCTGTCCGTTGAATACGTTGAAGAAAGTATGCCGCATTTCAACGCCAATGCGACACGCATAAAAAAACCCCGCAATCTCTTGCGGGGTTTCTTGTGCGAGGTCAAAGGTCTGTGTAGACCCTTGAGGCAGCGGGCAATTACATGCCCATGCCGCCCATACCACCCATGCCGCCCATGTCAGGCATGCCACCGGCAGGTGCGTCGTCTTTTGGTGCTTCTGAAACCATGCACTCTGTGGTCAACATCAAAGAAGCCACGGATGCTGCGTTTTGCAAAGCAGTGCGTGTCACTTTGGTGGGGTCCAAAATGCCCATTTCAATCATGTCACCGTAGGTGTCGTTGGCAGCGTTGAAGCCGTAGTTGCCTTTACCGGCCATCACAGCGTTCACAACAACGGATGGCTCGCCACCAGCGTTGTACACGATCTCGCGCAAAGGCGCTTCGATGGCTTTCAACACCAGCTTGATACCAGCGTCTTGGTCAGCGTTGTCGCCTTTGATGGCGCCAGCGTTTTGACGAGCGCGCAACAATGCAACGCCACCGCCAGCCACAATGCCTTCTTCCACAGCAGCGCGGGTCGCGTGCAATGCGTCTTCAACACGGGCTTTCTTTTCTTTCATTTCGACTTCGGTGGCAGCGCCAACCTTGATCACGGCAACACCGCCAGCCAACTTGGCCACGCGCTCTTGCAGTTTTT
>CALEYZ010000180.1 GCA_937928195.1 uncultured Limnohabitans sp.
AACATCGAGCGCGCATAAGGAGTCACAACATGGCACGAATGAAATTCATCTGTGATGCCGAGCGTTGCATCGAGTGCAACGGCTGCGTCACCGCTTGCAAGAACGAACACGAAGTCCCCTGGGGCGTGAACCGCCGCCGCGTGGTCACCCTCAACGACGGCGTGCCCGGCGAGAAATCCATCTCGGTGGCCTGCATGCACTGCTCGGACGCGCCCTGCATGGCTGTCTGCCCGGTCAACTGCTTCTACAAGACCGAAGAGGGTGTGGTGCTGCACGACAAGGACGTGTGCATCGGCTGCGGCTACTGCTCGTATGCGTGTCCTTTCGGCGCGCCGCAATTCCCGGGGCAAGGCACTTTTGGCATGCGGGGCAAGATGGACAAATGCACCTTCTGTGCAGGTGGGCCAGAAGCCAATGGCAGCCAGGCCGAATTTGAAAAATACGGCCGCAACCGTTTGGCCGAAGGCAAATTGCCGGCCTGTGCCGAAATGTGTTCAACCAAAGCTTTGCTTGCCGGTGATGGCGATGTGGTGGCCGATATCTTCCGCAATCGTGTGGTGCAACGCGGCAAAGGTGCAGAAGTTTGGGGTTGGGGTACTGCTTACGGCAGCAAAACCGACTCGAAAGGTGCCAAATCATGAGCCGTTCAAACCCAACATGGATGGCCTGTTCAGTGATCTTTGCTGCATTGACTTTGAGTGCTTGCGGCGACAAAGCGCAAGAATTGGCCGGCCAACCCAAACAGGATGCAGCACCCTATACAGGCACTGGCGTCGCGGCATTCACCACAGGTGATTGGAAGGCTGGCGACAAAAACAGTTGGGTTCAAAAACTCAAAGTCCGTGCCCAATATGGCATGAATGACCACAGCCGTTCCAATTGAACGCGGGAGTCCTACCATGAACCGATCTTCGGTAAACCATAGCCTCCAGTTGTTTGCAGCTGGCTTGCTGTTGGGTGCGGCGATGTGTGTCAACGCTCAAACGGCTGCGCCACCAGCAATGCCTGCTGCACCTGCCAGTGCAGAAGCAGCTGGCGTGAAAAGCGCCAACATTTTCTCCATCGCCCCCGATGCCAGTGCCGACCCTCAATACGCGGACCAAAACAATGGCGAGCGCGGCAAGGTACAGCCTGGCAACAATGCGCCTATGTGGCGTCAAGTGGGTGCGGGCGTCACAGGGTACAGCAGCTTGCCCGTAACGCAAGCACCTGAAGCGGGCAACCTGATTCAACCCTTTGTACAGTATCCCGGCGCCAAACTCACCAATGCAGGCGAAGCTTGGCGGCAAGTTCGAAACAATTGGATCATTCCTTACGGTGGTTCTTTGTTGTTGATTGTGGCCTTGGCCATTGCTTTGTTTTATTACGGCAAAGGCACCATTCAATTGCATGGTGCACCCACCGGCCGCAAGATTGAACGCTTTACGCCACTTGAACGTTCTGCGCACTGGACCAATGCCATTGCTTTCGTCTGCCTGGCCGTCTCTGGTTTGGTTATGGCCTTTGGCAAGTTTTTCATTCAACCAGTCATTGGCTCAGCCTTGTTTGGTTGGCTCACCTACATTTTGAAAAACGTCCACAACTTTGCAGGTCCGCTCTTTGCCGTGTCCTTGATCATTGTGTTTGTGACCTTCCTCAAAGACAATTTACCGAGCAAAGAAGACTTCACTTGGATCATCCATGGTGGTGGTCTTTTGTCAGAACACGAAGTGCCATCACACCGTTTCAATGCGGGCGAGAAAATTGTGTTTTGGTTTGGCGTCTTGGGCTTGGGTTTGATCGTTGTTGCCTCTGGCTTGGTGCTAGACAAGCTGGTGCCTGGTTTGATTTACGAACGCAGCACCATGCAAATGGCCAATATGGTTCATGGTGTGGCCACCGTCCTCATGATGGTCATGTTCATGGGCCACATCTACATGGGCACGGTTGGCATGGAAGGCGCATACAGCGCCATGAAAGAGGGCTACGTCGATGAGACTTGGGCCAAAGAACACCACGAACTTTGGTACAACGACATCAAAGCGGGCAAGATTCCAGCACAACGGTCTATCGAAGCCAATGCCCAGGGCGGTACAGCTTCTCCATCGGCATCTGCCTGAAGTTTGAGGATTCAGATCATGACAAAAACATTCATTCAAATGGCAAGTTTGCTGATGGCTTCTTGCTTCAGCTTATCCGTCATGGCCAAATTGCCTGCGCCAAGCGATGAAGCCAAGGCCAAAGCCGCAGAAGCCGCTGCCAAAACAGCACATGGCGACAAAATTGCCGCTTTCCAATTGTGCAAGTCGCGTGAAAAAGTGGCGGCGCACTATTACAAAACAGCCAAAGCCAGCGGCAAGCAAACCACTGCACCTGTGGCCACACCCGCTTGCGTCGATCCTGGGCCTTATGTGGCCACAGCGCCAGGCGCTCCCGCAGTTGCTGCAGCGCCAGCAGCACCGAGCAAGCCTGGTGCGCCAGCAGCGCCTGCTGCAGCACCGGCTAAGAAATCCTGATTTTTCCCTGAATCCATCAGGTTGAAAGTCCCTCGCTGAGTCAGCGCGGGACTTTTTGCGTTAGGCTCATGCCAGAACTTTGAATTACCGATGACGCTCCCAACTTCTCTCAAGCCTCGATTAACCCATGCGCGTGCCGAACTGACGCGGCAGATTGAGGTGGTCAATGAGTTGGGTGAAACATCGCTAGTACACATTCCAGCGGAGCGTGCACTCACGGTGTATTTAGACAAGCGTGAGCTTGTCACCCTCATGACCTTGGGGGCCAGCCCCGAATTCTTGGTGCTGGGTTTTTTGCTCAACCAGCGCCTCATTCAATCCGTCAACGAAATTGAATCCATCACTGTCGATTGGACCTTGGGCGAAGGTGAGATGGGCCAGCCAGGGGTAGCCGCTATCAAAACTCGCGAAGGCCAAAGTCAGGCGGGCAGCAAAACTGCTGCGCGTGTGGTCACCACAGGTTGCGGGCAAGGCAGTGTGTTTGGTGATTTGGTCAACGACATCGATGCCATTCAATTGCCAGCCAACTCGCGCATCGACCAGGCCACTTTGTATGCGTTGGTCAATGCCATCCGCATTCAAGAAACAACTTACAAATCTTCTGGCTCTGTGCATGGCTGCGCCTTGTTCAAAGGCGCTGAGATGCTCATGTTTGTGGAGGATGTGGGCCGACACAATGCTGTCGACACCATTGCTGGGTGGATGGCCATGAACGATGTCAGTGGCCATGACAAAGTGTTCTATACCACCGGTCGACTCACCAGCGAGATGGTGATCAAATCCGCGCAAATGGGGGTGCCCATTGCTGTCTCGCGCAGTGGCATTACCCAAATGGGCTTGGAAGTGGCGCAGCGTGTGGACTTGTGCGCCATTGGCCGAGCCACCAACAAACGGTTTTTGTGCTTCAGTGCCGCGCATCGTTTGACTTGGCAAACTGAACTGGCAGAACATACCGTCAAGTCAGCTGCGCATGACTGAACCCGCCACAACCCCCATCGCCAAACCCCTTGCTAAGTCAGTAGTGCCTGCATGGCAGCTGGCCCTTCAATTGGGCTGGCGTAATTTGTGGCGCGACTTTCGCTCGGGTGAACTCAATTTGCTCTTGGTGTCTGTGGTGTTGGCTGTGGCCGCATTGTCTGCCGTAGGTTTTTTTGCAGACCGCTTGCAAGCAGGGCTCTGGCGCGATGCCCGCCAACTGTTGGGTGGCGATGCTGTGGTGGTTAGCGACAAACCCACCCCTGAAATCTTTTTGACAAAAGCCAAGGCTTTGGCTTTGATATCGCAGACCACCTTGAATTTTCCCAGCATGGCGCGGGCAGACGATGCGAAAGGCGGAGAAACCAAATTGGTGGCCTTGAAGGCAGTCTCGGAAGGCTATCCTTTGCGCGGCAATATGAGTTTGTTCAGAGTTGACGCAAAGCGGCCTTCGATGGCCAGTGATGAAGTCATGCTGACGCGCGATGTGCCCAAGCCAGGCACAGTGTGGGTCGACCCCGCGTTGTTAGAAAGTCTGAATTTACAGCTGGGTGATCGCTTGTGGTTGGGCGATAAAGATTTTCAAATTGCAGCCCTGATTGAGCGAGAGCCTGACCGCGGTGCCAGTTTCATGAATTTTGCGCCCCGCGTCATGTTGCACCAACAGGATGTGGCCGCCACGGGCTTGGTCCAGCCTGCCAGCCGCGTCAGTTACCGCATGGCCGTGGCCGGTGCGGAAGATCAGCGCAATGTGCAACAGTTTTTAAGTTGGTCGCGTGAGCAATTGCAACAACCAGACATCAGAGGCGTTCAAATTGAATCCATGGAAAGTGGCCGCCCTGAAATGCGTCAAACCTTGGACCGTGCAGAAAAGTTTTTGAATCTGGTGGCCTTGTTGGCCGCCTTGCTGTGTGCTGTGGCCGTGGCGTTGGCAGCACGCACCTTTGCGGCTCGGCATTTGGATGGTTGTGCGTTGCTGCGTGTGTTGGGTCAAAGTCAGCGTACCCTGAGCTTGGCGTATGGGTTTGAATTTGTCACGGCGGGGCTGATGGCGAGTTTGCTCGGCTTGGCTTTGGGCTATGGCATTCACCATGCCTTTGTTTGGTTGTTGGTCGGACTGGTTGATGCCCAGTTACCCCCCAGCTCTGGTGCACCCGCCATCTTGGGTTTAGGCATGGGTTTGACTTTGCTTTTGGCCTTTGGTTTGCCGCCTGTTTTGCAATTGGCCAAAGTGCCCGCCATTCGTGTCATTCGTCGCGATATGGGTGGTTTGCAACCGGCTTCTGTGGGTGTGCTGGTGACGGGCTTGGTGGGTTTTGCTGCCGCCTTGATGTGGGCCAGCCGCGATGTCACTTTGGGTTTGATGACGGTGGGCGGATTTGCTGCGGCCACCCTGTTATTTGCAGCGGTCACGTGGGTATTGTTGAAACTGCTTCGTCAATGGGTGCCAGGTTCTGCCACGCCGCGTTGGTTGTTGTTGGCCACCCGACAAGTCATGGCGCGCCCGGTCTATGCCGTGGTGCAGGTGAGTGCTCTGTCGGTGGGCTTGCTGGCCTTGGTGCTGTTGGTTTTGCTGCGAACTGATTTGATCAGCAGTTGGCGCAAAGCAACGCCGGTGAATGCGCCCGATCGCTTTGTGATCAACGTGCAGCCCGACCAAACAAAGGCTTTTCAAAATGCAATCACACAAGCCGGTGTTGCCCAATACGACTGGTATCCCATGATTCGCGGCAGATTGGTGGCCATCAACGACAAACCCGTCAGCCCTGCAGATTACCTTGAAGACAGAGCCAAACGTTTGGTTGACCGTGAATTCAATTTGTCAGCACGCGCGGCCAAACCAGAGCACAACGCGGTGGTTCAAGGGGCCTGGACCGAAGGTGAACGAGACGCCGTCAGTGTGGAAGCAGGCATTGCGCAAACCCTTGGCTTAAAGCTCGGCGATCGCATGCGATTTGACGTAGGCGGTGTTCAGTCTGAAGGGCGCATCACGTCCATTCGCAAAGTGGACTGGGGCTCTATGCGCGCCAACTTCTTTGTGATGTATCCAGTTGACCAATTGCCCGATGTGCCCTTGAGTTACATGGCCGCTTTCAAAACACCGCCGCAAAAATCTTTCGAACGCGATTTGTTGCAACAGTTCCCCAACATCACCAGCGTCGATATGCGCGCCACACTGACACAAGTGCAAAAGGTGTTGGACCAGGTCATCCGCGCTGTAGAGTTTTTGTTCGCCTTTACCCTGATGGCGGGTTTGCTGGTGCTCATGGCCGCCGTCACCTCTACACGTGAAGAGAGAAAACGCGAGTTCGCCATCATGCGGGCTCTGGGGGCCACAGGCCGGTTGCTTAGCCAAGTGCAGACGGCCGAGCTGATGGGCGTGGGCTTGTTGGCGGGCTTCTTGGCCAGCTCTGTGGCTGTGGGGGTGGGCTGGGGTTTGGCTCGCTATGTGTTTGAATTTGACTGGACCGCCTCTTTGTGGGTGCCTTTGTCAGGTGCAGCAGCAGGCGCCTTGCTGGCGTGGTTGGCTGGATGGTGGGGCTTGTCGGAGGTGCTGCGTCAGCCGGTGTCACAGACCCTTCGACAGGCAGCTGAGTAGGTACTTCCGAAGTGCTTGGAAAGTGCTTAGCAAGTGGCTCAGCAAGTGGTTCAGCAAGTGCAGAGTGCGCTTGAAACTCAGCGAGCGTCCGACGGTGTGAGCAACACCACCAAGGCGCCAGCACCACCTTCGGCGGGTTTGGCTTGTACAAAGGCCATCACTTGGTTCTTTTGAACCAGCCAGCTGTGCACCTTGGACTTGAGCACAGGGGTCTTGCCGGGTGATCCCAAGCCTTTTCCGTGAACCACGCGCACACAACGAATGCCGTGTTTGTGTGCATCGCGAATGAAGCTGGTGAGGGCCAAGCGTGCTTCGTCACTTCGCAAACCGTGCAAATCGATTTCACGTTGAATGGCCCAATCGCCTTTGCGCAATTTGCGCGTCACCTCGGGCCCGACGGTCGGTCGTCTAAAGCTCAGAGCTTCATCGGTGTCGAGCAAGGTGCCGACATCAAACTCATCACTCAAAGAGTCTTGGATGACCTTGGCCTCGTCTTTTTTCAACTGTGTGGCCACAGGCGCACGCGGCGTTTGGGGCAAGTGCGCTTTGTTGTGAATGGGCAGAGGTTCGACTTTACCGATGGCTCTGGCAAACAAGTTTTTGTCGGCTTCTGCCTTCTTGAGGGCTGCGACGCGCGCAGCGGCCTCCGCTGCTGCTTTGGCTTGCGCCTCGGCAATCTGCTTTTGCACGTGTTTAAGGTCTTGAAGCGATTGAAATTTCACGGGCCAATGTTGCCACAAGCTGTGGCCCTTGGATGCCGTCTCTACAAAACACCTTGCTCGGCCATGGAGAAGGCCTGGCCTGGTCCCACAATGACGTGGTCGAGCACTCGCACATCCACCATGGCCAGCGCCGATTTAAGCGTGCGAGTGAGGTGCAAATCAGCGGGACTGGGATGCACGGAGCCACTGGGATGGTTGTGCGCCAAGACCACGGCAGCGCTGTGGTGGTGGAGTGCGCGCAGGACCACCTCGCGCGGATACACGCTGGTTTGGCTGAGGGTGCCGCGGAACAGGGTTTCCATGCACAGTAACTTGTGTTGGGCGTCTAGAAACAACATGGCAAAGACTTCGTGGGTTTTGTGCGCCAAGTGCATTTGCAAATACAACTGCACATTGGCGGCGTTTTGCATCACTTCGCGACTTTGCAGTTGCTGCGACATGGCCCGTTTGGCCAATTCCATCACGGCAAGCAGCTCAGTTTGTTTGGCCGGCCCCAAGCCTCGGATGTGCCCTTGTTGGTAGGCTGGGGTGATGAGCAGGTTGGCCAAACCGCCGCTGGCCAGCAGCATGTCTTGGGCCAATTGCAAGACATTGCGCCCGGCCACGCCGGTTCTGAGCAGCAGGGCCAGCAGCTCGGTATCGCTCAGGGCGCTTGGCCCTCGAGACAGCATTTTTTCGCGGGGACGCGTATCGGGCGGGATTTCTTGCAGCTTCATGGGTCAGTTCTTTCAGATAAATGCCCCTTTGGCGCGCATTTCCCGGCCAAATGCCTAGAAGCTTTTTACAATGAGGGGCTGGACAGTTCGAGTCTGTGCCCTCAGCCTGCCTTTGGCAGGGCTTTGATTTTTCATTGGCCTGCATTGAATTGCCCCTACCTCCATTGACTTACCTTATGACCACCGTACAAGCCGGATCCTTTTTGACGCTGCACTACCGCCTGGCTGGGCCGCAGGGCACCCTCATCAACACCTTTGAGGACAAGCCTGCCACCCTGTCATTGGGCTCTGGTGAGTTGTCACCTGGCATGGAAGCTTGTCTGATGGGTTTGGAAGAGGGCGTTCGCACCACATTCGAGTTGGCTGCCGGCGTGGCCTTTGGTGACCGTAACCCCGACATGCAGCAGTGGGTTGCGCGCAAGTTGTTGGCCCAATTGGGCGCCGCACAAGAACACTACGTGCCCGGTGACGTGGTGCAATTTCCCACACCCGATGGCCATGGCACCTACGCAGGCGCCGTGATGCAAGTGGCCGAAGACGGCGCTGTGTTGTTTGACTTCAATCACCCCTTGGCAGGACAGCCCGTGACGTTTGAAGTTCACATCATTGGCATTTTGTAATTCGAACGACGACACAACTGGCGAAGACACCATGGGCGTACAAGAAGTTTTATTGGCAGAACCACGTGGCTTTTGTGCCGGGGTTGACCGTGCCATTGACATCGTGGAAGCCGCCATTGCCAAGTTTGGCAAACCCATCTATGTGCGTCATGAAATTGTTCACAACACCTACGTGGTGAACGACTTGAAACAAAAAGGCGCCATCTTCATCGAAGACTTGAACGATGTGCCGCCAGGTGCCACGCTCATCTTCAGCGCACATGGTGTCAGCAAAGCGGTACAGCACGAAGCAGAAGCACGTGGCTTTCAAATTTTTGATGCCACCTGCCCCTTGGTTACCAAGGTGCACGTGGAAGTGGCCAAGCTGCACAAAGAAGGCTACGAATTCATCATGATTGGCCACAAAGGCCATCCTGAAGTGGAAGGCACCATGGGCCAACTGCCCGATGGCATCCACTTGGTCGAAGACGTGGCCGATGTGGCCAAGGTCATGCCGCGACAAACCCAATTGCTGGGGGTGGTGACGCAAACCACCTTGAGCGTGGACGATGCCGCAGAAATTTTGAGCGCCGTCAAACAACGATTCCCGCAAGTGCGTGAGCCCAAAGTGCAAGACATTTGCTACGCCACGCAAAATCGGCAAGATGCCGTGAAGTTGCTCAGCCCTCAGGTGGATGTGCTGATTGTGGTGGGCAGCCCCACCAGCTCCAACAGCAACCGTCTGCGCGAACTGGGTGCGCGCATGGGTGCAGACAGCTACATGGTTGACAGTGCGGCTGAACTCCAAGACGAATGGTTTGCAGGTAAGCACCGCGTGGGCTTGACGGCCGGCGCGTCAGCCCCCGAAGTGCTGGTGCAAGAAGTCATCGAACGCTTGCGTGCTTTGGGCGCCACGTCCATTCGCAAATTAGATGGCGTGACCGAACACATTCAATTTCCGTTGCCCAAAGGGCTCAAAACTACAATCTGACCATGCTAGACATTCTTTTACTCCGCAAAGACCTCGACGCTGCCGTAGCGCGTTTGGAAACCCGTAAAAATCCACAGGCATTTTTGAATGTGGAAAAGTTCCGTGCTCTGGAAACAGAGCGCAAAACTTTGCAAACCCGCACTGAAGAGTTGCAAAGCCAACGCAACAACCTGTCCAAGCAAATTGGCATGTTGAAGTCCAAAGGTGAAAGCACCGATCAAGTCATGGCCGATGTGGCCAGCATCAAAACAGAACTCGATGCTTCGGCTGTGCGTTTGGAAGCATTGCAAGCCGAACTGCAAGACATGTTGTTGGCTGTTCCTAATTTGCCACACGAGAGTGTGCCCGTGGGTGCCGACGAACATGGCAATGTGGAAGTGCGCAAGTGGAGTGTGGACGGCAAAGGACCCAAGACCTTTGACTTTGAAGTGCGCGACCACGTCGACATTGGCGAAAAGTTGG
>CALEYZ010000181.1 GCA_937928195.1 uncultured Limnohabitans sp.
AAGAGCCCTTCCAGCTTTTGGCAAGCGGTGTGCGGGCGGTAGAGACGATGACAGCGTTGGTCATAGATATTCCTTAAATGGGGTTCAGTTGAAGGTCTTGCCTTCGGCGGCGAGCTTGGCGAGCAAAGGCGCTGGCTTCCAAAACTCGGCGTCATCGTGTGGGTTGGCGGCGAAGCGCTGCATGGCTTGCACCACGTTGAAGAGACCCAGCTCGTCGGCGTAGTTCATCGGGCCGCCGCGGTAGATGGGGAAGCCGTAGCCGCTGATGTAGACCATGTCGATGTCGCTGGCTTTGCTGGCAATGCCCTCTTCCAGAATGTGGGCGGCTTCATTCACCAACGCAAAGTTCAAGCGCTGCACGATTTCTTCGTCGCTGATCTTGCGGGGTTTGATGCCCAGCGACTCGCGGTGTTTGACCACCATGGCCTCCACGTCTTTGTTGGGGATGGCGTCACGTTTGCCGGGTTTGTAGTCGTACCAACCCGCACCGGTTTTTTGGCCGAAGCGGCCTTGTTCGCACAAGAGGTCGGCGGTTTTGCTGTAGCGACGCGTTGGGTTTTCGGCGTATTGGCGCTTGCGAATGGCCCAGCCAATGTCGTTGCCTGCCAAGTCGCTCATGCGGAACGGGCCCATGGCCCAACCGAATTTTTCAATGG
This sequence comes from uncultured Limnohabitans sp., assembly GCA_937928195.1. Lineage (GTDB taxonomy): Bacteria > Pseudomonadota > Gammaproteobacteria > Burkholderiales > Burkholderiaceae_C > Limnohabitans_A. Next base: position 657 of record CALEYZ010000181.1, read on the forward strand.
CGCGGTCCACTTGCGCGGGGGTGCAGCCTTCGTCCAGCAAGAAGCCCGCTTGGCGGCCGTATTGGTCAATCATGCGATTGCCAATGAAGCCATCGCACACGCCTGAGAGCACGGCAATCTTTTTGATTTTCTTGGCCACATCCATGGCCGTGGCCAGCACGTCTTTGGCGGTGTCTTTGCCACGCACCACTTCGAGCAGCTTCATCACGTTGGCGGGGCTAAAAAAATGCAAGCCCACCACGTCTTGCGGACGCTTGGTGAAGCTGGCAATTTTGTTCAAGTCGAGGGTGGACGTGTTGGACGCCAAAATCGCGCCTGGCTTCATCACGGCATCGAGCTGTTTGAACACGGCTTCTTTGACGCCGATGTCTTCAAACACCGCCTCAATCACGAGGTCGGCGTCTTTGATGTCGTCGTAGCTCAGCGTGGTGCTGAGCAGCGCCATGCGTTGGGCCGCTTTGTCTTCTTTGAGCTTGCCTTTTTTGACGCGGTCTTCGTAGTTCTTCTGGATCGTGGCCACGCCACGGTCCAAGGCTTCTTGCTTGGTCTCGATCATCTTGACCGCAATGCCAGCGTTCAAGAAGTTCATGGCAATGCCGCCGCCCATGGTGCCCGCACCAATGACGGCCACCAACTTGATGTCGCGCACCGGTGTGTCGCTGGGCACATCGGCAATTTTGCTGGCCGCGCGTTGTGCGCCAAACAAGTGGCGCAAGGCACGGCTCTCGGGTGTCCACATGAGGTTGATGAACTGCTCACGCTCGAACATCATGCCTTCGTCAAACTTTTTCTTGGTGGCCATCTCCACGGCGTCTACCGCTTTGGGGGGCGCAGGGTAGTTCTTGGCCATGGCCTTGACCATGTTGCGGGCGAACTGAAAGTACGCATCGCCTTGCGGGTGTTTGCAAGGCAGGTCGCGTACCTTGGGCAATGGGCGCACATCGGCCACTTCACGCGCATACGCGATAGCTTCGTCCATCAGGCTCTGCGCTGACATGGCCATTTGGTCAAACAACTTTTGGCCGGGCAGCATGCTGAGCATCTCGCTCTTGACGGCTTCGCCGCTCACGATGAGGTTCAACGCAGGCTCGATGCCCAAGGCGCGTGGCAAACGTTGCGTACCGCCAGCGCCGGGGATCAGCCCCAGTTTCACCTCGGGCATGCTGATGCTGGTGCCCGGTGCTGCGATGCGGTAATGGCACCCCAAGGCCAGCTCCAAGCCGCCACCCATGGCCACACTGTGAATGGCTGCGACCACGGGTTTGCTGCTGTTCTCGACGCAAGCAATCACGCTCAACAGGTTGGGTTCTTGGAAGGCTTTGGGTGAACCAAATTCACGCACATCAGCGCCACCCGAAAACGCTTTGCCATGGCCGGTCAGCACAATGGCTTTGACGTTGGCATCGGCTTGGGCTTGCGCCATACCGGCGACCAGGGCGCGGCGGGTGTCTAAGCTCATGCCGTTGACCGGTGGGTTGTTCAGGGTGATCACGGCCACATCGCCGTGTACTTGGTAGTCTGCACTCATCGGAAGTCCTTTGGAATTTAAAAATATCAGTGCGTTGCAGGGAGAACGTAATCTTTGAGCTGCTCACGCAGCTTGGTTTTCAGCATCTTGCCCGTGGCGCCAAGCGGAATGTTGTCCACAAACACCACGTCGTCAGGGATTTGCCATTTGGCGGTTTTGCCCTCGTAGAAAGCCAGTAGTTCTTCACGGCTCACTTGTGCATCGGGCTTTTTCACCACGACCACGATGGGGCGCTCGTCCCACTTGGGGTGCTTCACGCCAATGCACGCGGCCATCAACACCGCGGGGTGCGCCACAGCAATGTTTTCGATGTCGATCGAGCTGATCCACTCACCGCCTGACTTGATGACGTCTTTGCTGCGGTCGGTGATTTGCATGAAGCCGTCGGCGTCAATGGTGGCCACGTCACCGGTGGGGAACCAGCTTTGGCCCTGTTTGTCTTTCACCAGCGGATCGCCCTCGCCTTTGTAGTAGTTCGACACCACCCAGGGGCCACGCACCAGCAAATCGCCATAGGCTTTGCCGTCGTGCGGTTGGTCATCACCGGCCTCGTTGACGATCTTCATGTCAACCCCATAGATGGAGCGTCCCTGCTTGAGCAGCAACTTCATTTGCTCTTCTTTGGGCAATTTGAGGTGCTTGTTTTTCAGGGTACACAAGGTGCCCAAGGGGCTGAGTTCGGTCATGCCCCACGCGTGCAACACGTCCACACCGTAGTCGTCGCGGAAAGCGTCAATCATGGCGGGTGGGCAGGCAGAGCCCCCAATCACGGTGCGTTTCAAGGTTGAGAACTTCAAGCCACTGGGCTTCATGTAAGTCAGCAACATCTGCCACACCGTGGGCACACCGGCGGCGTAGGTGACGCCTTCGTTCTCAATCATTTCATACACCGACTTGCCGTCCATGCCCGGGCCTGGGAACACCAGTTTGGCGCCCGTGAGCGCGGCGCTATAAGGAATGCCCCAGGCGTTGACGTGGAACATGGGCACCACCGGCAAGATGGCATCGCGTGCAGAAATGCACATCACATCTGGCAAGGCCGCCGCATATGCATGCAGCAAAGTGGAGCGGTGACTGTACAGCGCAGCCTTGGGGTTGCCTGTTGTGCCGCTGGTGTAACACATGCTCGACGCCGTGTTTTCATCAAGCTGTGGCCAAACATACGTCGCCGACTGCTTGCCGATCCATGTTTCATAACTGGTCAAGTTGGGAATGCCGGTATCGGCTGGCAACTTGTCCTGATCGCACAGCGCCACCCAATGTTGGATGGTGGTGCAACGTGCGTGCACCGCCTGAACCAAGGGCAAAAAAGACATGTCAAAACAAAGCACTTGATCTTCGGCGTGGTTGGCAATCCAAACGACCTGATCAGGGTGCAAGCGCGGATTCAGGGTGTGCAAGACACGACCCGAACCACTCACACCAAAGTACAACTCCAAGTGGCGATAGCCATTCCATGCCAAGGTGGCCACGCGATCACCCTGTGCCAGTTTCAAACTGTCAAGCGCGTTGGCCACTTGGCGAGACCGTTTGGCCACATCGGACCATGTGTAGCGATGAATGTCACCCTCCACGCGTCGCGACACAATTTCACCATCGCCATGATGGCGGTCGGCAAATTCAATCAGAGAAGAGATCAGCAATGACTGCTGCTGCATGAGTCCGAACATAACGACCTTTACATCTAAAAAATATCAACAAGTCGCTTTTTAGCATGAGACAAGGTGTGCCGGTGTAAACCCTGCGTCTTGATAGGTGCATCAAAAGAGTTCGACAATCAGAACATGACATGGATTAACCGTTTTGCAAATTTGGGACCGACCTTTACAACAGAAGTTCTACCCTCGCCTGTGCCCGAACCCTACTGGGTCGCCCAAAATCAAACCCTGATGCGTGCAGCCGGCTTTCCTGAGGCATGGCTAAACAGCGAAGAAGCGCTGTCTGTCTTCAGCGGCAACGGTTTGTGGGAGGGCATGCTGCCAAGGGCCAGCGTTTACAGCGGTCATCAGTTCGGGCATTGGGCAGGCCAGTTGGGTGACGGCCGGGCCTTGGGTTTGGGTGAGTTTCAAACGGCCGAAGGCAGTTTTGAAGTTCAACTGAAAGGAGCTGGCAAGACGCCCTTCTCCAGGATGGGCGATGGTCGGGCCGTATTGCGCTCGAGCATCCGGGAATATTTGTGCAGTGAAGCCATGGCCGGTTTGGGCATTCCAACAACCCGCGCGTTGTGCCTGACTGGCTCAAAGCTGCCCGTCGTGCGGGAGGAACTTGAAACGGCGGCCATCGTGACACGCATTGCGCCTAGCTTCATTCGATTTGGCCACTTTGAGCACTTTGCCAATCAGTCCAATGACCGAGGCGCTCTCAAACAATTGGCGGACTTCACCCTCGAAACATATTTTTCGAGCCTTGAAACCAGTTTAGGCAATCCGTATGCCGACTTGTTGCACCAGGTCAGCTTGAAGACTGCCGAACTCGTGGCGCTATGGCAATCCGTTGGTTTTTGCCATGGCGTGTTGAACACGGACAACATGAGCATCTTAGGCCTAACGTTGGACTATGGGCCCTTTCAATTCATGGATGGCTTTCATCCGCACCACATCTGCAATCACTCAGACCATCAGGGCCGCTACGCCTACGATAAACAGCCCCAAATCGCTTATTGGAACCTGTTTTGCCTTGGTCAGGCTTTGATGCCTTTGATTAACGATCAAGAGCTGGCCATGAAAGCCCTGGAGCCTTATAAGAGCGCCTTTACGGCGCATTGGACGCACAATTTCTCAAGGAAGATGGGACTGTCGTTGACGAATCCAGAAGATGCCCCTGTGAACATGGCCTTGATTCAAGATTTGATCACGCTGATGGCCGCAGAAAGAACTGATTTCACCCTGCTATGGCGCCGACTCAGCCATGCAGCCGTTCAAACTGCGCAAGTCCATACAAACTGGCAATCTGTGAGGGATCTGTTCATCAACACTTCACAATTTGAAGCTTGGCAAGTTCGCTACATGAACCAACTGCAAGCGCAGTCAGATGATCAGGCCATCATGGGGATGGTCCATGTCAATCCCAAGTATGTATTGCGCAATCATTTGGTGGAGGTGGCCATTCAAAAATCCAAATTAGACGATCACTCCGAGGTCGATACACTCTTCAAATTGTTACAGTCACCCTTTGATGAGCAAGACGAGTTTGACCAATACGCAGCGCTACCGCCTGCATGGGCATCTGACATTGAAATCAGTTGCTCCTCTTAAATAGAGAATTCACCATGCCAGCAAACAACTTACCCCAAACCGACGACGAATGGCGCGCATGGCTGCACGCACGAAATGCCGAACCACTCGCATTTGAAGTCACGCGAAAAGCCGCAACGGAGCGCCCATTTACAGGCAAATACGAAACGCATTGGGAACCTGGCCAGTACAAGTGCATCTGCTGTGATGCCGTCCTGTTTGATGCTGGCACCAAATTTGATGCGGGTTGCGGTTGGCCGTCTTTTTATCAAGCAGCCAACGAAAACGCCATTGCTCAAAAGGTAGATCGAAGTCATGGCATGCTTCGAGTAGAGAGTGTTTGTGCACAATGCGGTGCGCACTTGGGGCATGTCTTTGAAGACGGCCCCGAGCCTACAGGACTGCGCTATTGCATGAACTCTGCCTCACTGAATTTTGAACCTGAATAACATGAAAATTGCGCTCGACCTGTTTCCTATTTTGCTGTTTTTTGCGGCCTATAAATTGGGCACCATTTATTGGGCTACGGCCGTCTTGATGGGGGCCACTGTGATTCAAAGTGTGTGGATGTACAAACTTGAAGGCAAGTTGGCCACTATGCAAAAAGTGACATTGGGATTGATCTTGGTGTTCGGCAGCCTGACCTTGTTTCTACAAGATGACCGCTTTATCAAATTCAAGCCCACCTTGCTTTATTCCTGCATGGGCTTGGGCCTGCTGATTTCACAGTTTTGGCTGAAGAAAAACTTTTTGAAAACCATGTTGAGTGCACAAGTCAACTTGCCTGCAGCCAACTGGCACACCCTCAGTTGGGCCTGGACGGTCTATTGTTTTTTAATGGCGGCACTCAATGCCTATGTGGCCACCTACTACTCCACGGAAGAGTGGGTGAATTTCAAAATTTGGGGCTACGTGTTTCCGCTCGCCTTCATTGTGGGCACCGGCATTTACATCGCCAAACACGTACCAGATGAAACAGACTCAAAGGATGAGCATGCCGGAGATTCGTTGAAATGAATGCAAAATCTCTCAGCACCCTACCTGCCAACGCATCCTGGCAGCCCTTGATGCAGGCCGTCCTTCAACAGCAATTTCAACCCAGTTTTTTGGAAGTAATGGATGAGAGCTCACAGCATGCGGGTCATGCAGGTGCCAATGAAAGCGGTATGAACAGCCATTTCCGAGTTCGCATTGCATCTTCTCAATTTGAGAACCTCAGCCGGGTGCAGCGCCATCGGCTTGTGTATGATTCGCTCCAAGAATTCTTAGACAACGGTCTGCATGCGCTGGCCCTAGAATTTCGATAAACACTTTTCTGACTTGTAATTGAGGATCCTGATGAAAATTTCAAAATTGGCTCTGAGCTTGGTGGCAGCACTGAGTTTTTCTGCATGGGCACAAAATCTGGCGATTGTGAATGGCAAGCCCGTCCCAAGCTCACGCGTCGAAGCCTTGAAACAGCAAGTGGAACGCTCTGGCCGCCCTGTGACGCCAGAAATTTTGGCGCAAATTAAAGAAGAGTTGATTGCCCGTGAAATTTTCATGCAAGAAGCTCGCAAGCGCGGACTCGATGCCAGCGAAGATTACAAAGCACAGCTCGAGTTGGCACGTCAAAGCTTGCTGATCCGTGAGCTGTTTGCCAACTTCCAAAAGAAAAACCCCGTCACTGACGCAGAAATCAAAGCTGAATACGACAAGTTTGTCGCAGCCAATGGCGGCAAAGAATACCGTGCACGTCACATTTTGGTTGAGAAAGAAGACGAAGCCAAGGCACTGATTGCCGACCTCAAAAAAGGTGGCAAGTTTGAAGACTTGGCCAAGAAAGCATCAAAAGATCCAGGCTCTGGTGCCAACGGTGGCGACCTTGATTGGGCCAATGCTGCCAGCTACGTGCCTGAATTTTCAAATGCCATGGTGAAATTGGAAAAAGGTCAAATGACCGATGCACCAGTGAAAAGTCAATTTGGTTATCACATCATTCGCGTGGACGATGTGCGCGAAGCACAACTGCCCAAACTGGAAGAAGTGAAGCCTCAAATCACACAGCAATTGACCCAGTCTAAGTTGGGTAAATTCCAAGAAGACCTGCGCGCCAAAGCAAAGGTCCAATAATTCACAGGCACTTGCAAACCTCGCACAGGCGAGGTTTTTTGAGTGACGCGTTCCACCGAAGCACTGAACACCGAAAGGTGTCAGTGCTTTTTTATTTCACCCACTTGCGAGCGTTTTGCCACATGCGAAGCCAAGGACTGTGATCTGACACGTTGCCTGAGGTATAGCTCATCTGAACATTTCGGAACACGCGCTCTGGGTGCGGCATCATGGCCGTGAATCGACCGTCGGCCGAGGTCACAGCCGTCAAGCCACCCGGGCTGCCATTGGGATTGGCCGGATAGGTTTCTGTGGCGTGGCCCCAGTTGTCCACAAAGCGCATGGCGGCAATGGCTTGATCTGCCGCACCGCGGTATTTGAAATTGGCAAAACCTTCACCGTGTGCCACCGCGATGGGCATGCGACTTCCCGCCATGTCTTGGAAAAACAAGCTTGGGGACGGCAAGACCTCCACCATCGACAAGCGCGCTTCAAAGCGCTCGCTTTGGTTGGTGGTAAAGCGCGGCCAATCTTGCGCGCCAGGAATGATGTCCGCCAGTTCAGCAAACATTTGACAACCATTGCAGACACCCAAGCCAAAGGTGTCAGGACGCGCAAAAAAAGTTTTGAACTCGTCAGACAAAGATGCGTTGAACGTGATGCTACGCGCCCAGCCAATTCCGGCGCCCAAGGTGTCGCCATAGCTGAAGCCACCACATGCCACCAAGCCTTGGAAGTCTTTCAAGCTGACACGGCCACTTTGCAAATCGGTCATGTGGACATCGTGTGACTCAAAGCCTGCTGCAGCAAAAGCGTAAGCCATCTCCACGTGTGAGTTAACCCCCTGCTCCCGCAAGATGGCCACTTTGGGCTTGGCAAGGTTCAGCCAAGGTGCGGCCACATTGTCTTCAGGCTTGAAACTCAAAGCGACATGCAAACCTGGATTCTCAGGATGGCCGGCGGCCGCATGTTCGCTGTCTGCACACGCAGTGTTGTCTCGCTGCTGGCAAATTTTCCAGCTGACGCTGTCCCACACCTGATGCAAGTCCGCCAGTTGCGCCGTGAAAATTTCTTGCGTGTCGCGCCAAATGCTCAAGGCGCCAACACCTTTTTGCACCGTTGATTGCGCATGACGTGTTTTGCCAATCACGTGGCTGTATTTGGACAAGCCGTGTTCACGCAAGGCTTGCATCACGTCTGCACGATCTTGTGTGTTGATCTGAATCACCACACCCAACTCTTCATTGAACAAGGCTTTGAGGGTTAGCTCATTGCGACGCGCACTGACTTGCTGCGCCCAATTTTTGGCATCGCCATGGTCTGCACGGCTGTCAGAGATGCCATCGCCTTCGGTCACCAGCAAGTCCAAATTGAGCGCAACGCCCACTTGACCTGCAAAGCACATCTCAGCCACGGCACAGAATAAGCCACCATCGCTGCGATCGTGGTAGGCCAACAGTTTGCCTTGACTGCGCAAACTGTTAATGACCTTCACCAGATTGACCAGGTTTGAAGGTGTTTCTAAATCGGGCACACGGTCACCCGATTGGTTGAGCACTTGGCTCAAGATGCTGCCACCCATTCGAGACTGACCATTGCTGAGGTCAATCAAGATGAGCGAAGTGTCGTCTAAGGACGCATTCAATTGGGGCGTGAGCGTGCCACGGACATCGGACAAGCTGGCGAAGGCGCTCACAATCAGGCTGACCGGCGATGTGACTTTGCGGGTTTGGCCCTCCACAGACCACTGGGTTTTCATCGACAAACTGTCTTTGCCCACAGGGATCGACACGCCCAGTGCGGGACACAACTCGAGGCCTACCGCCTTGACCGTTTCATAGAGCGCAGCATCTTCACCCGGCTCACCACATGCCGCCATCCAGTTGGCACTGAGTTTGACGCGGTCAAGCTCAATGGGGGCTGCCAACAAATTGGTGATGGCCTCTGCCACAGCCATGCGGCCAGAAGCTGCAGCGTCCACACTGGCCAAAGGCGTGCGTTCGCCCATGCTCATGGCCTCACCTTGAAAGCCTTGGTAGTCGGCCAATGTCACGGCG
>CALEYZ010000182.1 GCA_937928195.1 uncultured Limnohabitans sp.
GACCTCACCCTCTACGTGATCGACGTGGCCGCTGGCGAAAAAATCCCGCGCAAAGGCGGCCCCGGCATCACCAAAAGTGACCTGTTCGTCATCAACAAAACCGACCTGGCCCCCTACGTTGGTGCCGACCTGGACGTGATGCACGCCGACACCACCCGCATGCGCACCACCGCCAAGGGCCTCAAACCCTTCGTCATGACCAACCTCAAAACCCAAACCGGCCTGGCCGACGTCATCGCCTTCATCGAAACCCGCGGCATGCTCATTTAATTGGGGTCAGATCAACATTAATTTTCGAAGTGTGCTCTCAGCAGCCCATTTTTGACCTCAGAACGAGGTTACAATTCCACCCGCTGGAAGTGTGGCAGAGTGGTCGATTGCACCGGTCTTGAAAACCGGCGGCTCGAAAGGGTCCGTGAGTTCGAATCTCACCGCTTCCGCCAGTTACAAACCCTAAGCAATTGATTTGCTTAGGGTTTTTTTTCGTTTGCTGATTTTGTGCACAATGCACCTTCATGGAGAAATACATGCTGAAACGAAACCTGCACCAACTCATTTTGGCGATGGCCTTGACCGTCACTCTGCCCTTTGCGTTTGCGCAAAACACCGCTCCCCATTGGCCCACAAAACCCGTCAAATTGCTGGTGCCCTATGCCGCTGGCGGCCCCGCCGATGTGGTCGCGCGTGAATTGGCTTTGGTACTCACAGCCGATTTGAAGCAGCCCGTGACGGTCGAGAACCAAGGCGGTGGCATGGGTGTTCCAGCATTGGGCGTGGTTGCTCGCGCAGAACCCGATGGCCACACCTTGCTGCTGGCCGCTTTTGGCAACATGGTGTTGCAACCCATGCTGAGCAAAAAAGGCGGCGCCGATTTGGTCGCCAAACTCAAACCGGTCTCGACCATTTCAACAGGCCCTCACGTGTTGGTGGTCTCTGCCAAGTTGCCGGTCAAAAACATTCCTGAGTTGATTGACTATGCCCGTGCCAATCCCGGCAAGGTGAGCTTTGCGTCTGCAGGCACAGGCGGGACAGCACATCTGGGCATGGAGATGTTCAAAGCACTGTCCAAAACCGACGTGATTCATGTGCCCTACAAAGGCAGCGCGGGCGCCGTCAACGATTTAATTTCGGGTGAAGTCAGCGCCATGTTCAGCAGCTTGCCTTCACTCCAAGGCCTGGCAGACAAAGGACTTGTGAAAGTGTTAGCCGCCACCGCACCCAGCAAATCCAATGCAACCAAATCATTGCCCCTCATCGGCACCGCATTGCCAGGTTTTGACTACACCACCTGGTACGCCATGTATGCCCCACTGGCCACACCCAAGCCCGTGGTCGACACCATCAATGCTGCACTGACCAAGGCCCTCAAAACACCGTCTCTGGTGGCCAAAATAGAGGCTGCTGGCACGGAGCTGCAAGCAGGCTCTCCAGAAGAAGTGCAAGCGTGGACGCAACGTGACACCGACAAATGGGCTCGCGTGATTCGCGAAGCCAAAATTGCGGTGGAGTAAGCCTTAGCGAATGTGGGGCGGCCTGGCCATTTGCTCAGGTGTTGTAAAGTAATTGGACGAAGCGCCCATGCGCTCGCGGGCTTGTGCGAGTTCTTGCCTGGCCACGGTGCGCAAATGAACTTCATCAGGGCCGTCCATCAGTTGAAGCGCTCGGCCCCAGGTCCAAAAATACGCCAAGGGTGTGTCTGGAGACAAACCCATGGCACCAAATATCTGCATGGCCCTGTCGACCACTCTCACTTGCAAGCGGGCTGCCACCACTTTGATGGCCGCCACTTTTGCAAAGAGTTCAGCGCGTGGGCTGGATGCTTGATCGAGCATCCATGCCACTTGCATCACCAGCAATCTGGCTTGATCGATTTCGATGCGGGACAAAGCCAACCACTCTTGCACACTGGCGTAATCGGACAAATGATGGCCAAACGTTTCCCGTTCTAGGCAACGCTCAGCAGCCAATGACAAGGCCAGTTCACACTGCCCCAGAGTTCGCATGCAATGGTGAACACGTCCAGGCCCCAAACGCATTTGTCCCATGGCAAACCCCTCACCCCACTCACCCAACAAGGCATCTTTGGGCACACGCACTTGCTTGAACACAATTTCGCAATGACCTTCTGGCGCCACGTGATGAACCACCGAAATGTTTCGAACAATTTCAACACCTGGTGAATTCACATGCACCAACACAATGCTGTGCTGGTGGTGCCTCACAGGGGCGTCAGCAGCCACGGCATCATGACTCAGCGACGACGCATTACGGCACATGACCATTAACAATTTGCAATGCGGGTGTGCTGCACCTGTGATGAACCACTTGCGACCATTCAACACCAAGTCATCACCGTCATCTCGCACTGTGGTCTGCAGATTGGTAGGATCAGAAGACGCCACATCTGGCTCGGACATGGCAAACGCTGAACGCATGTGACCGGACAACAAAGGCTTGAGCCACATCTCTTTTTGCATCGCACTGCCATACTGGTGCAGCAAGGCCATGTTGCCGGAATCGGGTGCTTGACAGTTGAACACTTCCGCTGCCCAAGGCAGTTTGCCCATGATCTCGGCTAAGAGTGCATAGGCCGAATGCGTGAGACGCGTGCCTGGTTCGTCGGCATTCAGTTCGGGCAAGCACAAATTCCACAAACCTTCCTCTTGGGCCAATGCTTTCAAATCCGCCATGAAGGCGGGGGGGTAGTGCCCCTCAGCCACGGCTTGGTGCCACGCAGGGTTGTAGGGCAACACATAGCGGTCGATGAAGGTTTGCAAGCGGTGGGCCAGCGCCTGTGTTTCGAGCGGTACAGAAAAATCCATGCGCCACTTATCCGCAAGTGCCCAAATGGCCACAACTGGTGCAGTACTCACAACCATCTTTTTTGATGAGTGCATGCGCACCGCATTCTGGACATTTTTTGCCAGCCATCACGCCTTGCAACACACCCGTAGGGGACTCAGCCTCTGCCAGCACATTGGCCACAGAGGCATTGCTGCGACGTTCCAAAATCTGCTCAATCGCGTAAGCCACTGCAGCCACTTCGGAATCGTGCCACATCGGCACCTCAACACCACTGTCTTTGCGCAAGGTCCCCAGGCGCACCGGGCCTCTGTCCCATGCCACCTTGCGCATATCTTGTAAGGCTCTGGCCAAGAAGCCACCGCGCGCCGCTAAAGACAAAAGCCGCATGCTCGACGTGATCCATTGCTGAGACTCTCCGTTTTGTCCTACGGGCATGAAAAACTCAATGGCCCGTTCGACTTGACGTGACTCGCCTTTCACTCGACCTGACACAGGCATGAACGAGATGATCAAGTACAGCGTCTTCAGGCCATCTTGCGTCCAGTAATTGATTTTTTCGGCCACAGCAGGCAACTCGCCGTGCGGCCGACGGTCAATCACGCAGCGGTAAGGATCTATTTCCGCAGGAACTTCGGCGCTCACACCTTTGGGTGTCGCTGCTTCAGTGGGCGTTGGCTGGACTTGAAGCACCGAACCCAAAATTGAATTAGGGCGGTAAGTGGCCAAGCCCTTTAAATGCGCAGCCCAAGCTTGCATGTACAAGTGCGCGAAATCTTCAAACGGGCATTCGGCAGGCACATTGACCGTTTTGGAAATGGCAGTGTCCACAAAAGGTTGAACCGCCGCCATCATGGCAATGTGATCTTGAGCCGACATCTCCAGTGCCGTGACAAAGGCTGGCGGCAACTGCTGCACATCGCCGCCCAATTCGCTGTAGACGCGCCACGCATGATCTTGCACTGTGTACTCGCGAGTGCTGCCATCCACTTCTCGCTTCTTGCGGGTGTAAGTCCATGAGAACGCCGGCTCGATGCCATTGGAAGCGTTGTCGGCAAACGCCAAACTGACGGTCCCTGTGGGTGCGATAGACAGCAAATGGCTGTTGCGAATGCCATACCTGGCAATGCCTTCGCGAATTTCATCTGGCAGTCGGCTGGCAAAACCTTGACCACTCAAATAGGCCTGCGCATCAAAAAGCGGGAAGCAGCCCCGTTCTTTGGCCAATTCAATGGAAGCCGCATAAGCCGTATCGCGCATCACGCGTGCGATGTCCGCGGCAAACAAGCGTCCAACATCGCTGTTGTAGGGCAAATTGAGCATGACCAGTGCATCACCTAAGCCGGTAAAACCAACGCCGATGCGACGTTTGGCCTGTGCTTCCATGGCTTGCTCTGGCAAAGGCCAATGCGTCAGATCCAACACATTGTCCAACACACGAACTTGTGTGAAGACAGCTTGCATGAAGGCCTCAAAATCAAAACTGGGCGCCGTGCCATCCAGGCCAAAAGGATGACGCACAAACTTGGGCAAGATAACGGGTCCCAAATCGCAGCACCCGTAAGGCGGCAATGGCTGTTCTCCACAGGGATTGGTGGCTTCTAAGGTTTCGCAATAAGCGAGATTGTTGTCACGGTTGATGTTGTCTAAAAACAAAATACCTGGCTCTGCAAAATCGTACGCAGACTGCATCACGGTTTGCCAAATTTCCCGTGCTGGCATCTCGGCATAAATCCATTGACCATCTAAACGCTGCGTCAGGCCTTTTGACAAGAGCGAATCGCCTGGCCTGGCTTTGTGGACCAGCTGCCAGGACAAATCGTTTTGAACAGCCTGCATGAACTGATCACTCACCGCCACAGACACATTGAAATTATTCCAGCGGCCTGGTGTGCGTTTGGCTGTGATGAACTCCAGCACATCGGGATGGTCAATTCTGAGCACCCCCATTTGTGCGCCACGACGCGCCCCCGCACTTTCAACCGTTGAACACGACTGGTCAAACACATTGATGTAACTACAAGGCCCCGATGCCAAAGATGCAGTGCCTTTGACACGTGCACCGCGCGGGCGAACACGCGAAAAGTCATACCCCACGCCACCGCCTCGGCGCATGGTCTCTGCCGCTTGCTTTAGCGCCTCGTAAATGCCCGGAAATCCATCATCGTCCACACCTTGAATGCAGTCTCCCACTGGCTGCACAAAGCAATTGATGAGGGTCGATTGAATATCGGTTCCCGCCGCACTCATGATGCGCCCAGCGCCTATGGCACCGGCATGCAGGTTGTCAAGAAAGACTTTTTCAAAATGTGCACGCAGATCGGGTTGCTCTACCGAAGCCAAACCTTTGGCCACACGGGCATAGACATCGTCGATCGATTTCTCACCTTCTTTGGCGTACTTCTCCAGAAGGATGTCGACAGAAATTTCCTGGGGCGGAAATGCAACTGCGCCAGCGGCGTGTTGTTGACGGATGGGGGTATCTAGGGGCATTTGAGTCTCAAGTTTCCAGTTAAACACTGGAACTTGAGACTACGCCCTTCACCCCATCAGCATCTTGCTCTGCATCAAGGAATCTGATCCTTGATTTCCAATTTCAACCCTTTTGAACCGACTTTGACAGGCCCCAAAGTGCCCGACAAATCGCCCGATTGAGGGATGGCATTGCCAGATTTGGACACACGTACTTTGACCAAGACTTCACCGGCGCCGGACAACTTCCGCTCAGGCGTCATGGCGCTTGAATCGTCCAGCGTGAAAGCCAACGGCAATTGCGCCACAGTGGTTTTGAAAATTGCCAAAGGCATGCGTTCACCATTGGCCGGTGTTGCATAAATGAAAACCACGTCGCTGGGTTTCACATTGCGCTTCAAGGCGTCTGAAATTGAAACTTGCCCAGAGACTGTTAAACCTGAATTTGCAGGGTTGGCACTGGCGTTTGCCGCTGCGGGTGCAGGCTGTGTTGCATTTCCTGAACTGGCTTTGCCAGTTGCAGGTTTGACTGGCACGCCCAGTTTTTGCTGAACCGATGCAATGGCATCGTCTAAGCCAGGTACATCGGGGTTGTCGGCCTCCAAAGATTTTCGTGCTTGCTGCCAAAACTTCAATGCATCGGCATATTGCGCATGCGCATACGATGCACTTCCGGCCATGAGCAATGCACCATAGTGCTGAGGATCACGTTGCAAAATTTCGCGAATCACCTGCCAAGGCTCACCCTCAAAGTTGCCTTGTGCTTTCATGGCCAAGACTTCCACACGCTCAAGTTTGAGATCGTCATCGTCAGACATGCGCAGTGCGCGGTCATAAGCTTTCACCGACACATCAAATTTTTCAAGGGTGCGATAAGTGCGACCCAACATCACCCAGCCTTGAAGGTTGTCTGGTTTTTCATTCAATTTCTTGGCCAAACTTTCAGCCATCTTGGCCAACTCATGCTGATCGGCTTTTTCGGGCGCTTTGGCAGCCAACGGATTGAGTGCATCTGGCTCACCCAACCACATGTACATGCCCATTGAAGCCAGGGGCAAAGCCACGGCCACAATGACGGCCGTCCACAAAGCGGGTTTTTCCTGCTTGGCTTGTGGATCGTCTTGCGCAGAAGTGTCTTCCAACAAGCGCAAACTCAATTCATCACGGGACTGCTGCCATTCAACATCGCTGATATGGCCACTTTCGTGCTCACGGTCAAGATCGAGAATTTGTTCGCGATAGACCTTGGCATTGGCCTTGGCCTGACTCGCGTGCGTCACCAACGGGCGTTGACGTAACAAGATCCACATCAAATAAGCAGTAACACACAACACAAGGCCCAGTGCCACAACCCCAAATAACATGTTGGCACTCATGATGCGTCTCCAGACTTCAGAATTTCTTGAACCTTGCGCCGATCTTCGTCGCTCAATTGTTCTTTGACAGGTTTTTCAGATTGCCGTTGGCGAAGATAAGTCGCCATGCCAATCAAACCGAGCACCAACAACAAAAACGGCCCAAACCACAGCACCCACGTGAGCGGCTTCACTTCGGGGCGGTACAACACAAAATCACCGTAGCGCGTCACCAAATACTCTTTGATCTGCGTGTCACTCTTGTCTTCACGAATGAGTTTTCGAACCTCTTCGCGCAGATCATTGGCCAACTCAGCGCGGGAGGAAGCCAAGGATTCGTTTTGACAAACCAAGCAGCGCAACTCTTCCGAGATGTGAATCAAGCGTTTTTCAACCACCGGATCTTCGGCCAAGGGTGCGGCTTCTTTGGCCTGGACGGAGGAAAGCGACGTCACCAATGCAAAGACCATCACCAGGGCCATCTTCAGACATTGCGCATTGAATTTCATAGGATCTTTCACACTGCCTTATGAGGCATTCAACTTCTGTACCAGCGGCAAAATGGTGGATTGCAACAAATCAGGGGTGACCACGCCAACGCGTTTGTAACGAATCACACCTTCTTTATCGATGACATACGTTTCTGGCACCCCATAAACACCATAGTCAATGCCAACACGACCATCCAAATCAAGCACAGACAACACATAGGGATTGCCGTGGCGCTTGAGCCACAGTTCACTGCGCTCTCGCGCCAGCTTGAGTTTTTCTTCTGGCGTGAACTTGCGACCTGCAGGTTCATCTTGCGTTTGAACTTCTTTGTAGCTCAAACCCACGATGGGCAGTTGATTGGCTTTGGAAAAAGCCACCAACACGGGATGCTCTTCTCGGCAAGCCACACACCACGTCGCCCAAACATTCAACATCCACACCTTGCCCTTCATGGCGTCTGGTTCAAACTTGGGCGCACTGGCATCCAAGGTGTGCAGTGAAAAAGCAGGCGCTGGTTTGCCCACCAAAGGTGATGGAATTTCTCGGGGATCACGGTTCAAGCCCACAGCCAAAAAAGCCACCAAGCCAAAGAAAAGTGCCAAAGGAATTAAAAACTTTTTCACGCTGAATCTCCGAAAGGCTTAAACCGCACTGACCGCTGATTTGCGGTAGCGACGATCACTGACAGCCAACAATCCACCCAACACCATCAAAATGGCGCCGTACCAAAGCCAAGAAACGAAGGGTTTGTAAAACACGCGCACACTCCACTGCGGTTTGTCGCCTTCGATGGCCTCGCCAAGGGATACATACAAATCGCGGAACAACCCTGAATCAATGGCCGCCTCTGTCATGGGCATGGCAGATGAAAAGTATTTGCGCTTCTCGGGTTGCAATACTTCCAGTACTTGTCCATTCTTGGTGACCTTGACCTCTGCACGAAGGGCTTTGTAATTGGGACCATCGACATTGCTCACCCCCACCAACTCGAAGCTGTAGTTGTCGATGCTGACGGTGTCATTCAAGCCCATTCGCACATCGCGCTCCACTTCATAGCCCTTGACCAGGGTAATGCCCACGACCACCACGGCAATGCCCAGGTGTGCCAAATGCATGCCCCAGAAAGAGGGGGGGATGCGACCCGGCTTTTGGGCACGTGCCACAATTTGCATGATCAAACCAACCACCACCCAAGTGGCCAAAGCAACGCCCATGGCACTGAGCCATGTCCCCTTGTCAGTGAAAACCAAAATGAACACAGCCGCCAAGGCCGCTGCAAGGCCTGGCATTCTCAGTTCACGGCCCAACGCCTTCCATCGTGCTTCACGCCAGTGCGCAATGCCACCAGGCACCATGAGAAACACCACAGGCACCATCAAAGGCACAAACACTGCATTGAAGTAAGGGGCACCTACGGACAATTTGCCCAAGTTCAAAGCATCCACGATGAGGGGGTAAACCGTGCCCAATAACACCGCACCTGTGGCCACCACCAACAAGACGCTGTTGACCAGCAACATCGATTCACGCGACACCAAGCCAATCTTTCCGCCCAATGTGGCCTTGGGTGCGCGCCAAGCAAACAAGGTGAGAGAGATGCCCACCACCAAAGCCAAAAAGACCAAGATGAAGACACCACGACGTGGGTCAGCCGCAAAGGCGTGCACAGACGTCAGCACACCCGAGCGAACCAAGAAAGTACCTAACAATGACAAAGAAAAAGCGCCAATGGCCAGCAAAACTGACCATGCTTTGAAGCCCCCTCGCTTGTCAGTCACCATCAGGGCATGAATGAGCGCCGTGCCAAACAACCAAGGCATGAGCGAAGCGTTTTCAACAGGGTCCCAGAACCACCATCCGCCCCATCCAAGTTCGTAGTAAGCCCACCATGATCCCAAGGCAATGCCAGCCGTCATGAAGATCCAGGCCACCACGGTCCAGGGACGTGACCAACGAGCCCAAGCTGCATCCATGCGCCCCGAGAGCAAAGCAGACAATGAAAAAGCAAATGCCACTGAGAAACCGACATACCCCATGTATAGCATGGGCGGGTGAATTACCAAACCAGGATCTTGTAACAAGGGGTTCAAATCACGGCCATCGGCAGCCGCTGGCAACAAGCGCTCAAAGGGACTGGAGGTGGTCAAGATGAACATCAAGAAGCCAGTGGACACCCAGCCCAAAATACCGATGACACGCGCCACCATGGCCAAGGGCAGTGTTTGTGAAAACAGTGCCACAGCCACAGTCCAACCCGACAACATCAAGACCCATAGCAGCAAGGAGCCTTCATGGCCACCCCACACAGAGGCCAACTTGTATTGCGAAGGCAACAAAGAGTTTGAGTGCTCGGCAATGTATTTGATAGAAAAATCATCGGTGAGTGCGCCATGCGCCAGCACACCAAATGAAAACGCAATCAACACAAACTGGACGACCGCAGCTGGCTTTGCCAAGGCCTGCCAGCGCTGGTAGTCGTGCACTGTGCCGGCCAACGGCAGGACACCCTGAATCAACGCCACACAGGCGGCCAAGATCAAGGCAAAGTGGCCTATTTCTACAATCATTTCAGACTCTTTTCTTGAGATCCCGCTCAGGGCTTCAGTGATTGAACGGCCTTGGCTGCTTCAGCCTTGTCCAAGGCATGTTTGGCTTCAGGCGGCATGTAGTTTTCGTCATGCTTGGCCAACACCTCGGAGGCTGTGAACTGATTGCTCTCCGAGAGTTTGCCCTGGGCCACGACGCCTTTACCCTCTTTGAACAAATCGGGCAACATGCCTTTATAAGCAACAGGCACATCGTGTGCGTAGTCGGTCACCACAAACTGCACGTTCTCGCCATCTTTTTTCAAACTGCCCTCTTTGACCATGCCGCCTACACGGAATGCACGGCCTTTGGGCGCCTCGCCTTGTGACACTTGTGTTGGTGTGAAAAAGAAAACCAAATTGCTTTGGAAAGCATTCAACACAAACATGCCTGCAATGGCCAGTGCGGCCACACCAGCGGTGATGAACAAAAATCGTTGGTGTCTAGGTTTCATCAGTGCCAATCCTTTGCTTGCGTTTCTGCAGCGGCCAATTCGTGCGTCACTTGTGCCAGTGCAGCTGCACGTGCTTGTTTAACCCACACCATTTCAATCACGATCAGCGCTGCCGTGACGCCAAAACTTCCCCACACATACAGGCCATAGCCACCCATGCGCCAAAAATCTGCCCAGCTGTTCCAAATCATGATTGCATCTCCACAGTCAGCGCTTTCACTTCTGGCAAATCAGCCACCCACTGGGCATGCCGTTCGCGAACCAAAATGATGCTTCTGACACGGTACAAGGCCATGGCAATGGCATACATCCAAAACGCAATGCCCATGATCAACATGGCCTCCAACATGGTCTGTGCCATGCTGGAACCTTTGGTCATGGACACCGATGCACCTTGGTGCAAAGTGTTCCACCACTTCACAGAGAAATAAATGACTGGCACATTGAGCGCACCGACCAATGCCAAGATACCGCCCGCTTTGTCTGCGCGACGAGGATCGTCAATGGCGCTGGTCAAAGCGATGTAGCCCAGGTACAAGAAAAACAAAATCAATTCGGATGTGAGCCTTGCGTCCCACACCCACCAGGCTCCCCACATAGGCTTGCCCCATAAAGCACCCGTCCATAAAGACAAGAAAGCAAAGATGGCACCCGTGGGCGCAAGTGCTCGTCCCATCATGCCCGACAAACGCGTGTTGAAAGTCAAACCCAGCAATGCCCAAAAGGCCATGGCCAGGTAAATCACCATCGACATCCAAGAGGCCGGCACGTGAACAAAAATGATGCGGTAGCCTTCACCTTGCTGAAAATCGGTGGGTGCGACAAACAAGCCCAGCCACATGCCCCAGGCTGTTAATACCGTGGCCAGCACGGCAAACACCGGCCACAACTTTCCTGCCAGTGGGTAGAAAGTTTGCGGCGAAGCGTAATGAAAAAGTTTTTGCATCATTGGGTTAATCCACTCTCATGATTCAAGCGCAATTCGAAGCGATGCTGCGCTGGCCCAAGGACTGAACACGGCAGCCACCAGCGCCATGGCAGCCAAGATCGACAAATGCGCAGAAGCCCCCAAGCCACTGATTTCGGCCTGCACAGCACCCGCGCCAAACACCAAAGCGGGTACATACAAAGGCAGGACCAACAACGACAAAAGCACATCGCCACCGCGCACCCCCAAAGTGAGTGCAGCACCAATGGCACCGATCAGGGACAAAATGGGTGTCCCCAGCAACAAACTGAGCGTCAAGGTCCACAAAGCATTGGCCGACAGGTCAAACTGCAAGCCCAAAATAGGTGCCAGCAGGACCAGCGGCAAGCCAGACAACAACCAATGCGCCAAAATTTTGGCAGCAACCAACACCGACAAACTGTTGGGTGACAAAGCCATTTGCTCTAAGGTGCCATCGGCATGGTCGGCTGCAAACATACGTCCCAGAGACAGCATGCTGGCCAGCAGGGCTCCCACCCAAAGAATACCGGGGGCGACCAAACGCAACGTGTTCATCTCAGGACCAATGCCCAAGGGAAACAATGCCGCCACAACCACAAAGAAAAACACCGAGGTGATGACTTCGTTTTTGCGCCGCAGGGCCAATGTCAAATCCCGCTTCACGATGGCAACAAAGGCACTCATGCGGTCAACCTATAAGAAGCGCCATGGCCAGCCAACGTCAGGGCCTGATGACTGGTGAGCAGAACCATGCCCTGGTTGGCCAAATGCTGGTTGATCACATCGGACAATACATGTTGAGCGGCTGTGTCCAAAGCCACAAAGGGCTCGTCCAAAACCCATAACTTGGCCGTACTCACCAACAAGCGGGCCAAGGCGGTGCGTCTTTTTTGCCCCTGCGACAAGACGCGAACTGGCAAATTCTCTCTGCCACGCAATCCCAGTTGGGCCAGTGCCTTCAGGGCATCCGAGCCCGAAAGAACACGGCCAGACACGGCGGCATCTGCTTGCAAGTTTTCTAAAGGTGTTAAATCTTCTTTAAGCGCCAATTGGTGACCCAAATAGGCCAAATCGGCACGAAACGATTCTGGATTTTTGACCACAGACTGGTTATTCCAGCTGATTTCCCCCTCTTCAAGGGCACTGAGGCCACAAACCAAACGCAACAAACTGGTTTTGCCCACCCCATTGTCACCTTCTAGGTGCAGCCATTGGCCGGGTTGGAGGGTGAAGGAAACGCCTGAAAACAGCCGCTTATCACCGCGAGAGCAAGAAAGATTGAAAACGCTGAACATGTGGCTGAATCATCGCAGATCACGCCCATTCAAAATTGATTCAAGTCAAAAAAAATGGGCAAAAAAAAGGGCAAATTTGACTTTGCCCTTGGATTTTAGCTGTGTGGCTTATTCGTCTGGTTCTTCGTACTCTTTGGGCAATTGATGTGCAATGCCTTTATGGCAGTCGATACAGGTTTTGCCCTCTTCTTTGGCCTTCATGTGCTTTTTGTAAGGCGTTTGCTTTTGAAGCTCTGGACTCATGGCATCGAAATTGTGGCAATTCCGACATTCACGAGAATTGCTTTCTTTCATGCGAGCCCACTCATGCCCCGCCAACTCCATGCGCTTGGCTTCAAATTTCTCAGGTGTATCAATGCTGCCCGTGATTTTTCCCCAGACCTCAAAACTGGCCTTGGACTTGCGGATCATTTTGTGAACCCAGTCTTTTGGCACATGGCAATCAGAACAAATAGCCCTGACACCTGAGCGGTTACTGTAGTGAATGGTTTCTTTGTATTCTTTGTAAACCGTGTCACGCATCTCGTGACAGGTTGTACAAAATTCCAAAGTGTTGGTCATTTCCATGGCGGTGTTGAAACCACCCCAGAAAATAATTCCGGCCACAAAGGATGCGGAGGTAACTGCCAGCAATGAATATTTTGCAGGCTTGTTCAAGCTTCTCCAAATGCGTTGAAAGAAACCGACTTGCTCGTTGTCCATGATGGCTCCTGAAATTCAAATTTTCTGAGATGTATTTCAACGACTAACGTCAAAAGTTATGCGTCAAAGTCACAGCGATAGCGTTGGCCTTGTAATTGGGCGCAGCTTGGTTGGTGGGAATCAATGTGGAAGGAGAAAATCCATATTGATAACCGTTGTAGTAGAAGTCCGCACTGCTTAGTTTTTGGTAGGCATAACGCACCGTCACTTTGCTGGCTTTGTCGACTTGGTATGAACCCGTCACGCTGGCTTGACCCAGAGTGCTTTTGATGTCGGGCAACTGTCCGCAAGAGTTGATCGGTGCAGCACTGCAAGTCAGTCCACCCAGTGTTGCTGTTGCGTAATTCAACACAGTGCCATAGGCGCCTGTCCCCAAGGAATAGGTCAGGTCGCCCGCAATTTCTAATTTGCCGCCCATCAAACCTGATTGTTTGATTCCAACGCCCACTGTGGTGTCATTGTCTTTCAACAAATTGGTCCATGAGGCGGTGGCTGGAATGGCAATGGCTGTCGCAGAAGCGGCACTGGCAGTGACCGTATTACGCTGCAGGCTGGTCAACTCGCGTTCCCGGTGCTGTTTGGTGACATAGGCATAGACAGAACCGTTTTCTTGGTAGGCATATGACGTGTCCGCATTGAAGCTCCAGGTGCTGCCGTTCTGAACACCGTAAGTACCAGCGCCATATTTATCTTCTGTGTACTTGGCGCTCAAACCAACGGACACTTGCTCTGTGGCTTCCCAGTTCATTTGACCCTTCACAGATTGTTGTGTGCGAGAGGCTGAAAAGAAGGGGTAGAAGCCGTAGTAGTCACCCGCATTTTGACCCTTGGGGGTCAGATTGGGTGATGGCACGGGACCTGGAACGGCACCATTTTGTCCAATGAAGTTGGAAATGGCGTAGGGATCAGTGGTGGTCTGACGGTCGCTGTAACCAACGCCCAAACGGAAGTCAACGGTGTCACTTCCTTTCAAGCGATAGGTGGCGTCCACTCGGTCATCTTTGCTAGATTTGGCTGTGACGCAATTGGTGCCAGCGGGATATCCTGTGCCAACTGCGTAGCTGTTACACCAGCGCTCGATGTCTTCGTGCACATAGGCCACACGCAAAGCCTGCCCAGCTTGAATTCGATAGTCGCCAGCCAACTCCAATTGAGATTTCTTGTTGCTCAAAGGGGTATTGGGATACAGCGCTGTGTGTTGACCACTGATGGCATTGAAATTTTGCATGTACGAGGTGGTTTGATTGTCACGCTCATCAAACTTCAAACCAGCAGACAAAGTCCAATCTTTGTAAGACCGGTCAGTCACTTTCACATCAGCATGTGTGTTAATGACTTCACCATTCAGAGATGCCACAGACGATGGCGTGACCATCAGACCTGCTTCAGGCGTGACAAAGGCACTGTTTTGCGTGTTGCGCCCGTAAGACAAATTGGCAACCAACTTGGTTTGAGGTGCCAAGGCATAACCGCCTTGCAAATTCAACTGGTTGAAACTGTTGCTAGGCGCTGTGGTCATGGCTTGCAGAGCGCCTGTGTAGGCCGTTGTCCCGGCAAAACTTTGGAAATTCACACGATCGTAGTCATCGGTGTAGAAAGAACCAAAGTAAGAAGCTGTGACGTAGGACTGATCGCCCTTCCAGTTCCAAGCCACTGTGACGGTGTCTGTTTTGGACGCAGTTGGCATTGGCAATACCGTGACAGCTTCGCCAGTTGCGCCGCCCACGCCGGCCACACCAAAACCCATCAGCTTAGAACCGCTCACGGCCAAGTGGTTGTAATCAAAGTTAAGGCTGCTGCGTGCGTCCAATGCCAAGCTGGCACTCACCGAAGCGTTCTTACGCGTGGTGGAAATGTCCAAATTGTGAAAAGCTGCCAGCTGATTGGCCGTCAAGACGTTGGTACCTGCGCCCGCAGTTGCAGCCAAGCCAAATGTAGAAGGCAGTGTGAATAAGTTACCACCGATGGCACCCAGGTAAGGCGTTTGGTAGCTACCGTCCAAGTTATGACGCAGTGAGTCAAAGCCTAACTTGTAACTCCAGACACCTTGCTCAGACGCACTCACCTCAGCAGCACCTGACATCAAACCAATGTCAGTGGCTTTGAGCGACCAACGCTCTAAACCGCCCTGCTCATTTTGGGTATAGGCTGAGCCACCGCGGACATTCAGCCCGCCCGTTAAGCGACTTGCAGAGGTGTTCAAACCGTTGTATTCACCAAACTTGGCAGACGCGGCCGAGGGCGTCACCACACCAAACTCCACTGTGTTGGCAGGTTGTGTCAAGGCCTTGATTTCGGCCTCATCGGCTTGCGCCGCCATGCTCAACAACACCCCAGACACGGCCAAGGCAATGGCACTCAACCGTAAATTGTGACTTTGAACTTTCATTTTGTTCTCCAATAGAGGTTGATCAGCGTTGCAGGTAACCACCAGCAGGGCTGTTGGTGCCGTGAACTTGGCTGTGGCAGTTCATACAGCTACGGCCCACAATGTTTTTGCTTGGGAACTGGGCTGCACCGGCAGCGTTTTTAGTGGCCAATCCACCTTGGTAACCCGCAGCATTCACACCCACAGGTGTTCCGCTGGCGTGCGTACCGTCATGGCAGTCTTGGCAGAGGAACGGTGCACGTGATTTAAGCAGCGGTGCAATGTTGGAGCCGTGAGGTGTGTGGCAATTTGCGCAGTCTTCTGCAACGGGCTGATGCTCGAACAAGAAGGGGCCGCGTTTTTCAGCATGACACTGATAGCAAGTTTCGGTGACTGTGTTTTTCTTCAACAGTTTGGGGCCTGTTGAGCCATGTGGGTTGTGGCAATCTGAACAAGCCACTTTGCCTTCTTCAAGAGGATGGTGAGAGATTTTTTTGCCATCAGCACGTTGCTCTTTGTGGCAGGTGTAGCAAACTTCCGTTTGAGTTTTTTTGCTCAAAACTTTGTCAGCAGGACGGTGAACTTTGTGGCAATCGTTGCACGCCACACCACTGGTGTCGTGTTTGCCGCCATCCCAGTTGTTGCGCTTGCTGTCTTTGTGGCAAGTTAAACACTGACCAGCACGCTCTTTGTCGTCAGACAATTTGAAAGCACCTTTTTTGAACACCACATCTGGTGCGGCGCGAACTTTGGTCACAGGGTCACCTTTGACGTGCTTGTCGCTGGCACCGTGACAAGACTGGCAGTTGGGCGCTTTAGGATCGCCTTTCACACCATGCTTGGTTTGGTAAATAGACAATACAGGTGCCGATTCGCTTTCGTCATGGCACTTGGTACAGATGGCGTCTTTTTTCAACGCTTCTTGTGCACGCTGTGCATTGACTGGATTGACGGCAGGTGCATCAGCCGCATGGGCTGAGAGCGTTGTGGCTGCCAGGCCAAAGCTGCCGAGCAGCACCAGGACCGACACAAATTTGTGGATGAATTTCATAGTGTTACCCAAATGTTGAGAGACTGATGAGGTCAGTCATTACTGAGCCAAGATCCACTGCACCAAGTTTTTAATTTGTGCGGCGTCTTTGGGAGGTGAAGTTTTCACAACTTTGTGCTCTTCTTCGTGACCATCAGGGAATTTGGCTTTTTCGCCTGATGTGATGTGCTCAATCAAGCGGGCTTCAGCATTGGCTTTACCTTTGTATTTGGCAGCCACAGCTTTGTATGCAGGGCCATCTTTTTCTTTGTCAATTGCGTGGCACTTCAGGCAGTTGTTCTGCTTGGCCAACGCCTTTGCCGCCTCTTCGTCCAAGGCGTGTGCGCTTGGGAAAAATACCAATGTGGACAATGCCACAGCGGCTGACAGTGCAAACTTGAGATTGATTTTCATTGGATGACCCCTTTTTCAACGTTCTTAAATTCCTAGTCACGATTCTCTGGTTTGAGGGTGATGTTGGATATCAGCACGGGATGAATTTGGGCATAGGAATATTCCTATACCGCCAGGGATGCACCGCGCAAGGGCGGGTCAATCGGACATCAAATGGTGTGCGATGGCGTATCGAACCAAATCAACTTGGGTACTCATCCCCATTTTGGCCATGATGTGAGACTTGTGCGTACTCACCGTTTTGATGCTCAACGAGAGTTCGTTGGCAATGTCGGTCATGCTCATGCCGCGCACAATCCGTTCAAATATCTGAAACTCACGGTCACTGAGACGCTTGTGAGGTAGCACTTCCGTGTGAGGCGTCGCTTCTGAAACCAACAACTCAGCGACTTTGGCACTGAAATACACCCCCCCCGCCGCCACTTTTCGCAAGGCCGGCAAAATCAAATCGCTGTCACCTTCTTTGGACAGGTAGCCAGAAGCCCCAGCACGCAGTGCGCGCACCGCGTATTGCTCCTCTGGGTGCATGCTGAAAATGAGCACCGGACATTTAGGCTTTTCCGATTTGATCAGTTTGATCAATTCAATGCCGCTTCGACCTGGCATGGACAAATCCAATACCACCAGCCCCCAATCTCGCTCGCGTACCTTTTCCAGCGCCATCGTGCCATTCATGGCTTCACCCACCACCACCATGTCTGGTGTATCTGCCAGTATTTTTTTCAAGCCATCGCGAATGATGGCGTGATCGTCTGCTATCAACACTTCAATTTTCACAGCACGACTTCCTCTTTATGCGCCTTCAGTGGCAACATAACTTCAATCAGCACACCCGGGTGAATCTCCGAATCGAATGCGGTAGAAATACGAAACTCACCGCCCAGCGCATTGACACGCTCTCGCATGCTGACCAAGCCAATGCCGCCTACTCGAATTTTTTCGGGCATGCCAATCCCATCATCTTGAATGCGCAAACACAGAGATTCACCATTCGAGGACAGCGAGACATGGACATTGTGAGCCTGTGCGTGGCGCAAGATGTTGGTCAAAGACTCTTGCACAATTCGAAAGAGTGCTGTTGCGCGCGCGTCATCATTGACCAGCTCATGTGCCGGCAGGTTCAGCACAATCTTCAAGTGACTGCGTTTTGCAACTTCGGCCACATGCCATTCCACAGCCTCCGCAAATCCCAAATCGTCCAAAATGAGTGGTCTGAGATCAGTGGAAATTCGTCGCACCGAAGTGATGGCCACATCCAACATGCGCTTCATGTCTGTCACGCGGTCAAGGGGCAATTCTCGACCCTCTTTGATGCGAGAACTGAGCCACGCCAGCTCCAATTTCAAGCCCGTCAATTGCTGTCCCAAATCATCGTGCAGTTCACGAGAAATGCGTGACCGCTCTTGTTCACGAACATCCTGCAACGAGGACGACAATTCTCGCAATTGCGCATTCAACTGATGCAGGTCAGCTTCCGCACGCCTGCGTTGCGTCACGTCACGCAAAACAGCTGTCATCTGGGATTTGCCGCCAATCATTGTTTTGGAAATGCTTGACTCAATTGGGAACTCAGTTCCATCCGACCTTCTTCCCATGATGTTGAGCTGTGGTGCCATGGCACGCGAGACCCCATCCGATTCTGAAAAGTTGTCAACATGTCGCTGATGCGAATGCCGCATGGTGTTGGGCAATAGCAAGTCCAAGGACTTGCCCATGACATCTTTGGCATGCATTTGAAACATTTTTTCCGCAGCAGGATTGAACAGCAAAATATTTTGTTGCGAATCAATCCCCACAATAGCGTCCATCACCGAGTCGATGGTGTGGTGATATCGAACATGCGCCTCGTTCAGTGCCGCTGCCATTTTCTCCTCTCGTTCGAGTTCCCGCATGAGAAAACCAGCCACCGTCACAATCGCAATCAGCATGAGGACGGCGCCAAGCGCAATGGGCACAGAAGTCTCGCGCCATGATGCCAAGGCCATGTCTTCGTCGTTCATCACACTGACCAAAAACGGAAAATTTTTAAGTCTGCCCATTGAATAAACACTGGCCACACCATCGCCGCTTTGATGCGCGATCATTTTAATTTCACCACCCGTTTGGGGCAGCAATTCGCGGCTCAATTCTGGCGCAAGTGTGCCTAGCAAATTTTCTCGATGCGGCGAACTCGCCACCAAAGTTCCATCTTCCATGTAGATGGAAATTGGACGGTCATATTCCAATTTCACATGGCTGAAAAGCTGTTCCAGATTGGCAATTTGAAGTGAGACAACAATGACGCCTCTGAATTCATCATTTTTACCCCCAATCCTGCGCGCCATGTTCAGCGTCCAAAGCCCTTTGGCTTGGTTTTGTCTGGGGCGATCAATGAAAAGCCCAGGATCTGCGGCGCCTGCAAAGGCTTTGTAATATGCTTGACTTGCAACATTGACACCGATGTCTTTGTCTCGGTCCGATCCATTGACCACGCCACCACGGTCATCCACCACGAAGAGATTGCCAGTGGCATTCAAAGCATGTGCTCGCGTATTAAGAAGCAAATATATTTGTTCGCTGTCAAGTGAGAATTGACGACCATACGTTGTCTGTAAGCGCTCTTGGACGCCTTGCAACACCAAGTCGGCCGATTCAAAGCTGTGTTCTGTTTGTCGCAAAAACAGTTGCGTCAGGCTGTGGGTTTCCTGCCGTGATCGATCTAACTCTCTCGTTTTCAAATCTTGCAACAATAACAAGACAGCGACAATCACGACACAGACGGTCATGCCAGCCAACAAAATCACGGCGTGTGCAGGTTTGAAACTAAGTCGCATGCCTTGATTTTGCTGGCAAGCCACTGTGAAACGGCGTCGGAATGCCGCTCAATCCTTGATCTAAATCAAGGATCTAGATTTCAATGCGTTGAAGGGTCTGAAGTGCGTTTGTCTGCCGCCAATTCCATTGCCTGTTTTTCCGCCTCTGCTTGTCGATACAGGCCCAATACATTTGGCAGTCGCTCCAGCATTTCTACCCATTCATATTCAAATGGCAATCCAATCCAGTCGCCGTTGGCCTTCAGCCCGGCAATGCTGGCCTTGATTTTGTGACGCGCCACATCAAAAACTTGCAGCTCTGCTTCGGTCAAGGACTCGCGTTTGTTCTTGGAAATTTCAGCTTCCAGAAGCACCAGCATGTCGTGGTGAACAGCCAGTTCGTGTTTCAAGGCTTCGGAAGATCGAGCGCCAGTGTGCGGGTGCTGCATTTCTTCCAACCTTTCGGTGATCTCTTTGAAGTTTTGTTGTGTTTGAAAGTAAAAAATCAAAAATCCAGCCAAAAGAATAAACAGGATGCCGACCACCAACAGAAAAAAATTGTCCATGCAGGACCTCACTTCCGAGAATTAGAGACATCGTACTCAAGTGTCTCAAGGGTAGCAACTCTGCATAAGTCCTCAATACCCCTATCGGCAAATAAGCTGCTTCAAAGCTACACTGCGCTTTAGGAGAAACCGTCTGTGAACCATTCAGCCACTACACCCCAGTCCCCTTCTGATCAAGAGATCGCTCGCTTTGGCAGCGGCAAGGCCGTCCACCGCCTTGAAGACCAGCAACTGCTGCTGGGTGCGGGTGCTTATGCCAATGACATCAGTCGCCCCGACCAGGCTCACTTGGTATTCCTGCGTTCACCCTACCCCCATGCCCGCATCACGCGTTTAGACACACTCTCTGCCAAAGCCATGCCTGGTGTGCTGGCGGTCTTCAGTGGTCAAGATTTGCTGAGCGCTGGTGTCAAACCCATGGCACGCCCCATGAATTTCAAGCGTGCAGATGGCTCCCCACTGTCCTCTACCACCCGCTTCATATTGGCAAACGACACGGTTCGCTTTGTGGGCGAACCCATTGTGGCCGTCGTCGCCACCTCAGAGGAGCTGGCCCGCAACGCCATCGAAGCCATTGAAATTGATTTTGATGCATTGCCCAGTGCCACCACACTTGCCGATGCACTGGCACCCACTGCACCGCTGTTTACAGAGGCACCCGACAACCGCGTTGCAGAAACTCGGTACGGTGATGTACAGGCCACCCAATCTGCATTTGACCAAGCCGCGCATGTCGTTCATTTGGACATCGTGAATCAACGCGTTGCAGCCTTGTCCATCGAGCCACGCAGCGTGCTGGCGTATCCAGACCAAGGCAGACTGCACATTCGCATGAGCAGCCAAATGCCCACCGGGGTTCGAACCACCGTTTCTGATTTGCTGGGCATCGACAAAGACAACATTCGCGTCATCGTGGGTGATGTGGGCGGCGGTTTCGGCATGAAAACTGGCGCCTACGCGGAAGATGTGGTCACCGCCTACTGCGCTCACACATTGCAACGGCCCGTCAAATGGATTGCCGATCGAAGTGAAGAATTCCTCAGCAGCTCTCACGGTCGCGACATTCAAACGCATGCCTCTTTGGCATTGGCCAGTGATGGCAAAATTTTGGGCCTGCGCATCCAAACACTGGCCAATGTGGGCGCCTACCCCACCATGACCGGACTGGCCATTCAAATGCTGATTGGCCCTTGGGTCCAAAGCAGCGTCTACGACATCCAAACGATCGACTTCCACTTCACGGGTGTCATGACCAACACGGCCAGCACGGGAGCCTACCGGGGTGCCGGTCGTCCTGAAGCCATCTACAACATGGAACGCTTGATGGACGAGGCAGCCCGCGTGAGTGGCATCGACCGCGTGCAATTACGCCGTCGCAACTTGATTCAAGCAACGCAAATGCCTTACAAGAACCCCATGGGTCAGGTGTACGACACCGGCGCATTTGAAATGATCATGGACCAAGGCTTGGAAAAAGCGGACTGGGCTGGCTTTGCCAAGCGTGAAGCAGCCTCCAAAGCCAAAGGCCTGTGGCGTGGGTTGGGCATTGCCACTTTCTTGGAATGGACCGGCGGCAATGCCTTGGAAGAAAACGTGCAAGTGCAAATCTTGGCCGATGGCACCATTGAAGTGGCATCGGCGGTGAATGCCATGGGCCAAGGCATTGCCACTTCCTTGGCACAGCTGGTGGTTGATGTATTTGGCGTTGACATCGCCAAAGTACGCGTGATATTGGGCGACACAGACCGTGCCAATGGTTTTGGCAGTGCGGGTTCACGCTCACTGTTCACCGGTGGTTCTGCCATGCGGGTTGGCGCAGAAAAAACTTTGGACAAAGCACGCGAATTGGCAGGACAGGCACTAGAAGCTTCACCCGCAGATTTGGCTTATGCCAGTGGCAACTTCAGCGTCAGGGGCACTGATTTGAAAATCAGTTTGGCCGATCTGGCCAAGCGTCAACCCGATGCCAGAATTGAGCTGCAATCAAGCACCACCGCAAGCGGCCCGACATGGCCCAATGGATGCCACATTTGTGAAGTAGAGATTGATCCCACAACGGGCGAAACCAGCGTGGTGTCCTACACGTCCATGAACGATGTGGGGCGCATTGTGAACCCCATGATTGTGGAGGGGCAATTGGATGGCGGTGCTGTTCAAGGAATGGGGCAAGCATTGCTTGAAAATTTAGTTTATGACGCTGAAAGTGGCCAACTGGTGACTGGCAGTTTGATGGACTACGCAGCACCGCGTGCAGACATCATGCCTCAAATGTTCCGTACATTTACAAACCAATCGGTCCCCAGCACCAACAATGTTTTGGGCGTGAAAGGTGTGGGCGAACTGGGCACCATTGGTGCAACACCCTGTGTGGTGAATGCGATTGCGGACGCATTGGCTCGAAATGGAAAGCAGCAAAAATCACAAAAACTGCAAATGCCGCTTACTCCTTTTAGATTGTGGGAATTACTTAACGACGCATGAGCTAATTTCACAAATAATAGATACTTTGCTACTATTTCTCGCACAAGATTATTAGAATTAGAGTATGACCACGAAGAGCAACTCCACCGCCACCGCCTACTTGCGTTTTCTGCAGTTGGCCAGAGGCATCCAGCAATTGCCAGACGCGCCGCAGTTCGACGCCAACGAAAAAGCATTGCTAGAAGAAATTGCACTGCGTTGGTTTGAGAATCGCACCATGACGGTTCGGGAAGCCATTGGCCTTGCCCATCTAGGCTCTCCTGCCACATTGCACAAACGCATTACGCGCCTGCGTCAAAAAGATTTACTGATGACCTTCAATCAGACGGACGACAAGCGCGCAAAGTACCTGATTCCAACCGAGAAAACAATCGCCATGTTTGGCGACTTCGGTAAGAAGATGAACACGGTGTTGGCAGCGACTTAAATTGGCAAACCTGTGCGCGGGCCCTTTGTCTCGCATGCGCAAATCAACGATCTGCCAA
Organism: uncultured Limnohabitans sp.; assembly: GCA_937928195.1. Lineage (GTDB taxonomy): Bacteria > Pseudomonadota > Gammaproteobacteria > Burkholderiales > Burkholderiaceae_C > Limnohabitans_A. The sequence goes on from CALEYZ010000182.1 coordinate 23,244, forward strand.
AAAAAGTTCTTGCAGATCACTTAAAAAATCAAAACCACGTTCAGTGGGCCAAACCCTGTTGAAATCCCTTGAGATCAATTGTTTGGCTTCTGCGCTGGCCAATTCCTTTTGAATTGACGTCATGGCCAAACCCGTTCGCGCCATGTAATCCGTCAAGCTAAAGCCTTCTTTCAAACGCAAGGCATTCAACATGTATTCAAATGGCAAGTCTTCACGCGACACTTCCTCATGCTGCGTCACTGGCTCGCCTTTCAAAGCTTGTGCGAGGTACAACTGCGGCTCTCTGTAGCGAACTTGTCGCGTGATGCGGTGTGCAAAACTCAGTTTGCTGTGCGCACCAGCACCAATGCCCAAATAGTCGCCAAACTGCCAGTAGTTGAGGTTGTGCCAACAACGATGGCCCGCCCTCGCATACGCCGACACTTCGTAGCGCTGCAAGCCTTCTACTGCAGTCATTTCGGTGATCAAGTCCATCATGGCGTACGCATCATCATCTTCGGGCAACACGGGGGGATGCTTGGCAAACATCGTGTTGGGTTCAATGGTGAGGTGATAAATGGAAAGGTGTGGTGGCTTGAAACTCAAGGCCGTTTGAATGTCTTGCGTCAAATCGGCCAAGCTCTGTCCGGGCAAGGCGTACATCACATCCAAGTTGAAGGTATCAAAGGCACTCTGCGCCTCTGCCACAGCGGCCATGGCCTGATCACGATTGTGCACACGTCCCAAGGCTTTCAAGTGCGTGTCATTGAAACTTTGGACACCAATTGACAGGCGAGTGACACCCGCCGAACGAAAAGCCTTGAAGCGATCTTTTTCAAACGTACCGGGATTGGCCTCCATGGTAATTTCAGCTTCGGCCTCCAATGGCAAGCGCGCGCGAATCCCACTGATCAAACGATCGATGCTGGCAGGTTCAAACAAACTGGGCGTACCACCGCCAATGAAAATGCTGTGAACTGGACGCCCCCAAATCAAGGGCAAACTGGCTTCTAAGTCCGCCAGCAGCGCATCGATATAGCGTTGCTCGGGCATGCCTTGCGAGTTGTCGCGCCACTCATGCGAATTGAAATCGCAATAAGGACATTTTTTAATGCACCACGGCAAATGAACATACAGTGACAAGGGCGGCAATGACTGCAACTGCAGCAAGCCAGGTCGCATGGCATGGACCACATCAAAGGGGCTGCTCATGTTTCAGAGCCCCCAACGCTCTCGCATCAAAGCCACCATGGCTTGCGAAGATCTGCCGCGATGGCTGTTGGCATTCTTCACATCTTCTGGCAACTGCGCAAAGGTTTTGCCAAACTCTGGCAGAAACAAAATAGGGTCAAAGCCAAAGCCGTTGTCACCGACAGGTTCGCGTGCAATCTCAACCACCACGCGGCCCACAGCAATCAGGGGTTCAGGGTCATCCGCGCTGCGAAGCGCCACCAAGGTACTGACCATGGCCGCGCGACGATTTTTTTGCGAGGCCATTTGCTCAAGCACAGCGCGCACATTGTTGGCGTCAGATTTTTCATAACCAAACTGCATGCAGTAATACGCGGTGTCCACCCCTGGCAAGCCACCAAAGGCGTCAATGCACAAACCTGCATCGTCTGCCACTGCAGGCAGTCCACTTTGTGCGGACGCATGGCGCGCTTTGGTCAAAGCATTTTCAACAAAGGTTTTGTAAGGCTCTGGGGCTTCCGAAATGTTCAATTCAGACTGCCGCACCAATTGCACGTTCAAGCCGCTGAACAAACTTTGCAATTCGGCCAACTTGCCTGCGTTGTTGGAAGCCAAAACCATTTTCATGACATCAAGCTCCAGCGTGAACGTGCGTTTGACGTGATAGTTTTTGAAGTTGAACCAACTCAGCAATGCCTTTTTCGGCCAAGGCCAACAAGCTGTCCATTTCTTTGCGTGTAAAGGCCACGCCTTCGGCAGTGCCTTGCACTTCGACAAAATTGCCGGCGCCTGTCATCACCACATTCATGTCGGTGTCGCAGGAGGAGTCTTCGGTGTAATCCAAATCCAGCAAAGGGGTACCATTTTTCAGACCGACAGAAATAGCAGCCACTGAGTCGATGATGGGCGACTCAGTCAATTTGCCTTGGTGCATGAGCCAGTCCACTGCATCTTGCGCAGCCACAAAAGCGCCGGTGATGCTGGCCGTGCGTGTGCCGCCATCGGCTTGCAACACATCGCAATCGAGGTGAATGGTGCGCTCGCCCAGTTTTTTCAAATCAAACACCGCACGCATCGAGCGGCCAATGAGGCGCTGAATTTCTTGTGTGCGACCACTTTGTTTACCGCGCGCTGCTTCGCGGTCACCCCGCGTATGGGTGGCGCGCGGCAGCATGCCGTATTCGGCTGTGACCCAACCTTCACCACTGCCCTTTTTGTGACCGGGTACTTTTTCTTCGACAGACGCTGTGCAAAGCACGCGCGTATTGCCAAATTCAATGAGGACAGAGCCTTCGGCATGAACGGTGAAGCCGCGCGTGATGCGAACTTGGCGCAATTGGTCTTGGGTGCGGCCATGGGCACGGGCAAACGTGGACTGATGAGACTGGGACATTTGACGTTACGGCTGATGAGGTTGATGGATGGACGCGTTAGATCGATTTAAATCGAAAATCAAGATTAGTTTGAGATAATTCGGGATGAGCTTGAGGCATTCGCAAAGCTCCCGACTGAATCGCAGCCCCTTGTCTGCCGCATCCTAGAAAGAATTCATGCCAGTTTACAGTATGACCGGGTACGCCAGCGTGCAATCCAGCACGCCCGCCGCCGAGGGCAACGCCGACACATCGGCCACGCCTGCAATGCGTTTTGGCCTCGAAATTCGATCGGTCAACAGCCGCTTCCTCGATCTCAGTTTCCGTCTCCCTGATGAGCTGCGCCATACAGAGCCTGCACTGCGTGAGCACATCACACAGCACATCAAACGGGGCAAGGTGGAAGTGCGTGCGGTGTACCACACCACCCAGGACAACGACCTGGCCGATCCGTCCATTGGCACCTTGCAAAAGCTGGTGGGCCTGCAGAACAAAATTCAAAGCTGGCTGCCGCAGGCGCGTGATTTGAGTGTTTCTGATGTCATCAAATTGGCCAGCCATGAAAAATCAGGCCCAGGCCTGCAAGACGCCGATCTAATGCCTTTGGCCACCCAAGCCGTCAAAGCCCTCAAAGATGCTCGCGCCCGTGAGGGTGCTCGTTTGGCCGACATGCTGCAAGACCGCATAGGCCAGCTCCGCACCTTGGCCGAGCAAGCTGCGCCGCTACTGCCGCAACTGGTCGAGCAACAGCGCCAGCGCTTCATTGACCGCTGGAATGAGGCCATGGCTTTGTCTGACGGCAACGTGTCTTCTGACGTGGCCAAGGACCGTGCCCTGACCGAAGCCACCGCCTTTGCCATCCGCATCGACGTGGCAGAAGAGCTCACCCGTTTGGCGTCTCACTTGGACGAAATCAGCCGCTTGGTTAAAAAAGGCGGCGACATTGGCAAACGCCTCGACTTTCTCATTCAGGAGCTGCACCGCGAAGCCAACACCCTGGGCTCCAAATCCGCTGCGCTTGAACTGACCAAAATCTCAGTCGACATGAAGGTCCTGATTGAGCAAATGCGTGAGCAAGTCCAAAACATCGAATAAGTTGACTACACTCCTTGCCATGGAATATCCTGGAAACCTCTACGTTGTAGCCGCCCCCAGCGGTGCGGGCAAGTCCAGCTTGGTCAAGGCCCTGATGGAGTTAGACACTCGCGTTTTGCCATCCGTGTCACACACCACCCGAGCCCCCCGGGGCCAAGAAAAACATGGCCGCGAATACTTTTTTGTATCGCAGCAAGAGTTTGACGCCATGGTCACGGCAGATGCCTTTGTGGAATGGGCCAATGTGCACAGCCATCGCTACGGCACCTCCAAACGAATGCTGGAAGAGCGCATGGCGCAAGGCTCCGACGTCATCTTGGAAATTGACTACCAAGGCGCCATCCAAATTCAGCGGATGTACGCCAATGCCATCCTCATTTTCATTCTGCCTCCCAGTTGGGAAGAGTTGCGCAGCCGTTTGGAGCGCCGAGGTGAGGACAGCACTGAAACCATCGAATTGCGCTTGCAAAATGCGGCCATTGAGCTGGCCCAAGTCAAAGAATTTGACTTCGTTATAATCAACGAAGTTTTCGATCGCGCCCTGTTTGACCTCAAGGCCATCGTGCACGCTCAGCGCCTCAAGTACATTGCCCAGCGCCGAGACCGTGCCGAAACTTTCGAATCCCTCCATATCACCTGAATTTTTTACCGGAGACCGTCATGGCCCGCATCACTGTTGAAGATTGCTTGGAACAGATCCCTAACCGTTTCCAATTGGTATTGGCGGCCACTTACCGTGCCCGCATGCTGAGCCAAGGCCACACACCTCGCGTCGAAAGCAAAAATAAGCCAGCCGTCACTGCCCTGCGCGAAATTGCAGCAGGCAAAGTTGGTTTGGAAATGCTCAAAAAAGTTAACTAATTTCTACACCCAGCCAAGCCAGTCAGGTTTGGCCCATCAAGCCCCAAAGTTTCAAAACCTGGGGCTTTTTCACGCCTGAAAGTCGCAAATTTGAGAGGGCTTCCCAAGTGGCTTTCTGAAGTCGGCCCTGTGGCGTTACATTTGAGCCATGCGCGCAGCTTTTTCTTCTATTTTTCACAAATCCGGTAGTACTTCAATACCCGGAAAGCGCGACAACGCACACAACATTCAAGCTGGCATGCCCTCCGCCAGTGCTGCCAATGCAGCGGCGGCCAGTTTTGCGGCATTGGTCGAGCAATTAGGCTACTTGCCTGCATCAGATGTTGAACTGGTCCGCAAGGCCTACAAGTTTGCCGATGAGGCCCATCTGGGTCAGATGCGCAAAAACGGTGAGCCCTACATTACCCACCCCATTTCGGTGGCCACCCAATGCACCGAATGGAAACTGGATGCACAGGCCTTGATGGCGGCCTTGATGCACGACGTCATGGAAGACTGCGGCGTCACCAAGTCAGACTTGATTGAGAAGTTTGGCTCATCGGTGGCCGAGCTGGTTGATGGCTTGACCAAACTGGACAAGTTGGAGTTCAACACACGAGAAGAAAACCAGGCCGAATCATTTCGCAAGATGCTGTTGGCCATGGCACGCGATGTTCGCGTCATCTTGATCAAGCTGGCCGACCGCAGCCACAACATGCGGACCATGTCCGACATGCCGCGCGAAAAATGGGGCCGCATTTCATCTGAAACACTTGAAATTTATGCACCCATTGCACACCGCTTAGGTTTGAACCAAACCTACCGCGAGCTGCAAGACTTGTCGTTTCGTTATTCAAAGCCATGGCGTTACAACGTTCTGGCCAAAGCCGTTGCCAAAGCGCGCAACCGACGACGTGACCTGATTCAAAAAGTGCAAGGCGAACTCGAGTCCACCTTCTCCAAAGCGGGCATGAATGTTCAGATCACTGGCCGAGAAAAAACGCTGTATTCCATTTACAAAAAAATGGATGGCAAGCATTTGAGCTTTGCCCAAGTGACCGACATTTACGGCTTCCGGTTGATTGTGCCTTCAGTCATTGATTGCTATACGGCTTTGGGCATCTTGCATCAGATGTACAAACCCGTACCGGGTCGATTCAAAGATCACATTGCCATCGGCAAGGTCAACGGCTACCAGTCTTTGCACACCACCCTGGTGGGTCCGTCTGGCGTCAACGTTGAATTCCAAATGCGCACAGAAGCCATGAACGTGGTGGCGGAGTCTGGGGTTGCGGCGCACTGGCTCTACAAAGACAAAGGCTCCAATGATGTGTCGTCTGAGCGTTTGGGCACACAATGGCTGCAATCCTTGCTCGACATCCAAAAAGAAACACGTGATGCTTCTGAGTTTTGGGATCATGTCAAAGTCGACCTGTTCCCCGATGCTGTGTATGTCTTCACGCCCAAGAGTCAAATCATGTCCTTGCCGCGTGGCGCCACCGTGGTGGATTTTGCGTACATGATTCACAGCAACATTGGTGACCACTTGGTGGCCGCCAAAATCAACAACCAGCAAGTGCCTTTGCGCACAGAGTTGAAAAATGGCGATGTGGTGGAAGTGATGACCGCCCCCGTTTCGTCGCCCAATCCCTCATGGTTGGGCTTTGTTCGAACAGGTCGCGCGCGGTCCAGAATTCGTCATCACCTCAAAACCATGGCCAACAGCGAGTCCATGGACTTGGGCTTGAAACTGCTCACGCAAGCTTTGCGTGCCGAGGGCATTGAGAAGATGCCCGATGATCCCTCTCGGTACCAAACTTTGTGGGAAAAATTGTTGCGCTTCACGGGCAACAAAAATCGCAGTGATTTGTTGGTCGACGTCGGCCTGGGCAAGCGCATCGCCAGCATTGTGGCCAAACGCATGTCAGCATTGCTGTCTGAAATGGGCGAGAAGCCCGATCCATTGCTGATGACGCGCGAACGCTTCATGGCACACGAAAGTGTGTCGCAAGGCGCCATCCTGCTCGATGGCACCGAGAATGCGTCCGTGGTTTACGCACGTTGCTGCCACCCATTGCCTGGCGACAAAATCATCGGTTACTTGGGTCGCGGCGAAGGTTTGGCAGTGCACACCGCAGATTGCAGCGTTGGCCTGAAGCTTCAGCAAAAAGACAGCGAACGCTTCATTGGCGTAGAGTGGTCAGACGAGCCTTTGCGCAATTTTGAAACCAGCATCAGCGTGACTGTGGTCAATACCAAAGGCGTGTTAGCACGGGTGGCAGGCACCTTGGCCAACTCCGAAGTGGACATCATCCACGTGGAAATGGGTCAGGCCAGTGCACAAGATGCTGCAGAAAATACCTTCGTCATTTCCGTGCGCGACTTGAACCACCTCGAAACCGTGCTGCGCAATTTGAAACGCACACCGGCTGTGTTGAATGCTGAACGCATCACGCACAGAGTGCGGGGTCAAAGTACCGCAGAAGAATAAAAAAAGCCCTCTGACAATGTCAGAGGGCTTTTTGATTTGAATTCAAACACCTGGTTTGGGGTAAGTGACTTCAAGCACTTCAATTTCGCGCCAACCTTGTGGCGTCACCAATTTGAGTACGTCGCCGGTGCTCGATTTCAACAAAGTGCGGGCAATGGGTGATACCCAACTCACCTCACCTTTGAGACTGTCTGCCTCGTCAATGCCTCGAATGGTGACCGTGCGTTGATCCCCATTTTCTTCCACATAGGTCACGGTGGCGCCAAAAAAGACCTGATCTTTGCCGTGGTGTGCGCTGGGGTCGGTCACTTCGGCAATTTCCAAACGCTTGGTGAGAAAACGAATGCGCCGGTCAATTTCACGCAGACGTTTTTTGCCGTACAAGTAATCGCCATTTTCGGAGCGGTCCCCGTTGCTGGCAGCCCAGTGAACGATCTCCACTATTTTGGGACGTTCATCGTCCATCAAGGTGAACAGTTCAGCACGCAAGGCCGCATACCCCTGAGGGGTCATGTAGTTGCGAGTACCAGCAGGCAAAGGCGGCAGGCTGGGATCTTCCCCATCATCAGACTCCGCATCGGTTTCGCGTGTGAATGCTTTGCTCATGGCTTTCAAAGTAGAAGGCGAAAATGGAACGCACAAAGAAAAACAGCCTAGAGGGATAAGCCTCTAAGCTGTGTTCTAGAATTGCAAAATTTTTCGAAATTCTGGTGCGGCTGGCAGGAATCGAACCCACGACCCCTTGGTTCGTAGCCAAGTACTCTATCCAGCTGAGCTACAGCCGCGAAGCTGTGGATTGTAGCACGGGTTTTTAGGCTCTTTCAATCATCCTGAAAAAATCTCAAAAATCCCTGAAAAAGTGCACCTCGGTATTCATAGGGCTTTGACTGATTGAAGTTGGTGCACGATGCTCACAAAATTGCATTTCCATACCTTTTTTGGGCGGCACAGGTCTTGCAACCACTTCCAATTAAGTTTTACTTCACTTGGAGATGTTTCATGCAATTCAACTTTTTGGCCAAGCGCCGTCTCGCTCTTGCTCTGATGGCTGGTTTGGCCTTCGCGGGCTCCGCAGTCCAAGCTCAAACCGCATTGGACGATGTCCTGAAAGCCAAAGTCATCAAGATTGCCATTCCAACAGACTACCCACCCTATGGCTTTGTGGGCATTGACTTGCAACCTCAAGGATTGGACATCGACATGGCCAACTACATTGGTCAAAAATTGGGCGTCAAAGTCGAGTTGATTCCCGTGATCAGTGCCAACCGCATTCCTTACTTGCAAACGCGCAAAGCCGACTTGGTCATTTCAACTTTAGGCAAAAACCCAGACCGCGAGAAAGTGATTGACTTCACCGCCGCTTACTCACCCTTCTTTCAAGCGGTGTTTGCAGCCAAAAGCATGAACATCAAAAGCTTCAATGACCTGGTGGGCAAATCGGTTGGTGTGACACGTGGCGCCATGGAAGACCAAGAGTTGGCCAAAGTGGTGCCAGCCGGTGTCGATGTGAAACGCTTTGAAGACAACAACGCCACCATCTCGTCGTTCATCTCTGGTCAAGTTCAAGTGATCGCAACTGGTGCGTCTGTGGCCGGCACCATCATGACCAAGAATCCTGGCTTGAACACCGAATACAAATTGCTGCTCAAAGACTCACCCAATTTCATCGGAGTGGGCAAAGGCGAAGACAAGTTGCGCTTGAAAGTCAACGAGATCATTGCCCAAGCACGCAAAGCGGGCGACATCGACAAGATGTCACAAAAATGGTTGGGCCGCCCTGCTGGCGATCTGCCACTTTGATCGTCCATGCGCATCGAACTTGACTTCATCAGCGTCCTCACCGAATGGCCGCTGTTGGTGAAGGGCGTCGCCTGGACCGTGGGCCTGACGGGTGTGTCTACGGTGTTCGGCTTGATGTTGGGTGTGGCCTTGGCATGGTCGCGTGTGCACGGCAATTTGCCATTGCGCGCATTGGCGGGAAGCTATGTCGAAGCCATCCGCAACACGCCCTTCATTGTTCAACTGTTTTTTGTCTACTTTGGCTTGCCTGCCATGGGCCTGCGACTGTCCCCTGAAGTGGCGTCGATCATTGCCATGGTGGTCAACCTCAGTGCCTATGCCACCGAAATTATTCGCGCAGGCATTGAAGCAACGCCCAAAGGACAAATAGAGGCAGGCCTCAGCTTGGCATTAAAGCCCGGCCAAATCTTCATGCATGTGGTGCTGCCCCCTGCGCTGCGAAAAGTCTGGCCAGCGTTGGTGAGTCAAATCATCATTGTGATGTTGGGCTCTGCGGTGTGTGGCCAAATTTCCACAGAGGAATTAAGCCACGCAGCCAACCTGATTCAAAGCCGAAACTTCAGGGCCTTTGAAGCCTTCATCATTGCCACCCTCACCTACCTCTCGTTGGCCATGGCGCTGCGGCGTTTGCTCAACTGGCTAGGCCCGCGGTTTTTGTTTGGTCGATAAAGCGGAAACCAACATGGTCGATTTTTCTCTCTGGGATATTTTCCGCAACTTGCTGCTGGCACTTCGCTGGACCGTGGCACTCTCACTCATCGCGTTCATTGGCGGAGGTTTGATGGGCATGGTGCTGTTGATTGCCCGCTTGTCGCATTCAACCCTAGCGCGCACGGCCGTCAATGCCTATGTGCAGGTGTTTCAAGGCACACCCTTGCTGATGCAGCTGTTCTTGGCTTACTTCGGCATGGCCTTGATTGGCATTGAAACCTCACCGTGGCTGGCTGCAGGCGTGGCCTTGACGCTTTACAGCAGTGCCTTCTTGACTGAAATTTGGCGTGGCTGCGTGGACGCCATTCCCAAAGGTCAGTGGGAAGCCAGTCAAAGTTTGGCGCTGAGTTTTTTTGAACAACTGCGCTATGTGATCTTGCCGCAAGCTTTCAAAATTGCCATCCCACCCACGGTTGGTTTTTTGGTGCAAGTCATCAAGGGCACCGCACTGGCATCCGTCATTGGTTTTGTCGAACTGACCAAGGCCGGCACCATGATCACCAACGCCACCTTCAAACCCTTCTTGGTCTACAGCTGCGTGGCCATTTTGTATTTCGCGCTGTGTTTCCCGGTGTCTTATTTTGCAAAACAACTCGAACGAAAGGTCCAACGTGGACATGCATGAACCTCTGCTCGCCATCCAAGGGCTGCGAAAAAGCTTTGGCGAGAACGAAGTCCTCAAGGGCATTGACTTGCAAGTTCAGGCTGGTGAAGTCATCGCCATCATTGGCAAGAGTGGCTCGGGCAAAAGCACCTTGCTCCGCTGTATCAATGGCTTGGAAACATTCCAGGCGGGCACGCTGACCGTTGACCACCAAGCCCTGCTGCACCACGATGCCAATGCCATGCGCGCATTGCGCCAAAAAGTGGGCATGATCTTTCAAAGCTTCAATTTGTTTCCGCATTTGCGGGTGGGTGAAAACATCATGCTGGCACCCGGCCTGGTCAAGCAGCAAGACAAAGCAATTTCTAAGACGCAAGCGCAAAACCTGCTGACACGCGTCGGCTTGGGTGAAAAATTTGACGCTTGGCCCGATCAACTTTCGGGTGGCCAGCAGCAACGTGTGGCCATCGCGCGTGCATTGGCCATGGAACCGCAAATTTTGCTGTGCGATGAAATCACCTCCGCGCTAGACCCTGAGTTGGTCGGTGAGGTGTTGCGCGTGGTTGAGAGTTTGGCCGACGAAGGCATGACCTTGCTGATGGTGACGCATGAGATGAACTTCGCGCGCAAAGTGGCCGACCGCGTGATTTTCATGCACCAAGGTCGCGTGCATGAAAGCGGCAAACCTGAGGAGCTGTTTGGCAACCCGCAAACAGCAGAGTTATCACAATTCCTTTCTGCCTTACATTGATGTCCGCTTCTGCAGCATGGTCGTTCATGACCTCCAAATCGCGCTAACATTCAACGCATGTTCACGCACAGCCCCCAAGACCTCGCCCAACGGCATATTCCTTTAAAAGGCGCCTCCAATTTCCGTGACATGGGGGGCTATGCCGGCCATGAAGGCAGATCGGTCAAATGGCGCAAGATTTTTCGCTCTGACCATCTGGCGGCTTTGGATGCGGCAGATTTGGCACAGCTCCAAAAGCTTGACGTGCGCAGAGCATTTGACTTCAGGGGCGTGCAAGAAAGCCAAGCGCAATCTTATGCCTGGCCCGCCATTGAACGGCACAGCCTGAGCATTGAGCCTACCGTGGTTCAACGCCTTCAAGCACAGCACCTGACAGGCAAACCCTTGACGGCTGCAGATGCGCTGGATGCCATGCAAACCACATACCGCGACTTTGTGCGCGCTGACTCGCACCGGTTTGCACAGTTGTTTGAGCATTTGCTTGAAAAGCCAGACCCCTTGCTGTTTCATTGCACTGCCGGCAAAGACCGCACAGGGCTGGCCGCCGCTTTGATACTGTCAGCTTTGGGGGTGTCTGAGGCAGACATTTGGAAAGATTACTTGCTGACCAACCAACTGTACAAGCGCAACAGCACGGGTGCCACCACCTTGGCACCCGATGTTCTGAAAATTGTGTGGGAAGTGCAAGAGAGCTTTTTAATGGCCTCTTTGGATGTCATTCAAAAAGACCACGGCGGCATGCACAACTACCTCACCCAGCAACTGAAATTGAGCCCTGCCGCTTTGCAAAAATTGCGAGCCCACTACTTAGAGTGAGTTGGCCGGCGCAACGACTGCGCCTTCAATTTTGTGTCGTGCCAAAGATTGCGCCACAAAACCAGAGGCCTTCATGTCTTCCACAAATTTCCTCAAGTAGGCCTGTGCTTCTGGACTGCGTGATTTGGGCAAACCCATGGCTTGCTCAATGACCATGAAACGGCCTGGCAACAAACGCAGGTTGGGCAAACGCTTGGCGTCCATTTCCAATTGCTGTTTAACACCTGCGGCCACTTCCAATTTTTCTGACAGATAAAAATCAACGGTGGTGGGCGATGTGGGCGCGCGGTGAATTTCAGCATGCTTGATTTCACGCGTGAGGAAAAGATCGTAGGCACTGCCCTTGCCCACGGCAATGCGAATGCTTTTGGCGTCGACTTGCGCGTTGTCCGTTAAAGCTGAATTGTTGGCCACCAAATAGCTGCCTTCAATGAGCACATAAGGCCCTGTGAAAGAAATGCCCTGCCCGCGCACGGGGTCGATGGCGAAAAATCCAAAGTCGGCTTTTTCTTGCGTGACGGCATCCACGGATTTGCCCGCGGCATCAAACACCACCAAACTCAAAGGCACACCCAAGCGCTTGGCCAACTCGTTGGCCAGATCCACAGACACACCAACGGGTTGCCCCTGGGCGTCTTTGTTGGCCAAGATGGGATTGCCCAGATTGATGGAGGCGCGCAAGGTGCCTGTGGGGGCAAAAGCTTGCACCAAGGCAGGCGTTGTCTGAGCGTTGGAAGAAGTCATGGGCAAGAGCGCTAAAAATGCAAAGAAAGTTGAAAAGAATTTGGTGAACATGCGAAGTCCATATAGTTTTCGCCAGTGTGTCAGAACTACGCGCTTGCGTCTTATGAGTGTATTTCTGAAGTCCTATGAGAAACCCTAGTACCCCCCTGCTCGAACCTGTTTAGGATGAAGCTTCTACAGACGGAGACCCCATGCGCAAGCTTTACCAAACTATGAATTGAATGACCCAAGCTAGCTGCAGGCTGACGACGGGTCTTGGCTTGGCCCTCACCCTGAGCTTGGGCCTGGGCATCACGGCAGCCTCGGTGCCTGCGCAGGCGCAACCCGCGACCGGCAAAACCGAACTGTATTGGTTTGGCCAAGCAGGCTTCAAAATCAAGACACCCGGTGGCAAAACCATCGTGATTGACCCTTGGCTTTCAGGGGGCCCCAAAACGCCAGCACCCTACAAAACGGATCTGAGTGCGCTGGGCAAAGTGGATTTGCTGTTGGTCACCCATGCACACGTTGACCACATTGGCGATGCACCCGCCATCGCCAAAGCGCAGAACACCGTGCTGTACGGCCCTGCCGACATGATCACGCCCATGAACACCTTGGGTCTGTTGCCACCCAACCTGGGGCATCGCTTCAACAAAACAGGACACGTCACCCCTTTGCCTGGCATCAAAGTAACTGCGGTCCAAGCCGAGCACTCGTCCCTCTTGGTCTACAACAACTCGACCACTGGCAAAAATGAATCGCACCCTGCTGGCGAAGCCATGGGTTACATCATTCAACTAGAAAATGGTTTCAAAATTTGGCACATGGGCGATACCGGTTTATTTAGTGATATGAAGTTCATCAGCGAGCACTACAAGCCAGATTTAGTGTTGATACCTATCGGTGGTAATTTCACGATGGCACCAGACGATGCTGCCTTTGCTTTAAAAACTTGGATTAAGCCAAAGATGGTGATTCCGATGCACTACAACTCCAATCCAATGGCAAAAGGAACTTTGGCAGAGTTTCAGGCGGCCATGAAGGGTAGCAATATCAAGATCGTCCCTATGACAGAGGGCGAAACAGTGCAGTTTTAAGGGTTTTGAGCACCAGACTAAACCCCACATGACCCGTGGGGTTTTTTATTGTGGATTTGCAATTAGTTCTAATTAGTACTAAACTGGTACTAATTAGAACTAATTAACTGATCTATGAACTTCTTGCCTTCTCTGCGTAGTCTGGTTTCCGCTTATCAAGCTTTCGAGCACTACTCGGCACCTGATTTAAAAGCGATGGGTCTGACGATGACGCAGTTTGATGTGATCGCTACATTGGGCAATCAGCCGCCAATGACGTGTAAGGAGTTGGGCGAAAAAACATTGGTGACAAAAGGAACCTTAACAGGGGTGCTTGAGCGATTAGAAGCAAAAGGGATATTGGCAAGAAAGCAAAACCCAGAAGATGCTCGCAGCCAGATGATTGGACTGACGCAACAAGGCCAAGCATTATTTGAGCGTGTATTCAGATCGGAAGAGCA
>CALEYZ010000183.1 GCA_937928195.1 uncultured Limnohabitans sp.
CCAACGCCGTGATGGCGCTGATGGTGGGTGCCATGACCATCCACAACATCCAGCCGGGCCCGCAGGTGATGACCAGCAACCCCGAGCTGTTCTGGGGCTTGATCGCCTCGATGTGGATCGGCAACCTGATGCTGGTGATCCTGAACCTGCCCCTGATTGGCATGTGGATCAAGCTGCTGAGCGTGCCTTACCGCTTCCTGTTCCCCGCCATCGTGCTGTTCTGTGCCATTGGCGTGTACTCCACCAACAACAACACCTTCGACATTTGGTTGGTGGGTGCCTTTGGTGTGGTGGGTTACTTGTGGGCCAAACTGGGTGTGGAACCTGCACCTTTGTTGCTCGGTTTCATCTTGGGCCCCATGATGGAAGAGAACTTGCGCCGTGCGCTGTTGCTGTCACGTGGTGACTGGTCCGTGTTCGTGACACGCGGCTTGTCTGCCAGCTTGTTGGCAGTGGCTGCCGTGATGTTGATCGTGGTGCTCTTGCCCTCGGTCAAATCCAAGCGCGAAGAAGCCTTCGTGGAAGATTGATTCACACTGGGCTGTGAACTTGAACGGCACCTTCGGGTGCCGTTTTTCATGGGGCTTCTGAAAAGTGACATCCTTGGTTGAAGTGGGCTCACATTTTTCCTGCCACAATGATCCTCTTCACGCGTCCTTGGGAATTTCATCATGCAGTACAAAATGAACTTGAAACGTCGCCAGTTGGCAGGCCTTGGATGGGGCACAGCCCTGGCCTGTTTGTTGACCTTTGCGGGGCCCTTGGCGCTTTCATCTGCGCATGCACAATCGGGCGCTTACCCCAACAAACCCATTCGTTTGGTGGTGCCCTTTCCTGCAGGCGGTGCCACTGACATTTTTGCGCGCACGCTGTCGCAAAAATTGGCGGAAAAACTCGGTGCTGCAGTGGTAGTGGAAAACAAACCCGGCGCGGGTGGCACGCTGGGCTCTGACATTGTGGCCAAGTCAGTGCCCGATGGCTACACCTTGTTGTTGGCCACTTCCAGCACGCACTCCATTGGCCCCAATCTGAATCCCAAAATGCCTTACGACGCTGTGCGTGATTTCACGCCCATCGGACAAGTCGGCAATGCGCCCAGCATCATGCTGGTGCCCAACAGTTCGCCAGCCAAAACCATCCAAGAATGGATTGAGTTGGCCAAGAAAAATCCGGGTCGCCTCAACTATGCTTCAAGCGGCAACGGCACCATCGTTCAATTGACCGCCGAACTTTTCAAATCACAAGCAGGCTTGTTTGTGGTTCACATTCCCTACAAAGGCACAGCCTTGGCCATGCCCGACCTCATCAGCGGCAAAGTCGATGTTTTGTTTGATTCATTGCCCACAGGTTTGCCTCATGTGAAAGACGGCCGCTTGCGTGCTTTGGGTGTGACCTCTGCGCAGCGAACCAGCATGGCGCCAGGCTTGCCCGCCATTTCAGAAGTATTGCCAGGCTACGAGTCCACCACTTGGTTTGGTTTGTTTGGCCCGCAAGGTCTGCGCCCCGAATTGGTCACGCGCGTCAACACGGCTGCCATTCAAGCCCTGAGTGACCCTGAAGTGAAAGACAAATTGCAGCGCTTGGGCATTGAAGCCATCGGCACCTCGCCAGCGCAATTCACCACCATGTTGGCTGTTGAATCAGCCAAATGGAAAAAGATCATCACCGAACGCAAAATTACTTTGGACTGACCCATGAGCTTCGATTTCAGCACGCCTTATTCTTCAACGCGTTTGCCTATTTTTGCGCGCAACGTCGTTTCGACGTCGCATCCCTTGGCCGCTCAAGCGGGCCTGCGCATGATGCTCAAAGGCGGCAATGCGGTGGACGCTGCTATTGCAGCCGCAGCGGCCATCACCATCACCGAGCCCGTCAGCAATGGCTTGGGTTCTGATGCGTTTTGCATCTTGTGGGATGGCCAAAAAATGCACGGCCTGAACGCCTCAGGCCCTGCACCGCAAGCCTGGACGCCCGAATACTTTCACAAGAAATATGGCACCGATGCCGTCAATCCCCCCAAGCGGGGTTGGGACTCGGTCACGGTGCCTGGCGCTGTGGGCGCATGGGCTGCCTTGAGTGAGCGCTTTGGCAAATTGCCGTTTGCCGATTTGATGGAGCCCGCCATTGAAATTGCCGAGCGTGGCTATTTGTTGCCTGTGGTGGTGCAACAAAAATGGGATGCGGCCACGCCGTTGTTGCAATCTTTGCCAGGTTTTGCCGAAAGCTTTTTGCCTTGGGGTCGTGCGCCTAACGTAGGCGAGTTGTTTCACTTCAAAGCAGCTGCACGTGGCCTGCGCGCCATTGCCGAAACCAAAGGCCGTGCGTTTTACGAAGGCGAAATTGCAGAGGCTTTGGTCAAGTTTTCCAATCAGCATGGCGGTGCCCTGACGCTGCAAGATTTGGCGCAATACCGTCCTGAATGGGTTGAACCCATTTCACAAAATTACCGTGGCTACACCCTCAACGAAATTCCACCCAATGGCCAAGGCATTGCGGCCTTGATCGCCTTGGGCATTTTGGAAAACTTTGACCTGGCCAGCATGAAGGTGGATGGCCTCGAATCGCAGCACTTGCAAATTGAGGCCATGAAGTTGGCCTTTGCCGATGTGTACCGCTATGTGGCCGATCCGCGCAACATGGAAGTCACCCCCGCGCAAATGCTCGATCCTGCGTATTTGAAGAGCCGCGCCAAACTCATTGACATGAAAAAAGCGCAAGACTTCAAAGCGGGCAATCCCGTTAAGGGCGGCACCATTTACCTGACTGCTGCAGACGAAAACGGCATGATGGTCAGTTTCATTCAAAGCAATTACATGGGCTTTGGATCAGGTGTGGTCGAGCCCACTTACGGCATCAGCTTGCACAACCGCGGCTTTGATTTCAGCACCGACCCCAAAGGCTTGAACCCCGCCAATTTGGTGGCGCCAGGCAAGCGTCCTTTCCACACCATCATTCCCGCGTTTCTCTCAAAAGACGGCCAGCCTGTCATGAGCTACGGCGTGATGGGGGGCAACATGCAACCGCAAGGGCACATGCAAACCTTGGTGCGCATGCTCGATTACGGTCAAAACCCTCAAGCGGCATGCGATGCGCCGCGTTGGCGCAGCAACAAAGGCCTGTCCATCAATGTCGAGGCCTCGATGAACCCCAACACCGTGCAGGGTCTGAGCGATTTGGGCCACGAACTGGCGGTGATCAATGACACCTACATGGACTTTGGTGCGGGCCAATTCATCTGGCGCATGGGCGATCCCAAAGTGCAAGGGTATGTGGCGGCATCTGACCCGCGTCGAGACGGGCAGGCGGTTGGCTTTTGACAAGCAAGGCCAAATCCAAATTCACCTCAGGCTTGCTGCTGGCCGCAGCAGGCTCGATTGCCTTCAGCGGCAAAGCCATCATCGTGAAGCTGGCGTACCGACATGGCGTCGACGCCGTCACACTGGTGATGTTTCGCATGCTGTTTGCGGTGCCCTTCTTCATTGCCATGGCTTGGTGGGCAGGGCGTGGTCAAGCGCCCCTCACGCGCAAGGACTGGCTGAGCGTGGTGGGCTTGGGTTTTTCCGGCTACTACTTGTCCAGTTTTTTAGATTTTCTAGGACTGCAGTACATCAGTGCTTCGTTTGAGCGGCTCATTTTGTACCTCAATCCCACCTTGGTCTTGTTGCTGGGTTGGGTGCTTTACAAGCGCAAAATTTCTTACCGCCAAGGCGTGGCCATGGCGGTCAGTTACAGCGGCATGTTGTTGGTGTTTGGGCATGAAGTGTCCTTGGTGGGCGACAACGTGGCATTGGGCACCGCCTTGGTTTTTTCGAGTGCCATTACCTATGCTGTCTACCTCAGCTACAGCGGTCAGGTGGTGCAGCGTTTGGGTTCCTTGCGTTTGGCGGGCCTGGCCACCACCGTGGCTTGCGTTTTGTGCATCGTGCAGTTTGCGGTGCTCAAACCGGTGGCTGCGTTAGAGGTGGCACCTGAAGTCATTGGCTTGTCGATGCTCAATGCCACGGCCTGCACGGTGTTGCCGGTGTTGATGGTCATGATGGCCATTGAGCGCATTGGCCCCGGCTTGACCTCGCAAATTGGCATGATTGGCCCGATGTCGACCTTGGCCATGGGTGCTGTGTTTTTGGATGAGCCCTTCAATGCCTGGACCCTGATGGGCACGGCATTGGTTTTGGGCGGTGTTTTTTGGGTGACGCAAACACCCAAAGTGAATGATTAATTTGGGAGAAATCAAATGGACTTAGGCATCAAAGGTAAATGGGCATTGGTGGGCGGTGCCAGCAAGGGCTTGGGCTGGGGTTGCGCACGCGCACTGGCACTGGAAGGTGTGAACGTGGTGATGGTGGCGCGGGGGGCGGACGTGCTGAATCAAGCCGTGGCCGATTTGCAAAAAGAAGCACCGGGTGTCACCTTGATCCCTGTGGCGGCTGACATCACCACCGAGGCAGGCCGCGCGGCTTTGTTTTCAGTGGCCGGTGGCCCTGGCAAAGACTTTGACATTGTGGTGACCAATGCGGGAGGTCCTCCTCCTGGTGATTTCCGCAATTGGGACCGCGAGGCTTGGATCAAAGCCGTCGATGCCAACATGCTGACCCCGATTGAGTTGATCAAGGCCACCATCGATGGCATGGCTGCGCGCGGCTTTGGTCGCATCGTCAACATCACCTCCAGCTCGGTCAAATCACCCATTGACATCTTGGGCTTGTCCAACGGTGCACGCAGTGGCTTAACGGGTTTTGTGGCGGGTGTGGCGCGTACCAAAATTGCAGCGCAAGGCGTCACCCTTAACAACATTTTGCCAGGCAAATTTGACACCGATCGCATTCGCACCACGGTGGAGGCAACAGCGCAAAAGACGGGCAAAACGGTGGCCGAAATTCGCGCGCAACAACAAGCTGTGGTGCCCGCAGGCCGTTACGGTACACCGCAAGAGTTTGGTGCATTGTGCGCCTTCATTTGCAGCCAACAAGCGTCTTACATCACGGGGCAAAACTTCTTGACCGACGGCGGTGCTTACCCCGGCACTTACTAAGCCAGAGCGGCTGCGCGCTGCAGGCTGATGCCCGTCAAGGGCTCAGCTGGCGCGCCTTGATGACACCACAATGCCGCTCACAATCAGGCCAAACGCCACCACGTGGTACACCTTGGGCAAATCGCCCAAGAACACGCTGGACATGATGGCCGCAAACAAGGGCGTGAGGTTGGCAAAGAAACCGGCCACAGCAGGCCCGGCGGTTTGAACCCCCAAACCCCAGCAGCGGTAAGCCAATACAGCGGGGCCAATGGCCACAAAGGCCAGGGCCGCATACAAGGGTGGCCCCCAAGTGATGTGCGCATCGGTGAGGGCCCATTCGGCGCCTGTGAAGAGCCCAGCCCAACCCAAGCCAAAGATCACTTGTGCCATGAGGAATGCGGCCCAATGGCTTCGGATTTCTGCCGGCTCATTGCGTTGCGTCAAGAGCCAGCTGTAAAGCGCCCAACAGGCCGTGGCCAGCAAAATGTAAATGTCGCCCACCACAAACTGCACCTGCAGCAGTTGTTGCCAATCACCGCGAGACAAAACAATCAAGACGCCTGCAATGCTGAGCGCGGCCCCCAACCATTGAGCGGGCCTGGCAGGCGTTTTAAAAAACAACGCACCCATCGCCAACATGAAGACGGGTGTGCTGGCCGCGACCAAGGTGACGTTCAAAGGCGTCGAGGTTTGCAGTGCCAAATACTGCAGTGCGTTGTAGCAGCCCACGCCCAACAAACTCAGCAAAGCAAAGCGCCGCCAAGAGGGCCACAAGGCGCTGCTGGGTTTGAGCAAGTGACCAGCTAACGGCAACAGAATGAAAAACGCGATGACCCATCGTAGAAAATTCAGGGTAATGGGCGGTACCAAGTCACTGATCAGGCGGCCGACCACCGCATTGCCCGCCCAAAGCAAAGGCGGTACCGTGAGCATCAAAGCCGTGCCGGGTGAGAGTTTTTGTGTCATGCCCGTGACTGTAACGGCATTGCTGAACCCTACTGAACGCACAGGGACATTCAATTCATGGCAAAGTAACACCCGTTGCGAACTGGGCTCACAGGGCCATCGCCATTCACTCAATTTTCTAGGAGACACGCATGAGCTTAGCCGTCCAAATCGACCAAAACGGGGGTCCAGAACAACTCAAATTGGTCGATGTCACTGTGGGTCAGCCTGGCCCTGGTGAAATTCGCATTCGCCACAAAGCCATTGGCCTGAACTTCATTGACGTGTACCAGCGCAGCGGCTTGTACACCTTGCCCATGCCTCTGAAGCTGGGCATGGAAGCCTCCGGCATTGTGGAGGCCGTGGGCGAGGGCGTCACGCACCTCAAGGTGGGCGATCGCGCTGCTTATGCCAGCCAACCCCCAGGCAGCTACTGCGAAGAGCGTGTCATGCCCGCCAAGTGCGTTTGCAAATTGCCCGATGACATCTCCTTTGAAACAGGCGCGGCCATGATGCTGAAGGGCCTCACTGCGCAATACCTGCTCATGAAAACCCGTCCTGTCGAAGGCCTGCAAGCGGGCGACCATGTGTTGTTCCATGCTGCTGCCGGCGGTGTGGGTCTGATTGCTTGCCAATGGGGCAAGGCCTTGGGTTTCCGCATGATTGGCACGGCTGGCTCCGACGCCAAGTGCCAACTGGCCATCGCCAATGGCGCTGAGCATTGCATCAACTACAGCACGGAAGATTTCTTGGCGCGCGTGAAAGACATCACGGGTGGCAAAGGTTTGAAAGTGGTTTACGACTCCGTGGGCAAAGACACTTGGGAGAAATCACTCGACTGCTTGCGCCCCTTCGGTCTGATGGCCACCTTTGGCAATGCCTCGGGCCCTGTGCCGCCTTTTGCGCCCGGCATCTTGGGCAACAAAGGTTCTTTGTACGTCACACGTCAAACCTTGTTCAGCCACATCACCACACGCGAAAGCACACAAGCCATGGCCGACGATTTGTTTGCGGTGGTGCAAAGCGGCAAGGTCAAAATTCACATTGACCAAACCTTCCCCTTGGCACAAGTGCAAGAAGCGCACAAAGCTTTGGAAGCACGCAAAACCACAGGGTGCACCATCCTCACTTTGTGAGAGCAGTGCGGCGCACAAAAAAGGCAGCCTTCGCTGCCTTTTTTATTGCACCCTCATCAGGCGATTTATCGCCCGCGTCTGACGCGCAACAACTCGTCCAGGATAAGCAAACCTGCGCCAAGCGTGATGGCACTGTCCGCCACATTAAAAGCAGGGAAGTGCCAGGTGCCGTAATAGAAGTCCAAGAAGTCAATGACATGGCTGTACAGCATGCGGTCAATCACATTGCCCACGGCGCCGCCCAACAGCAAAGCCAAAGCCAAACAAAACAATGTTTGACCGGTGTGCATGCGCAGCAGGTAAACCATGATGCCCGCTGCGGCCACGCCAAGGCCAGTGAAGAACCAGCGTTGCCAGCCGCCGGCATCGGCCAAGAAGGAGAACGCGGCGCCTGGGTTGTGCACACGAACCAAATTAAAGAACGAAGTGATGGGCATTGCTTCACCCAACTGAAACGCCCCCACCACCGCAATCTTGGTGAGTTGGTCCAGCAAAAGGGTGATGAGGGCAACGCCCAACCAGAGCCAAACGCCCGACCCTGATTTGAACGTGTTCTTGTTTTTGGCCATTGGTTTCAAGCAAACAAACGCTTCTCACCCGCGCCGTGCAGGTTGCTGTCGCAACGTCCGCAGAGTGTGGGGTGCGCGGGGTTCACACCCACATCGGGCGCGTAATGCCAGCAGCGATCGCACTTGGTGTCCGCGCTCACCGCCACTTTGGCCACCAGACTGTCGCCGGCTTCCAAGTTGAGTTGTGAGGTGATGAACACAAACTTCAAGTCGTTGCCTAAACTGGCCAACAGGGCGTGGTCTTCAGGGCCTGCTTGCAAAGTGACTGCCGCTTGCAAGGATGCACCCACTTTGCCATCGGCACGCAAGGCTTCAATGTCTTTGTTCACCTGATCGCGAATTTCGCGAATGCGGGCCCACTTGGCCAGCAGCGCTTCGTTAGGGGTTCCCAAGTCACTGAAGGTTTCCATGAAGATGGACTCTGAACTTCCAAAGCTTTGCCAAGCTTCTTCTGCCGTAAAGCTCAAGAACGGCGCCATCAGGCGCAGCATGGCGTGGGTGATGCGGTACAGCACGGTTTGTGCAGAGCGGCGCGCCAATGATTTGGGCGCGCTGGTGTAGAGGCGGTCTTTCAAGACGTCCAAATAGAACGCACCCAAATCTTCAGAGCAGTACACCTGCAACTTCGACACCACAGGGTGAAACTCGTAGGCCTTGAAATGCGTCAAGATGTCGGCTTGCAATTGCGCTGCGCGGCTTAAAGCGAAGCGGTCGATCTCCAATAGATCGGCATCGGCCACGGCATCTTTGGCGGGGTCAAAGTCACTGACGTTGGCCAACAAGAAACGCAAGGTGTTGCGAATGCGGCGATAGGCATCGACCACGCGTGCCAAGATTTTGTCGTCGATGTTGAGGTCGCCCGAGTAATCGGTGGACGCCACCCACAAGCGCACAATTTCAGCGCCCATCTTGTCGGTGATTTCTTGCGGTGCCACCACATTGCCCAAGCTCTTGCTCATCTTGCGGCCTTGGCCATCGGTGGCAAAGCCGTGGGTCAGCAAGCCGCGGTAGGGCGCGCGATCGTAGAGCGCACAACCGAGCAACAAAGAGCTGTGGAACCAGCCGCGGTGTTGGTCATGGCCTTCCAAGTAAAGATCGGCTTCAGGGCCCACATCATGGAAAGGGTTGCGGTCGTAGGCGTCTTTGTGGCTGCCGCGCAGCACGTGTTGGAAGGTTGAGCCTGAGTCAAACCACACTTCCAAAATGTCGGTGCTCTTGGTGTAGTTGGGCGCATCGGCTGCGCCCAAAATTTCTTCCACCGTGACGCGGCTCCAAGCTTCAATGCCGCCTTTTTCAACGATGTCAGCGGCTTGGTCCAAAATTTCCATCGTGCGAGGATGCAACTCACCCGAATCTTTGTGCAAGAAGAAGGGCACTGGCACGCCCCAGCTGCGCTGACGTGAGATGCACCAGTCAGGACGGTTGGCGATCATGTCGCGCAAACGGGTCTTGCCGTTTTCGGGATAGAAGTTGGTTTGGTCAATGGCATCCAGCGCCAATTGACGCAAGGTCTTGGGCGCTTTGTCTTTGGTGAAGACGCCAGGGCCTTCGTCCATGCGCACAAACCACTGCGCCGCTGCGCGGTAGATGACGGGCGTTTTGTGGCGCCAGCAATGCGGATAGCTGTGGGTGATGGTTTGTGTGGCCATCAGGCGCTTGCTTTCACCCAAAACCTCAATCACGCGTGCGCAGGCTTTCCAAATGTTCATGCCACCAAACAGGGGCAAGTCTTCAGCGTAGCTGCCGTTGCCTTGAACAGGGTTCAAGATGTCGTCGTAGGCCAAGCCATTGGCCACGCACGAGTTAAAGTCATCCACGCCGTAAGCAGGCGAAGAGTGAACAATGCCGGTGCCGTCTTGCGCGCTGACATACTCGGCCACGTACACGGGCGAGAAGCGTTTGTAACCTTCATGCACGTCGTACAAAGGATGTTTGAAGTTCAAGCCGCCCAATTTGTCGCCGGTGGTGGTGGCCACCACTTGGCCTTCCAATTTGTAACGCTCTAAACATTTCTCGACCAAGGATTCAGCCAGTACCAACGCGCCTTTTTCGGTGTTCACCAAGGCGTAAACCAATTCAGGATGGACGTTGAGCGCTTGGTTGGCGGGCAGGGTCCACGCTGTGGTGGTCCATATCACGGCAAAGGCGGATTGGGCGGTGTCATCTGATCCGGGCAATTCTTGCAAACCAAAAGCCTTGGCCAATGCCGCCTTGTCGGCCGCTTCAAAGGCCACGTCCAAGGTGTCGCTCTTTTTGTCGGCGTATTCAATTTCAAACTCGGCCAAAGAAGAGCCGCAATCGAAGCACCAGTACACGGGCTTCAAACCACGGTACACAAAGCCACGTTCAATGACGCGTTTGAAGGCGCGGATTTCACCGGCTTCGTTGGCAAAGTCCATGGTGCGATAAGGACGCTCCCAATCGCCCAACACGCCCAAGCGTTTGAAGTCTTCGCGCTGCTGGTCAATTTGTTCGGTGGCAAACGCCCGGCTCTTGGCCTGCATGTCATCGCGACTCAATTTGCGGCCGTGCAATTTTTCAATCGCGTTTTCAATGGGCAAACCGTGGCAGTCCCAGCCGGGGATGTATTGCGCGTCAAAGCCCGCCAATTGCTTGGACTTGACGATCATGTCCTTGAGCACTTTGTTCAGAGCGTGACCAATGTGCAATTTGCCGTTGGCGTAAGGAGGGCCGTCGTGCAACACAAACAAGGGTGCACCTTGTCGTGCGACGCGCAGTTTTTTGTAGAGACCCTGATCGCTCCAGGCTTTGGCCCAGGCAGGCTCACGCTTGGGAAGGTCGCCGCGCATCGCAAAGGCGGTGTCGGGCATGTTCAGGGTGGCGCGGTAATTTTTTTTTGGTTCGGACATGGTCAAGCAATTCAATCTTCAAAAAGGTTTTGCAATGACAAGCAGCGGTGTGTTCGTTTCACAAAAAGCAGCTTGGGATCACAAAGGAAGTGCAGGCGATGAAAAAGCTGCACAGCAGGTGAGGGGCGTGGCGAGCGTCAAATTCGATCGCGCGAAGTTTGGCGATGGGTTTGACCATGACGGGATGCAAAAAAAGCACGCGCGTCATCGCAGTCCTTGGCAATGCCCACGGTCAGGGCTTCCAGGCTGTCGTATTTGAGTTCGTCGTGTAATTTGTGCAAGAGGTCCACGCGAATGATTTTACCGTAGCCACCCTCGGGCCCGATGCTGGCCGGCCAATCGAGGCAATGGGTTTCTAGCAAAACCCTTCCGCCATTCACATCGTTGGGGTCCAAAGAGGGTCGAATGCCCAAGTTGGCCACGCCTGGCAGGGGCTCGGGCGTTAAACCGTGCACTTCCACATTGAAAATGCCGCTGGCGGCGGGTTTCCAATGGCTGAAACGCAAATTGAGGGTTCTAAAACCGTCTTCAGCCCCTGCAGAAGATGCGCCCAGTCCTCGGCCTAATTTGCGACCATGCACCACGTGGCCGCTGACACTGTAGGGACGCCCCAACAGACGCCCCACGGCCTCCATGTCACCTTGGCCCAGTGCATCGCGCACGGCCGAGCTGGAAACTCGCATGCCATGGACTTCGTAACTGTTCATTCGGGCTACGTCGAAGCCCAGTTGTTGGCCGGCTGCATCGAGCATGGCGTAATCGCCGGCGCGTTTGGCGCCAAAGCGAAAATCATCGCCCACCAGCAAATACTTCACCCCCAAGCCCTTGACCAAGACCGACTGAATAAATTCCTCGGGTGTTTGACTGGCCAAACGCTCGTCAAAAGGCAACACCACCACCTGATCGATGCCGCAACGTTCCAGCTCAAGCAGTTTGTCACGCAAGGTGGCAATGCGCGCAGGTGCCAATTCTGGCTTGTTGTGCAACTTGGCAAAAAAATCTCGGGGGTGAGGCTCGAAGGTCATCACACAGCTGGGCACGCCGCGGTGTGCAGCTTCGTTTTTCAAGAGCGCAAGCATGGCTTGGTGGCCGCGGTGGACACCGTCAAAATTGCCAATCGTCAAGGCGCATTGTGTTGCCCTGTTGGGATGGTTAAAACCGCGAAATACCTGCATGCTGTTGATGTGTGGCGCTCGAATTCAATGGGCTCTATTGTGACCTAGCTTCAGGCTCAAAAAAACCGCCTTGAAGGCG
The DNA here is from genome assembly GCA_937928195.1 of uncultured Limnohabitans sp. Classification (GTDB taxonomy): domain Bacteria; phylum Pseudomonadota; class Gammaproteobacteria; order Burkholderiales; family Burkholderiaceae_C; genus Limnohabitans_A. Next base: position 11,789 of record CALEYZ010000183.1, read on the forward strand.
GTTTCAGACCATGCCAAAGCGCTGCAATCGCAACGCGATGGCCAGGGGAGTGGCTTAAGCAAAGACGCCTGCGGTTTCTTGCATGCAGTTGGACACTTCGCCCAAGTGATGCAGCGTGTCACCAAAAGTCATCTCCAGCTGTGTCAATTTCTTGAAGTAGTGGCTGACGATGTACTCGTCCGTCACGCCAATACCGCCGTGCAATTGAACCGCTTGCTGCCCCACGAAACGCATCGAGGTGCCCATTTGGTACTTGGCGCGGGCCATGGCTTGATGGCGCTCGGCTGCTGGGGTGTTCAGTTTCAAGCTGGCGTAATAGCTCATGGAACGGCCCAGTTCCAATTGCATCTTCATGTCTGCCACGCGGTGACGCAAGGCCTGGAAGGTGGCAATGGTGGTGTTGAACTGCTTGCGCGTGTTCATGTAGTCCACGGTGATGGCCAAGGTTTTGTCCATCACGCCGACAGCTTCTGCACACACACAGGCAATGCCAATGTCGACCGCGTGGCTCAGGGCCGTCTGGCCATCCAACGTGACCAAGCTGGCCGGTGTTTGGTTCAAGGTCAGCTCAGCAGCGCGCGCACCGTCTTGCGTCACATAGCCTGATGTGGCGGAGCCCTTGGCGCCCTTGGCCACCAAGAACAAAGCCAGTTTGCCGGCCGCCATGGCAGGGACCAAAAAGGCGTCAGCGTGGTCGCCCACAGCCACCATGCTCTTGGTGCCTGTGATGTTCCATTGGCCATCTTGTTGCTGCGCTTGTGCGTCGCACTTGTTGATGTTGTAACGTGATTTGCGCTCTTGGTGTGCCAACACCACAATGGCTTCGCCGCCTGCAATTTGGGGTAACCATTCGGCTTTGATTGCTTCGGGCGCGTAGCCTTCCAATACAGCACCCGAAATCAGCGCTTGTTGAATGGGTTCCATCACGATGCCGCGGCCCAACTCTTCCATCACCACCATGCCTTCCACAGGGCCCATGCCCATGCCGCCATGGTCTTCGCTCACGTACAGGCCGCACAGGCCCAGTTCAGCGAGCTCGGTGTAGGCTGCGCGAACAAAGCCGCCAGCGTGGGTAATCTCGCGTCGGCGCTCAAATGTGTAGCCCTTGTCCACCCATTTGCGCACAGCGTCGCGCAGTTGTTCTTGGTCGTCTGAAAAATCGAAATCCATGATCTGTCCTTGTGTGGTTAAACGAATTAACCCAAAACGGTTTGAGCCACGATGTTGCGCTGCACTTCATTGCTGCCGCCGTAAATCGTGGTTTTACGCATGTTGAAATAGTTGGCCGCCAAAGGTGCATTGGCCACTTCTTGTCCAGGGAAGTTGCCTTGCCAACCTGCATCCATGGCTTCGAAGATGAAGGGCAGGCTGTAGGGTCCTGCGGCCAGCATCATGAGTTCTGTGTAGCGTTGTTGAATTTCGCTGCCCTTGATTTTCAAGAGACCGGCAATGTCGAGCGAATTTTTGCCAGATTTTTCGGCAGACAACACGCGTAGCACCAACATTTCCAAGGCCACGATGTCGACTTCGAGTTTGGCGATTTCATCGCGGAAACGCATGTCGTCGTAGACGCCTTCGGCTTTGGCAATGCGCTTGAGGCGTTCAAGTTCACGCTTGGCACGGTTGACGTCGGCGATGTTGGTGCGCTCGTGCGCCAGCAAATGCTTGGCGTAATTCCAACCTTTGTTTTCTTCACCAATCAAGTTCTCGGCAGGCACTTCAACGTTGTCAAACCAGACCTCGTTCACCTCGCATTCGCCATCGAGTAATTTGATGGGACGCACAGTCACGCCGGGTGACTTCATGTCAATCAACAAGAAGGAAATGCCGGTTTGAGGCTTGCCTTCGTTGCTGGTGCGCACCAAGCAAAAAATCCACTCGCCGTACTGGCCCAAGGTGGTCCAGGTTTTTTGACCGTTGACGATGTATTTGTCGCCCACGCGCTCTGCACGCGTTTTGACGGATGCCAAGTCAGAGCCTGAACCGGGTTCGCTGTAGCCCTGGCTCCACCACACTTCACCGCTGGCAATGCCAGGCAAGAAACGCTTTTGTTGTTCGGCATTGCCAAAGGCCATGATGACGGGCGCGACCATGACAGGTCCGAAAGGCACCACACGGGGTGCGCCAGCCAAAGCACATTCTTCTTCGAACAAATGCTTTTGCACCGCGGTCCAACCAGGACCGCCAAATTGCTGGGGCCAGCCCCAACCCAACCAACCCTTTTTGCCCAAAATTTTGGCCCAGCGTTGCAAATCTTCACGCGTCAAGCGCATGGCGCTGTGGACTTTTTTCGAAATTTCGGCGGGTAAGTTCGCTTTAACCCAAGTGCGAATTTCCTCGCGAAACGCGAGCTCTTCGGGTGTGAATGCCAAATCCATGAAATGTGTCTCCGGTCAAAGCCAGTGAATGATGAAAACAGCGTTTTTAGCACGACCGTGCGCAAACGAGGTGTCCTGGCTGCGACAAATTGCAATTTAGGCCGCACGAGCAGGGATAATCCTAGGGTGAAAAACATTGTCATTCTGATTTCAGGCACGGGCTCCAACATGGCGGCCATTCTTCAAACAGCGCATGCACAACGCTGGCGTGAGCATTTGGGGGTGCAGGTGTCTGCTGTGATCAGCAACAAGCCCGGCGCGTCTGGGCTGAGCTGGGTTCGTTCTCGCGCAGAGTTTGAGACCATCTCAACCCAGGTGCTGGACCACACGAAATTTGAATCTCGTGAGGCTTTCGACCAAGCCTTGATCCAATGCATTGACGCGCACGCGCCCGATTTGGTGGTGTTGGCAGGGTTCATGCGGATTTTGACGCCCGCTTTTGTGGCGCATTACCTTGGGCGTTTGATCAACATTCATCCTTCTTTGTTGCCCGCTTTTGCGGGCCTTCACACGCATCAACGCGCAATTGACGCTGGCTGCAAATTTGCAGGTGCGACGGTGCACCAAGTGACGGCAGAGCTCGACCATGGCCCCATCTTGGCGCAGGCTGTGGTGCCGGTGTTGGCTGGCGATACCGCAGAGACTTTAGGAGCGCGTGTTATCACGCAGGAGCACCTGATCTATCCGGCGGCTGTGGCTGGCTTTTTCAAGCCGTAGGTCGCTCTTCACCCAGCCACGCAAAGCGGGCTTGCACCACGCCATCGATCTCTACGGTTTCGTTGAACATGGCCGCAGGGCGCACCCACATGCCTTGTTCTCCATAAAGTGCTTTGTACAAAGTCATGGGTTCAAGTGATTCGCTGTGTCGCACGGTGCCCAGCACTTGGTAAAGCAAATTTTTGTAATGACGGTAGTACCCAGGGCGGGTGATGATCAACGGTGGTAAGGTTTCTTCTTGCATGTTGCGCTTTTCAGGGGGCGAGCAGTGGGACAATAGAGCTTATGCATCCTAAAGCCCTGTTAGACGCCTGCGCCGAATTGGTCAGGCTCACCCTTCAATTTAACCATCCCGCCGATGCGGTGGTGTCACGTTTCTTTCGCGACAACCGCAATTTGGGGCCGCGTGAGCGCGCCACTTTGTCTGAGACGGTGTTTCAAGTCTTGCGCAAAAAGCTGTTGTTTGAGCACATGGCTCGCTCCGGCAGTGGTGCCAAAGAACGTCGATTGGCCATCTTGGGCTTCGCGGGCCCGCGCGACTTTGTCAAAAGCGCCTTGAACGACACCGAAAAAAAATGGCTCGACATGTGCGACAGCATTCAGCGCGCCGATTTGATGTCGCAGCACATTCACAACTTGCCCGATTGGCTCGCGCGTCCGCTGAAAGAGCAGTTGGGCGATGAGTTTGATGCTTTGGCAGAGAGCTTGCAGCAGCCGGGTACCTTGGATTTGCGCGTCAATGACCTGAATGAAAAACGCGCTGAAGTGCAAAAAGAATTGACAGCTGCAGGTATCGCTTGCGAGCCCACACCTTTCTCACCTTGGGGCTTGCGCTTACAAGGTAAGCCCTCTTTGGCCAAAGTCAAAGCGTTTGAACGTGGTGCGGTCGAAGTGCAAGACGAAGGCTCGCAATTGCTGGCGCTGCTGCTGGATGCACACCGCGGTGAAATGGTGGTGGATTTTTGTGCGGGCGCGGGCGGTAAAACACTGGCCATTGGCGCGGCCATGCGCAACACAGGGCGCCTCTATGCCATGGACACCTCTGCGCACCGGTTGGATGCCTTGAAGCCGCGTTTGGCGCGCAGTCAGCTGTCAAACGTGCATCCTGCGGCCATTGCACACGAGCGGGACGATCGCGTGAAACGTTTGGCTGGCAAAATTGACCGCGTGTTGGTGGATGCACCCTGTTCTGGTTTGGGCACATTGCGTCGCAACCCCGATCTCAAATGGCGCCAAAAGCCTGAAGGCATTGCCGACGTGGCTGCCACTCAAACGGCCATTCTGGACAGTGCAGCGCGCTTGCTCAAATCGGGCGGACGCTTGGTGTATGCCACTTGCAGTGTGCTGCCGCAAGAGAACGAAGACATTGCCAACGCGTTTTCGACAGCGCATCCTGATTTTGTTCAAGTGCCTGTCCTGGACGAACTCACACGCTTGAAGGTGGCCAATGGTCAAACTTTGTGCAGTGGTAATTTTTTGCGCTTGTGGCCACATCGCCACGGTACCGATGGTTTCTTTGCCGCCATCTGGGTTCGAAAGTGAATTCCAAAGGCTTCATTCTGAAGGCCCTTTGCTGAATTAACTTTCAAATTGAATTCGAAAATCTTAAAATAATGAGATTGCCTGCAAGGGCATTCCTACATAGAAAGCGACTGCATGTTGTTAATCGACTCGGCTGTATTTGATGCACTGATCAACTGGATGGCCAATGGACTTTTGAACCTTTCCGGATGGCAGGTGTTCTTTGTGATTTTGGGTCTCACCCACGTCACCATTGCCAGTGTCACCATCTTCTTGCATCGCCATCAAGCCCACAGAGCCTTGGATTTGCACCCCGCTGTGTCGCATTTTTTCCGTTTCTGGCTGTGGATGACCACGGGCCAAGTCACCAAAGAGTGGGCCGCCATTCACCGTAAACACCACGCCAAGTGCGAGCAAGCCGAAGACCCACACAGCCCCCATGTCCATGGCATCAAAACTGTGTTGTTGACGGGCGCTGAGTTGTATCGCAAAGAATCTAAAAACAAAGAAACGCTCAGCCGTTATGGTCACGGTACCCCCGATGACTGGATGGAGCGCAATGTTTATTCGCGTTTCTCGTGGCAAGGCGTGGCGCTGATGTTGATCGTCGATGTGGCTTTGTTCGGCGCGTTGGGACTCACCGTCTGGGCTGTGCAAATGGCTTGGATTCCCGTCACGGCAGCCGGCATCATCAATGGTGCTGCGCATTACTGGGGTTACCGCAATTTTGAAGCGCACGACGCCAGCACCAATATTTCGCCATGGGGCATCCTCATTGGCGGTGAAGAGTTGCACAACAACCATCACACGTATCCCACGTCTGCCAAGTTGTCGGTCAAGCCGTACGAGTTCGATTTAGGTTGGGCTTACATCTGCATCTTGCAGTTCTTCGGCTTGGCCACTGTGAAGAAAACGCCGCCTGTCTTGGCTTATGGCGAAGTTCGCCCTGTGGCCGATGAAAAAACATTGGAAGCCCTTATCACCAACCGCTATGAAGTGATGGCGGGTTACGCTCGTCAAATGCGCAGCGTGTTCCGTCAAGAAGTGGCCAACGCCAAATTGGACGCCAGTGTTTTGAAAATTGCATCACGCTGGATTCACCGCGATGGCGACAAAGTGCCGGCAGATGCGCAAGCGACCTTGATTGCCACCCGTGCGGCTTACCCCGTGTTGGACAAGATGTTGGCCATGCGTGAAGAGTTGCGCCAAATCTGGCTCAACACCTCTCACAACCGCGAGCAGCTGGCCCTTGACCTGCAAGCCTGGTGCAAACGCGCCGAAGAGAGTGGCATTGCAGCCTTGCGCGATTTCTCGACTCAACTGCGCGCCGTTCGCGCTTAATCGTTTGGTGCGGCCAATTTAAATGGGGTCAGATCAACATTAATTAATGTTGATCTGACCCCATTTAAAGTAACCCAGGCGCAAAAAAGCCCGCATCAGCGGGCTTTTCTTTGGGATCAATCTGAATTACTTCAGTTTGATTTCCTTGTACTCAACGTGCTTGCGAGCTTTTGGGTCGAACTTCATGATCGACATTTTCTCGGGCATTGTTTTCTTGTTTTTGCTGGTCGTGTAGAAGTGACCAGTACCAGCTGTAGATTCCAGCTTGATTTTTTCGCGTCCGCCTTTGCTTGCCATGATGGTGCTCCTGTTAGGGTTTAGGCTTGACCGCGTTCACGCAGGTCTGCGAGAACGGCATCAATGCCATTTTTGTCGATCAGGCGCAAAGCGGCGCTGGAAACGCGCAGGCGCACCCAACGGTTTTCGCTCTCGACCCAGAAACGACGGTATTGCAGGTTCGGCAGGAACCGGCGCTTGGTTTTGTTGTTGGCGTGGGAAACATTGTTTCCGACCATTGGGCCTTTGCCCGTTACGTCGCAGACGCGTGCCATGTGGACACTCCGATACTTTGATAAACAGCTGGTGCCTGATGAGCTTTACGGGTGCAATCAACAGAGGATCAACTGAAGAACAATTGATTGCTAGTAAAACTTAAGGCGCTCCAGCCTCACCTCGCCAGAAGGGTGGCGGTAACCCATTTTGTAAAGCCCCCATGTTGGGGTACTCAGCAAAGCCTTGGATTATAGCCAGCTTTTTGGGGGCTGGCCAAGTCCAAAATGGCGAAAAATGGGCTTAAGCCCCTTCTTGTTCCAAAAAGCGCTGTGCATCCAAAGCCGCCATGCAGCCGGTGCCGGCGCTGGTGATGGCTTGGCGGTAGACGTGGTCTTGCACGTCGCCAGCCGCAAACACGCCCGGCACGCTGGTCATGGTGGCAAAGCCTTTCAGGCCACCTTGGGTCACGATGTAGCCGTTGTCCAGGGTTAGCTGGCCCTGGAAAATTTCGGTGTTGGGGGCGTGGCCAATGGCGATAAAGCAGCCTTTGAGTTCCAAATCTTGCAAAGCGCCGTCTTTGGTGGACTTCAAGCGCACGCCGGTCACGCCGGTGTCGTCGCCCAAAACTTTTTCCAAGGTTTGGAAGGTTTGCAACACAATCTTGCCCGCCGCTACTTTGTCCATCAGTTTGTCGACCAAGATGGGTTCGGCTTTGAACTTGTCGCGGCGGTGAATGAGGTACACCTTGCTGGCAATGTTAGACAGGTACAAAGCCTCTTCTACAGCCGTGTTGCCGCCACCCACCACGCAGCAAACTTGTTCGCGGTAGAAGAAACCGTCGCAAGTGGCGCAGCCCGACACACCGCGGCCCATGAAGGCGGTTTCAGAGTCGAGGCCTAAATACTTTGCAGATGCGCCTGTGGCAATGATGAGCGAGTCGCAGGTGTAAACACCGCTGTCACCTGTCAATGTGAAGGGGCGTTTGCTGAAGTCGACCTTGTTGATGTGGTCAAACACAATTTGCGTGTTGAAGCGTTCGGCATGCTCCAAAAAGCGTTGCATCAGATCGGGTCCTTGGACACCGTGCACGTCGGCTGGCCAGTTGTCGACCTCGGTAGTGGTCATCAGTTGGCCGCCTTGGGCAATGCCGGTAATCAGCAATGGTTTCAGGTTGGCGCGGGCGGCGTAGACGGCAGCGGTGTAGCCGGCGGGGCCAGAACCCAGGATCAAAACCTGGGCGTGTTGTGTGGGAAGTGTGTTGGACATGATGAGAATCCTGCTGAATTCGGGAAAACGCTAAAACCACATTGTAAGAAGCTTGGCAAACACCTGTTTGACAAGGTCTATCGGGTAAGCTTGAGGGTTAAACCATGACATATTCACTCCGTACCCTTACCAACGCTGCTGGCACTCCAGAAAACGATTCCTCGACCGGGTTGTCTGAGAGCGGTGGACTGATGCGTTTCACCCAAGAAATCGTCCTGTTTCTGGGCGCCGCCTTGCTTTTGGTGTTGGCTTTTGCCATGTTCAGCTTCAGTCCCAAAGATCCGTCTTGGTCGGGCTCTGGTTTGGGTGGGCCAGTGGTGAATTGGATGGGATTGGTCGGATCCTGGTTGGCCGATGGCATGTATTTTTGCTTTGGTTATTCAGCATGGTGGTTGGTGGTGCTGTTGGGTCGTGTGTGGTTAAACGCTTGGGCTGAATGGCTGCGAGGTGATGAAACTGCGCTGACATCGCCATCGGCAGAAGACGAAAAAAATTGGAAAACACGCTTGGTGTTTTGGGTTGGCTTATGTGTTCTGATGTCCGCCAGCAGTGCGTTGGAGTGGGCACGTCTGACACGTTGGGATGCCATGCTGCCCGGCACCAGTGGTGGTGCCTTGGGTTATGCCGTGGGGCATTTTTCGCTCAAGTGGCTGGGTTTTAACGGCTCCACTTTGATCGAAGTCGCATGTGTGGCTTTGGGCATGGGATGGGCCTTTGGATTTTCTTGGGGTCAAGTGTGTGAAAACTTGGGCGCCAAACTCGACGGCTTGATGCAGTCGCGTCAAGTCAAACGCGAAATGGAAGAAGACCTGGCCATGGGGCAGCAAGCCTTGCGTGAACGCGAGCAACTGCAAGCGAAGTTGCCCGTTGAGCCGCAGTTGCATCCTTTTGAAAATGAGTTTGAAGAGAAGCCGTTGTTTGCAGCGGCGGGTGTCGCAGCACCTGTGTTTGCAGAGCCTGTAGCACCCATGGTCATTGAGGCACCTGTCGTGGATGTGCCACGCAGTGAGCGGGTGGTCAAAGAGCGTCAGAAGCCTTTGTTCAACGAATTGCCAGACAGTAAATTGCCTCAAGTGGACTTGCTGGACAGCCTCACGCAACGCCAAGAAGGCGTGGCCCCAGAAACGCTGGAGATGACCAGCCGCATGATTGAAAAACGCCTGAAAGATTTTGGTGTGGAAGTGCGTGTGGTGGCGGCAGCGCCAGGCCCTGTGATCACGCGCTACGAGATTGAACCCGCCACAGGTGTGAAGGGTTCGCAAGTGGTCAACCTGGCCAAAGATTTGGCCCGATCACTCAGCCTCATTTCGATTCGGGTGGTTGAAACCATTCCTGGCAAAAACTACATGGCCTTGGAATTGCCCAATGCCAAACGTCAGTCCATCAAGCTCAGCGAAATTTTGGGCTCGCAGGTCTACAACGAAGCCAAGTCCATGCTCACGATTGGCCTGGGCAAAGACATCGTGGGCAACCCGGTGGTGGCCGACCTGGCCAAGATGCCGCACGTGCTGGTGGCCGGTACCACCGGCTCGGGCAAGTCGGTGGGCATCAACGCCATGATCCTGTCGCTGCTCTACAAGGCCGAAGCGCGCGATGTGCGCCTGCTGATGATCGACCCCAAGATGCTGGAGATGTCGGTCTACGAGGGCATTCCGCACCTGCTGGCGCCGGTGGTCACCGACATGAAGCAGGCCGCGCACGGCCTGAACTGGTGTGTGGCCGAAATGGAAAAGCGCTACAAGCTCATGAGCAAACTGGGCGTGCGCAACCTGGCCGGCTACAACACCAAGATCGACGAAGCCACGGCGCGCGAGGAGTTCATCTACAACCCCTTCAGCCTCACGCCCGAAGACCCCGAACCGCTCAAGCGGCTGCCGCACATCGTGGTGGTCATCGACGAGCTGGCCGACCTGATGATGGTGGTGGGCAAAAAGATCGAAGAGCTGATCGCGCGCCTGGCACAAAAAGCGCGCGCGGCTGGCATCCACCTGATCTTGGCCACCCAGCGCCCCAGCGTGGACGTCATCACCGGCCTGATCAAGGCCAACATCCCCACCCGCATCGCCTTCCAGGTCTCGAGCAAGATCGACAGTCGCACCATCCTCGACCAGATGGGCGCCGAAGCGCTGCTGGGCATGGGTGACATGCTGTACATGCCCTCGGGCACGGGCTTTCCGATCCGCGTACACGGCGCTTTTGTGAGCGACGAAGAGGTGCACCGCGTGGTCCAGTACCTCAAGGCGCAAGGCGAGCCCGACTACATCGAGGGCGTGCTCGAAGGTGGCACGGTGGAGGGCGAGGACGGACCGCTCGGCGAGGGCGAGGGCGGCGGTGAAAAAGATCCGATGTACGACCAGGCCGTCGAGGTCGTTCTCAAGCACCGCAAGGCCAGCATTTCGCTGGTACAGCGCCACCTCAAGATCGGCTACAACCGCGCCGCGCGCTTGGTTGAGGACATGGAAAACGCGGGCCTGGTCAGCGCCATGAGCGGCAGCGGTCAGCGCGAAATCTTGGTGCCCGCGCGCGCTGAATGAGGCCCCAGATGCCCACGCGCCGACACTGTGTGCTCGCGGCCCTCGCGTCAGCGGCTCCTTGGCCCGCGCTGGCGCAGGCCGACGGCCTGGCCTTGCTGGGGCAGTTCTTGCAAACCACGCGTGGCGGCCGCGCGCAATTCACCCAGCAGGTCAGCCTGCCGGCCAAGGCCGGGCAAAGCGCGCGCCAGCGCCAGTCCTCGGGCACGCTGGAGTTCCAGCGGCCGGGGCGTTTTCGCTTTGCCTACAAAAAACCTTTTGAGCAGACCCTGGTGGCCGATGGCCAGACCCTGTGGCTCTACGACCCGGACCTGCAGCAGGTGACAGCGCGCGCGCAAGCCCAGGTGCTGGGCAGCACGCCGCTGGCGCTCATCATCGCGGCCACCGATGTCGGGGGCTTGCAAAAAGACTTTGCCCTGCAAGCCCAGCCCGCGCGCGACGGTCTGCAGTGGGTGCGCGCCACACCGCGCCAGGGCGAGGGCCAAATGCAGCAGGCCCTGGTCGGTTTGCGCAGCGGCGAACGCGGCCCCGAGCTGGTGGTGCTCGACGTGCTCGATGCGCTGGGCCAGCGCTCGCTGCTGCAGTTCAGTGGCTTTGAAGCCAACCCCAGCTTCAAAGCCGACGCGTTTGTGTTCCACCCGCCGTCCGGCGTGGACGTGATCCGACCCTGAGGCGCTGTCGGTGGCGTCCGTGCACACCCCTTTGGCCGAGCGCCTGCGCCCACGCACGCTGGGCGAGGTGATTGGGCAGCAGCACATCCTGGGCGAGGGCATGGCGCTGCGCCTGGCTTTCGAGTCGGGGCAGCCGCACAGCTGCATTCTGTGGGGCCCGCCCGGGGTCGGCAAGACCACCATTGCGCGCCTGATGGCGCAGGCCTTCGATGCGCAGTTCATCAGCATCAGCGCGGTGCTGGGCGGCGTCAAAGACATCCGCGAGGCGGTCGGGTTGGCCGAGGCCGCGCGTGACGGATTGCAGGCGCAACGCACCATCGTGTTTGTCGATGAAGTGCACCGCTTCAACAAAAGCCAGCAAGACGCTTTTTTGCCACATGTCGAAAGCGGGCTGTTCACCTTCATTGGTGCGACCACCGAGAACCCTTCTTTTGAAGTCAACTCTGCCTTGCTCTCGCGCGCTGCGGTGTACGTGCTGCAGGCCCTGGGCGAGGCGGACCTGCAGCAGATCGTGGGCCGCGCGCAGGCGCTCGGCGCGGTGCCTGCGCTCGAGCCCGAGGCCTTGAAGCGCTTGTTGGCCTATGCGGACGGCGACGCGCGGCGCCTGCTCAACACGCTCGAGACCCTGGCCATGGCTGCGCAGCGCGAGCAACGTGAGTTGGTTGATGACGCCTGGCTGCTCAAGGTGCTGGGTGAGCGCATGCGGCGCTACGACAAAGGCGGCGAGCAGTTCTACGACACCATCAGCGCGCTGCACAAATCGGTGCGCGGCTCCGACCCCAATGCCGCGCTGTACTGGCTGGTGCGCATGCTCGATGGCGGCGTGGACCCGCGCTACATCACCCGCCGCCTGATCCGCATGGCGGCCGAAGACATTGGCCTGGCCGACCCGCGCGCGTTGCGCCTGGCCCTTGACGCGGCCGAGGTGTACGAGCGCCTGGGCAGCCCCGAGGGCGAACTGGCCCTGGCCGAATGCGTGGTCTACCTGGCGGTGGCGGCCAAGTCGAACGCGGTCTACAAGGCCTTCAACGAGGCCAAGGCCTTCGTCAAGCAAGACGGCACGCGGCCCGTGCCACTGCACCTGCGCAACGCACCCACCCAGCTCATGCGCCAACTCGACTATGGCAAGGGCTACCGTTACGCGCACGACGAGGAGGACGGCTTTGCGGCCGGCGAGCGCTACCTGCCCGAGGGCATGGCCGAGCCCGATTTCTACCGCCCGGTGCCGCGCGGATTAGAAATAAAGATTGCTCAAAAGCTGCAGGAATTGCGAGAAAAAAACCAAATTCAGGGAAACTCCTGATCCATGTGAATACTTTGGTAGATCGCCACTTCAATACAATCCGCGCACCGACCCGCCCTGAAGCACTCTGGCGGGTTTTTTGCTAACTGGACGTGCTGGATAGCTGCAGACCCCACAAGGCGCTGCAGGACGGTGCATGACACTGGGTCAGGCATGAGCTGACCCGATTGGAGAAACGGTATGGACGTATTGCTTCAGCAGATCATCAACGGTCTGGTCCTGGGCAGCATGTACGCCTTGGTGGCTCTGGGCTACACCATGGTCTACGGCATCATCAACCTGATCAATTTCGCGCACGGCGAGGTGCTGATGGTGGGGGCTCTGACGAGCTGGACCGCGATCGGCATGATGAAAGACGCCATGCCCGGTGCGCCGGGCTGGCTCATCCTCTTGCTGGCCACCCTGATCGCCTGTGTGGTCGCCGCGGCGCTGAACTTCGCGATTGAAAAAGTCGCCTACCGCCCGCTGCGCAACAGCCCCAAGCTGGCGCCCCTGATCACGGCCATCGGCATGAGCATCCTGCTGCAAACGCTGGCCATGATCATCTGGAAGCCCAACT
>CALEYZ010000184.1 GCA_937928195.1 uncultured Limnohabitans sp.
GATCGTGGCATCTTTATTGCATGAACTCCGGTATGTTCAATCCAAGTGTCAAAACCTCTACACCTGCCCAAGCCTTGATGCAAATCCTGTGCCTGACGGTTTTTTGGCTATGGGCCCTGACGCCGACCGCGCAGGCCCAAACCTCAACCGCTGCACAAGTTCAAGCGCAGGTTCAAGCCAGTGCCGCGGCTGACGCCATGGGGGCCCAAGTGCGCCAATGGATGGCCCAAACCCACGGTGTGGCGGCCAAAGAGGTTGCGATTGCGCCTTTAGATGGCCGCTTGAAAGTACAGGGGTGTCAAACGCCCTTGAGCATGGACCACCCTTTTGCGTCCAAAGAAACCCTGCGGGTTCGTTGCTCAGAACCCGTGTGGCAACTCTATTTGCAAGTCAGCCTGCCTCAGGGGGCCTATGGTGCGCAGACCCAAACCAGCAGCGGGGCTGCCGCCAATTCGGGTGCCAAATCCATGGTGGTGGCCAAGCGCTTGCTGCAGCGCGGGACCATTTTGCAAGCTGACATGCTGGAGGAGGTTCAAGCTTCCCCTGGAAATGCCGATACACAGATACTGAGTACGCTGAAAGATGCGCAATTTGCGGAGCTGACCCGAGACATTGCGGCCGGACAGCCTTTGCGGGTGTCGGACATTCGTCGCGCGGTCATGGTGAAACAGGGTCAAGTGGTCATGTTGTCGATTGGCGACAAGGCCGAGTTTCAGATCTCGGTGCGCATGGAAGCCTTGCAAGATGGCCGGCTGGGAGAGCAAGTGAAGCTTAAAAACCCCGAGTCGGGTCGGCAGGTTTCAGGTGTGGTGACGGGTCTGAACACGGCAAAAGGGCTTTGAGATTGCTAAAAAATGAAGTTTTTGACCCTCAAACCCCCAATATTTCAAAAAAATGATTCAAGTTCTAGAATCTACTGTCGATACTGAGCATGTCCAACCCCCTTTGGGTGGGTTGATGTGAGAAGAATGAAGAAAGTGAGCCTGGTATGACCGATGCAATTTCTAACTATGGACAGCGCGCCCAATCGGACGCGTCCTTGCGCAGCGCATTGGACAAAACCAACCGCAAAAGTGGCTCAACCAGCAGTGTTGCCAGTGATGCGGCCGCGCCTGCAGCCCCCAGCGCCAAGTCCGCAGGCGCTGACGAGTTGCATTTGACCAATGTGGCCGCACGCGCCATGGCCGAGCCCGATTTTGACCGGGTCAAGGTGGAGTCCATCAAGCAAGCGATCAAAGACGGCCAATACCCATTGAACCCTCGCAAAATCGCTGAAAGCTTCCACGCCATTGAGCAAATGATTCGTGAGTGAGCGAGCACTGATTGTTTCCGACCAGCTGGTCCAGCTGTTGGCTTTGGAGTTTGAAGCTCTGAAGAGCCAAGACCTGGACCGGTTTGAATCTTTGCAACCCGGAAAAAATGACCTGCTGGCCGAGTTAACGCAACTTTGCCCTTCTGCAGAAGACCTCCAAAAACTACCCGAGTGGGAAGCCTTGCGCGAGCGCATCATTGAATGCCGTGATTTGCACCGTCGCAATGCGGTGCTGATTGAGCGCAAGCTCGACACCATTCGCGGTGCGCTGCACAGCTTGCGTGTCGGCGATTCAGGCAGCCCCGTCGAAGTTTATGACCGCTTGGGTCAAGTGGCGCGCTTCAGTCGCGGCCGCGGTTATCAAGAAGTTTGATCCACGCTGGGTTCTTCCAGCGGCTTGTCGGGCTTTGTTTTTTCATCACCGGGGCGCATGCCCTTGAGCCAATACACCCAAGACAGCACCACGGCCACGGCGGTGTAAAGCTCTTGCGGAATTTCCTGATCGACATCGAGCCGACTTAAGAGGGCCAGCAGTTGCGGGTCTTCTGAAATGAACACGCCTTGCTTGCGTGCTTCGTCAATCATGCGCCAAGCCAAATCGTCGTCACCCTTGGCGGTGACCACGGGCACAGGATTCTTGCCATAGGCAAGGGCCACGGCTTGACGCATGTAGCGGCTCATGCAGACACATCCACCACCAAGCCACGACCTGAGGGTGTCCAATCACTGACCTCGCTGGGTCTGGCACCATGCACCACGCTGAAGGCACGCAAGGTGAGGCCGGCTGCGCGCAATTCATCACCCAACAAATACGAACGCGAGCGAGCTTGCGCTACCACGGCTTCGTTTTCTGCCCACATGGTGAGCTCAATGTTTTGGGCATTCATCAGCTGTGTCTTGAGCCACACGGGCCCCAGATCTTCTGTTTTGGAATGCACATTGACAGTGAGCACGGGTTGCTCACCTTCTTGTCTTGGGCCGCGCCGAACGGTGAGCTCGACAGGGTTTGAGTCGGCGAAAGGCAAGGTCATGCTGAACAAGACTTCTTGTTGCGCTTGGGCTTGAACGGCCTGGACTTGGCTGGCTTCGATGTCGTCGACGGCTTTGGTGAGTTTTTCCACCACACCGGCATCGACTTCTTCATCACGTGACGACACACTCAGCTCGGCAATGAGTTTGCGCAAGAGTTGTTTGGTGTCTTGCGCAGGTGCTGGCAGGCCACGGGCCAGCCAAACTTCTGCGCCCATGGCGCCCATCATGGCTTGGCGCAAAGCGCTCGGCGTGAGTTGCGACATGGACAGCTGCAAGCCGCGCCATTGCGCTTGTAAATCTGGGCGCTGGACTTTGCTGAGCAATGCATCCAATGTGCCGGGCTCAAACAGTTGAGGCAGTTCAGAGTTGACGTTGGGTCTGTAGAGCAAGGTGGCAATGCGCGAGACCAAAGGCTGCGTGTTGATGGGCACCAAAGTGCCGCCTTGCGCGCGCAACCAAATCGATTCACCCACTTGCGAGGCTTGCAAACCCGGCAGTGGCAGACTGCGGCCTTGCAAGACCAACATCGGCTGGCCGTGTTGTGATTTGACGGCGGCCTGAATCACTTGGCCGTCTTTCAAACCCAACTCGGCCGCAGGGCTGCCTTGCAAAGGCAGCAACTTGCCTTCTAGAAAGATGGGATGGATACGGCCGGGCGCAATCAGCGCCTCGGCCCCAGAGATCAAGGGAACCGGACCCAAGGCCGGCGAACTGAATAGTCGCGGGCGGCGGGGCCGGATTCTGAGGATTCTGGGTTGGCAGCAAAGGGCGTCAGTGCGGTTCGCACCACTTGTCCATGGTCGGGCACCGTGATGACCGTGCCAGCTTTGACGCGTTGCTGAGGATTGCCTGTGATCACTTTGGGGTTGGCGTCCACCAGCGCTTGGCGCAGCACTTGTGTGTTCAGGGGACTGTTGGCGTAAACCTGTTGCACCAACTTGTCGATGGCCGTGCTTTGGGCCAAGGTCACATGGCTGGCTGCGGGGCTGGCGCCTTCTGCGGCAGGCTCAGCGGCGGCGACGGCTGTTGCGAGCACGCATGTCAAGGCCAGCATCGTCCATCGCGCAAAGGCATTGGCAGTAGCAGATGAATCAGGACGTGATGAAGGGGTCATGGCATGCTCTTTGAATCAGTAAGGCGTCATCACAAAACCGGCGTTGGTGTTCGCGGCAGTTTTGAGGGGGCGTTTGGCTGGCGCTGTGGTGCGCTGTGGGTTCGGGGCTACGTTAGGTTCTTGGACCAACGTGTCTGTGGGCCATGCACGCCAGTCAGCTTGTGCTGCTTGTGCGGGGCCAGCCAACACCACCAGTTGTGCGTTGTAGGGCGTCACAGCTTGAACTTTGGCCAGCAAGGTTTGCGGTGCACCGTCTTTGCCCAGCAACTCGGCGGGGAAGCGTGCAGGGTTGGCCACCAACCATTCATCGCCTTTGCGAACCCCGGCCAATGCGCCTGCATTGATTTGCACTTGCTGTGAGTAGACCGCAGTGACGGTGGGCGTGATGGCTTGGCAGCTGAGCCATTGCTCTGCCGCTGCACGCCAAGTTTGAAGTTGCTCTTGGACCAAGGCCATGCTGGCCGTTGTGAGGCGAGGCGCCGACCAAGCGGGGCGATCGACTTCAATTTGAAGGCTGGTGCTCTCTTCAAATTTGGCGTCTTGCACTTCGGTGCCGATGAGTTGGAAATCCAAATTCAAGACCACTGTGTTGCCAGTGTGGCCCATCAGACCTTCGATGCCAGAGGCTGGCAAGGGTGTGGTGCGAATTTTGAGATGCGCTTGCCAAGGCAGTGTCGCTGGCCGATTGCCAATCAGTGCGCGCTCGTAACTTGTCATGGTGCTGGCCATCGATGCGGCTGGCAAATTGTTGACAGCACGCCATGCGCGGGCAGTGCCTGCAGCGTTGGGGTTTTCAACCCACTGGGTTTGCAGCATCGGCAAGAGAGATTGGCGCACCACAGGGTTGGCCGAAGGATCGATGACCACACCAAAGTCAATCACATGGTTCATGTGCTCGCTCAATTTGGGCTTGCAAGCAGGCGCATCTGCTTCCGAGTCTTGTCCTGATTTGTCTTTGACATAGCCGGTTGCTTTGGCCAGAAGTTTGTTGAATTTTTGGACCGCGCCTTTGAGGCCGGTCTCGGTGATGGCGCTGTCGGCAGGCTTTAACGTGTCGTTGGCTGACGCTGTGGTGTTGGGAAATTGCAAACGTGCTTTGGCTTGACCTGTTTCATCGCGTTCAAAGCCTGCCACACGAACGCCCTGAACATCCAGCTTGTTTTGAAAGCGGCTGTTCTCACGCAAGCTGCCTTGTGGGTCCAACCATGTGGTGGTGGCAACGCGGGTTGGCGTTTGCAAGGAGGCGTCCACCAAACTTTGGCGAATGGCATCCAGCCGCTCTTGCGCAGTCAAGGGTGCTTGCGCCGCGGGCACGGATTTGTTGGCATTCAAGGATTGCGCTTGGGCTTGCAAACCCAGCAAGCCCGCCACCAGGGCCAGTGCCAAAGCGTTCTTGGAGAAAGCAAGCGTGCGCATGATCAACGGCCTCGTGCAGCCATTTGGCCCATGAACATGATGCGCAAATCTTGCACCACATCGCGGTCAAGTGACAAGGTGGTCTCGTAGGTGTCTTCGCCCACGGGTGTGATGCTGATCAAACGGGCGCCGTAAATCACGCCTTCGACTTTGGCGCGAAAGGTGTCATTGGTGACCACCATGTCGGCCACGGTTGAGGTGGCGTCCAGCTGTTGGCCATAAACCTGTTCGGTCAAATTGCGATAAGCGTCCAATTTAGAAGCGCGGATGGCCATCAGGCGCTGCTGTGCAGGGTTCTTGTGGTTTTGCACGGTGACCACGGCATAGCCCGTTGCTGAAATGGTTTCGCGCTTTTCAACCAAAGGCGCCGACAGGGCGGTGTTGGCATCTTTGGCCGACGACGTGGGCATGGCCAGATTGATGGACTTGCAGCCGGTGAGGGCGGTCAGACCCAAAGTCAGGCAGAGGGTCAGGCTGGCGGTGGTCATGCGTTTCATGTTGTGTTCCTTGTGAGAGGGCGGACTTGAAGTCCTTCACCCTCTGATTCGGCATCAACTTGAGAAGCTTGAGGGTCAACAGGCCGGCTTGTTGTGAAAACGCGAAGGCAGGTGACGGTTTTCCGACATTTCTGTGTTTTTGGCGCCAAATTGCAATACAGTGGTGTCTTGAGAAAACTCTTGGGCCCGCCCGCCACCCTTCATGGCTAAGAAAAGTCCCGCGAAAGCCTTTATTGGCGCCAGTGCTGGCGCTGAGGCCATTCGACACCTGATCGAACGGGTGGCGTCGTCCAATGCCACCGTGTTGATCACCGGTGAAAGTGGCACAGGCAAGGAGTTGGTGGCGCGCGCACTGCACGATCAATCCGACCGAAGTGGCGGAAATTTTGTACCCATCAATTGCGCGGCCATCCCCAAAGATTTGCTCGAAAGCGAATTGTTCGGTCACCGCAAAGGCGCGTTCACGGGCGCCATGGCCGATCGAATTGGCCGTTTTGAGCTGGCCCATGGGGGCACCATCTTTTTGGACGAAATTGGTGATTTGTCTTTGGACATGCAGGTCAAGTTGCTGCGCGTGTTGCAAGAGCGCACCGTGGATCCTGTGGGGGGACTCAAATCGGTGGCCGTCGATGTGCGCGTAGTGGCGGCCACTCACCGAGACCTCGAAGCCGAAATTGAAGCGGGCCGATTCCGCGAAGACTTGTATTACCGACTCAATGTCTTGCCTTTGAACACGCCGTCTTTGCGTCAAAGGTCGCAAGACGTGCCCGCATTGTTGACCCACTTTGCCGAGCATTTTGCGAGCAAAGGCCAAACGCCCATCACCTTCACGGGTGATTTTCTAGAAGCGCTGAAAGACTACGCATGGCCTGGCAATGTGCGCGAGTTGTCCAACTTGGTCGATCGCTTCAACACCTTGTTCAGTGGCCAGTTGCTCAGCTTGGCATCGGTGCCTTCGTCTTTGCTGCCCAAAGGTTTGCGCACGCTGCAAGCCGAGCGCGTGCAGACACCTGTTGCCGATTCTTTGGAAATTGTGGCGCCCTTGAGTGCCAAAGACATGCACCAGAGTGCCAATGCCGAAGTGATGAACCCTTTTGCCAATCCCGCGCCACCCTTGGCCATGGACATGCACAACGAAGTGGAAGACATCATCATGCTGGCGCAAGGCTTGCCCAGCTTGCCGCCAGAAGGCTTGTCATTGAAAGACCGCTTGGCCGACATTGAGCGCGATTTGATTGTGCAAGCACTCAATCGCACCGATGGCAACGTGTCGCAAACAGCGCGCTTGTTGAACTTGCAGCGCACCACCTTGATTGAAAAACTCAACAAGTACGACTTGCGCCAAGGCACTTTGCCTGTGGCCAACACAGACACAGGCACAGACGCCGTTTAAGCGCCGTGCTGAATGCCAACGCGTTAAGGCTTGGTGCTTAAGACACCACTGGTGCCCACAGGGGTGGCTTCTTGTTGGGTGCGAGGGTACTGAACCATGCGCTCTTTTTGTTTGGCGGCTGCAATGGCCGCAGCGTTGGCCGCTTTGGTGGCTGCGTCAGACTGAGCGGCCGACTTGGCCGCTGCTGCATTCTCGGCGGCTTGTCGCTCTTTTTGCAAACGTGCCAGGGCTTCCATTTCCTTTTTGAAAGTGCCCGTTTCACCCACGGCACCTTGCAGACCATTGACCTGACTGGCCAACGCATTGAGGGCTTTGGATTGCTGCATGAAGCGGCCTTCCAAGGACTTCACCTGGGTGGCCAAAATTTGACCTTTTTCACCGACTTGTTGCGCGGTTTTTTCGGGCACGCTTTCGGCGTTTTTGATGGCCTCGTTCAGGCGTGCTTCCAAGCTGCCCTGCATCTTGGAGATTTCGTCTTGTTTGGACACCATGGCTTGCAGGCCTTCGTTGACCGAACCCACCAACTCCATCGAGTCGTTCAATTCCACAATGTGTTTGCTCAAGGACTCGAGCATGGCGTCCATTTGGGTGATGCGTGACTTGAGGCTGAAGACCACCGTGGCAAAGACAATGGCCACAAAGACCATCAAGCCGCCCGCAATGCCCAACATGAGTTGATGCTTCTTCTTGTTTTCCTGCATCAGGGCTTCAAGATGTTGCGTGGCTTTTTTCATGTTCTCGCCAGCACCCACTGCCAAGTTGGCAGAGCGCGTGGCCAGTTCGGCCGACTCGAGGGCCACCATCTTGATGCCCTCCAACTCATCGTTGTCGACGGTGGGGGCCGCAGCGGGTGCCGCGTGCGCATCGTGGTGGCCGTGATCGTGCCCGCCAGTGGTAGGTTGAGTGCTCATGTCGAGTTCCTTTACTCAAGCTTGTCCAGGCGTGCACGCAACTGGTCATTCTCGATTTTGATGTTGATAACGCGAGCTGGGAAGTCCATCTCTGGCTCTGCTTCGTAAACCGGCTCTTGAATTTCTGCTGCCGCCACAGCGGACGCAGCTTTACTTTCAATAGCATCGACAGCAGGCGCTTTCTCTTGAGTC